>CAZKPP010000030.1:0-22604 GCA_964554665.1 uncultured Bacteroides sp.
GCTCGGAATATGCAAACCAGAACGCCTACGACTGCATTCAGGTTCATGGCGGCTCCGGCTTCATGAAGGAATATGCCTGCGAACGCCTCTATCGCGACGCCCGCATCACTTCCATCTACGAAGGTACCACCCAGCTGCAGGTTGTGGCTGCTATCCGCCACGTCACCACCGGCACCATCAACCTGCTCATCGACTCCTATCGCGAGCAGCTGGCTGCCGGCGCCGAACTCACTCCCGAGCTCGCCCGCATCAAGGCTAACCTCGAAACCATGACCGAGAAGTTCCAGAAGGCCGTTACCGACGTTGCTTCAACCAAAGATCAGCCTTATATCGACTTCATGGCCCGTCGCCTCGTAGAAATGGCCGGCAACGTTGTTATGAGCTACCTGCTGCTGCTCGATGCCCAGCGCAACGCCAGCTTCACCAAGTCGGCTATCGTTTACAACAACATGGCCCAGGCCCTCGTTAATCAGCACTGCGACTTCATCGCCGCCTTCGACCCGGCCCAGATCGCCTGCTACCAAGCCTAACCATAATCCATACCCAATACAAGCCCGGGGTCAGCATCCGCTGCCCCGGGCTTTTTATATTGATATACTATATGTAAAAATTTGATGGTTATAGGAAAATGTGTAAATTTGCATTTTCAAAATTATACCTATGGCAAAGGAGATACAGTTTATTTTATACAACTTGCCGGACAATTCCGGCACGGTTCATGCCTATGTAGAGGATGAAACACTGTGGCTGACCCAAAAAGCGATGTCGGAGCTGTTTGGCGTGTCGGTTCCTGCGATAAATCAACACCTCAAGAACGTATATGACACCGGAGAGTTAATCCAGGAAGCAACTATTAAGAAAAACTTAATAGTTCAACAGGAGGGTAATCGCCAAGTCAAGCGCGAACAAACATTTTATTCGCTTGATGCAATAATTAGCGTAGGCTATCGTGTAAATAGTCAGCGTGCGACTCATTTCCGGCAGTGGGCAACACGAGTACTGAACGAGTTTATACGCAAAGGATTCGTTCTCGACGATGAACGCCTCAAGCAGGGAAATGCAGCGTTCGGAAGCGACTATTTCCGCGAGCTGTTGGAGCGCGTACGTTCAATCCGTGCGAGCGAACGCCGAATATGGCAGCAAATTACCGATATTTATGCCGAATGTAGCATTGATTACGATTGCCACGCGTCTACAACAAAGGATTTTTACGCAATGGTTCAGAACCGGTTCCATTATGCGATAACCGGGCATACGGCGGCTGAAATCGTCTATGCCGGTGCTGACCATACCAAACCAAATATGGGTTTGAAAACGTGGAAATATGCCCCCGAGGGTCGTATACTGAAGTCGGATGTTAGCATCGCCAAAAACTACTTGTCAGAAAAAGAAATACGTTCGCTTGAACGCACTGTGACCTCATATTTTGATTATATTGAGGGACAGATTGAACGGGGCAACGTTTTTAATATGGAACAATTTGCGGCGAGTGTCAGCAAATTTCTGACATTTAACGATTTCAAGATTTTGCCGGATAGAGGCTCCATTTCCTCGGCGCAAGCAAAGGCTAAAGCTGAGGCCGAATATGATCTTTTCAATCCCAAACAGCAGATTGATTCAGATTTTGATAAGCAGCTTCGCGCCCTTACTGCCAAAAATTCATAGAAAATCGAGTAATGGGTTAGTCGGTCAGGCCGCGCAGGGTGCCGCGCCGCCGCTCCTCCCGGTAAATTTCATAAATATATGCCGGGCTCTCGATGTATAGTTGAGTCTTGGCATCACATAGCTTCTCAAAAGTTTCGCTATTGTGAAACTGCAGCAAAGCATCCTCAAGCCCTACGTTTAGGTCTTGCATCGTCCATTCCACCACTTTGGCGGTAATGTACTCTACCAAGAATTCAAAGTTATTATTTTCCATCTTTAATCTCGATAAGGAATTTTAGTGCACGTTCTGTAGCAAAGAAATATTGAGAATTGAGCTTCTTGTATTTTAGCCCTGCAACAACCGCTTCCAAATCAATGATTGCCATGTCAAACAACCCGAATAGGCGGGCCATGTCATCGTCGGCTACCGGACCGATAACGATGTCGTAGTTGTGGCGATAGTCTTGCCTCTTTCTGTTGCGGTTCGCCATAACAAACAGCGCCCATTCCCGGTCGGTATTTTCAAAAATCTTTATGTTGAGTCCGGCTGCTTTGGCTTTTTCCAGGTCGAATTCATATTCCATAACCGTTGGCGTGCCGCCATATCTGTCGGTTACGGTTTTTGACCACTCGGTGGCCTGCTGTTTGAGGTGGGTAGTATAAAAACCTTGACCAAAGTCCTTGAATTTTTTCCCTTTGGTCAGGTCAATTTTTTCGATTGGTTGGTTTGAGCCGTGGTAGAGTCTCATCTGACGGCCCCTCCGTTTTTAAGACAAATTGCCGCCATGTCGTCCACGCAGTCTGCGAGCGACAGCTGGTGTTCGACTTCGTAATTGCTAATCGAAAATTCCAAGCCCTTGAAGCGCGAAAGGTAGTTGCATGCCTCTTTTTTCGTCAAGTTATATTGACGGGCAAACATCCCTATGCTCATAACGATATAGTGGATAACGTTGGGCGATATTTTTGATGAGTCGAACTTGTTGGCCATGAAAAACTATTTCTATAAGTTATTGCAAAGATAATAAAAGTTTTGTGTATTACCAATTTTTTTTGGCGGGTATATAAAATTCCGGCCCGGCAGCGGAGAGCTGTCGGGCCGGAGACGTTTGGGAATTCAGGGTCGATTATTTAACGAGGACTTTGGCGCCGTTAACAATGTTGATGCCCTTGACAGGAGCATTGAGGCGGCGGCCCTGCAGGTCGAAGATGACCTTGGCGGCGGGCTGTTCTACGTTGATTTCGCTGATTTCGGTAGTGGTGGTTTCGCTGGGTACCAGAGGAATTTCGGTGGTTTCAGCGAGGTTCTGGTGATAGAGCTTGGTTGCGGGGATGTAAACGTAGTTACCGGCAACGTCGGTGGCTTCGGTAGCCTTGGTGAAGCCTGCGCCCTTGCTGGTGGTGCCGAATACGAAGTCACCGCTCTGAGCCTGGCCCTGACGGAGGTAACCTTCGAGCAGGTTGGTGTGGTCTTTGGTCACGAAGGTCAGGTTGATGTCGCCGTTGGTGCTAAGAGCGTCGTCGGCGTTGTAAGCGTAGTAGCGCAGGGTGTAGGTGCCGGCTGCGGGTACCTTGAGGGTGTATACGTTGTTGTCCTTGTAGGTGCCGCTGTAGCCTTTGTGGTAGTCGGCAACAACTGCTTCGCCTTCGGCGTTCAGCAGAACTACGCCGCATACGTCAATGCGGTGGTTGCCACCGGTGTATACGAATTCTACGGTCAGGTCGCCGCCTTCGTTGAACTTCATCGAGCGGGCCATGTAGCGAACGTTTGCGGCGTTCACGCCAAGAGCGGTGATCTGTTCGGGCACATTTTCGCCGGCCTTGGTCCAGGAGGTGCCGGTCCAGCTGTCGGTGTCGGCAAAGCCGTCGTAAACGTTGTTGGTGTCGTCGGCCGATACCACGCGGCGGCGGGCGTTGGCTGCAGATTCAGCACCGATGTTGAGCAGGGCGCTGTCGGCGCTCTTGTGGCTTACCATGAAGGCGGTGTGGGCCGGTACGGAAGCAACTTCGCTGTAGGTGATAACCGGTTCGCCGGTTTCCTTGTCGCTGCTTTCGTGAACGTAGTAGAGCTTAGTGTCGTCGTCGGCGGCGCTAACTGCGAAGGGGAAGTAGCCGAAGCCGATGTTCATGTCGTTGTGAGAGTGGGTCAGGTTAACGGCAATGTCTGTAGCTTTGTGAACATAGAAGTGCGAACCGTGAGCCCACTGGCGCCATGCGGAGATGCGATAGCTACTGTTCTCGCCGGCTTCGCCACCCTGATGCAGGAAGTTGTAGTCGCTCTGGGTCATGTCCTTGAGTGCGAAAGCTACGCGGGTGTCTACGTTGGGTTTATTCTCGTTGGGGTGGGCAACGTGGTCGATGCTTACGAGGCTATATTCGCCGCGTTCTTCGGCAACGGTGGTCTGAACCGGGCCGTGGTGGTCGTTCTGGTCGGTGCCGTAAACGTGGCCTACGTAGTGGCCCTGCGACAGCAGGTAGTAGCGGTCGGCCTGACCTTCAACGGCTTCGAACTTAAAGATGGTGTGGTAGTCGTTGCGGTAGTCGTTGTTGCGGAACAGTTTGCTGTAAATATCGTTGTCGGCAGTGGCGGTATACATGTATTGGCTGGCATGTTCGATGTTTTCAATACGGTAGTAGCCGTTGGGTTCAAGGGTGTTTACGGTAACGTTCGAGGTGTAGCGGGCAATCAGGTCGCGGAGGCCTTCGGCAGCTTCAACGTCATATTTGTCGGCGTTGGCGGCGGCCAGAATAGCTTCAGCGTCAGAGAAGTCTACGCCGTTGAAGTCAACTGCGCCAACCGCGTCCAGCGGGCCGTCGTAGGGCTCGTAGTCAAATGCGCTTGCGGTGGGGAGCATAGCTTCGCAGGCAGCTTCGAACCAGATGGTGGAGCCGTTGTCGGCGTCGGTCCAGTGGGTCAGGCTGGTGCCGTTGTTTTTGTTAGTGTTCAGGTTAACGAAGTTGCTGCCGTTGGTGCTGAGGCAGCAGTAGGTGGTAGCGTCGCTCTGGGTTGCGCTCAGAACCGGTTTCCAGATCGAGCCGGCTTCGGTGGTGCCAACCTTAACGT
Source organism: uncultured Bacteroides sp. (assembly GCA_964554665.1). GTDB lineage: Bacteria > Bacteroidota > Bacteroidia > Bacteroidales > Muribaculaceae > UBA3263. The sequence goes on from CAZKPP010000030.1 coordinate 4,706, forward strand.
ATTGGTTGTTGCCGGTGCCTTCTTCGTAGAGCCACTGGCTGGTGCCGGCCTCTTTATTGTAAACCTTAAAGCCTTCGGCCATGTTACCGACAAAGGCCCAGAGCTGGGTGTCGGCGTAGCCGTTGGTGGCGGTGTCTTCGGGTTTAACGGCAACCATGGTGTCGCTGTCGGTCTGGTCGAAAGTCCAGGTGTAGGCGGTGTCGGCGTGGCCAACGTGCATGTGAACGATCTGCCAAACCAGGTTGTCGGTGGTTTCGGTGTGCTTGAAGGGGAGGGCCAGGCCGGTCAGGTCGTAGTCAACGGTGCCGTCGGCGGCGGGAATGGTAACTGTGATTTCGTCGGTGAAGAATGCGGGAGCGGGAACGCTTACTTCTTCGCCGTCAATGCCCGAAACGGTGGTGGTTTCAATCAGGCGGCCGTTGTGTTTCAGGTTAACGGTCAGGTTGATTGCGGGAGCGGGGCTTGCGGTTGCAAATACTTCGCGAACTTTTTCGCTGGTGGGGTCAGCCTTGGCGGCAGCAATCTTTTCGGCGTCGAAAATGAGGAATTCGCCGTTGTGGTTCCACTTAGCGGTGGCGAAGTCTTCCTCGGTCAGGTCAAAGAAGCGGATAAACGAGCCGATGTCGTTTTGCGAGAGAGCGTTCTGCCAAGCGCCGAGTTTGCCGCTTATGTCGTTGAGGTGCCAGTTGGCGTTGGCGGGGTGCTGCAGCGAAATGCCGGGGTCTGCGGCGGTAGACTGCGAGTTGGTCTTAACGGTAAGAGTGGTGGGGGCATCGGTTATGGAGCCGGGATTGGTGTTGCCGATGTTGAAGCCGTAGTTGTCGTCATAGGCCAGCGAGTGGAGGGTAACCTGCAGGCGGTTGTCGTTGTTGAAGCCAATTCCTTTCAGATAGAAGAGGTTCTGGGGGTCAAATACTTCAGCGTCGGTGTTCGAGCGGGTGCTGATCTGGTTGTCGGCGTTAACTGCCCATTTCGAGCAGTGTTCGGCGTTTGATTTGCGCAGGTCGGCGCGGAACACGCGGTTCAGAGCGAAGGGGAAGTCCCAGGTGCCGCTAACGGTAACGGTTGTGGCGGCGGTGGCGCTTTCCTTGTCGATGCCGGTCAGGGTGAAGTATTCCGGCAGGGGAATGTCGGCAGTGTTGATGGGGCCTGCAAACAGGGTTATGGTCTTAGCTGCGGGCTGGAAGCCACCGAAAGCGGGGAAGTTGAAGGTGATGTCAACAGGCACGCATTCTTCGGCTTCGTAGATGGCGAATGCGCATGCGGTACGGCCGCTGTTGCCGGCGTCGGCCATACCGGGGCCGCCGGTTGAGAGGTAACACCAGAGGTGCTCACTGTTAACGTCGGCGAAGTGCACTTCGATGTGCGATGCGCCGCTGCAGTTCTGGTTGGTGTTGGTCAGCATTGCTTTGTCGCTGTAGGCGGCGGTGGTGATGGGGCTGCTGGCACCGATTTTATAGGTGCCGGCCTCGGCAATGTTGGTTGCGCCGGGAACGTGTTTGCCGTCGCCGGTGTTCATGTTGATGGTGCAGATAGGGGCGTAGTTGCCGTTGTTGTCCTTAATGTAGAAGTCGGTGGTGGAACCTTCTACGGGCACGAGGGTGTAAACATAGTCTTCGGTGAATACTACGCGGTTGGCATCAGATTTGTCGAGGATGGCAAAAGTGTTGGTGCCGTTGCTCGGCGGAACCATGAAGCCCTTTTGGGCCTGGGTCCAGCCTTCGAGAATGACCTTGGTCTCCGTTGTGGGAGCCGCAGTCAGCTTTGCGCCGGTCCGGTAATCTGTGGCCGACACGCAGAGTGTGGCCGACAGCAGACCAAGAGAAAGTAATAACTTTTTCATTGATTGATTGTGTTTTGTGATTGTTAGGTATTGTGAAAAAATTCTATTCTTTTAATTAAGGTGTGCAAAGTTATGAATAATTCGGTGATTGGGCGGTGCGTAAAGGGTTAAATATTGTTAAAACAGTGTAATAATGTTAATTTGACCTGTCGGTGATATGCATTATTTTTTGCAGAATTAAAATAAATGTGTAAATTTGCCCGGTATAAACATTTACTCAAAATCTTGAATTGTCTGTAAATGAATTAGTTAACTTTAATCAGGGAGCGTAAAAAGCGTTTCCTCTCGGGTCGCTGACTCTTGAAAAATCTAATATTCCATAATAATAATCAATCAATTATCTAAAATCTAATGAAAAAAATTCTACTTTTAGGGGCTTTGGTGCTCGCCGCCACAACCTCTAAGGCCGAAGACCTCATGGAAGGGTATCTTACCCGCACCAATTGGTCTGCAACGTCCTGCTCATGGATTCAGGACACCAACACCTGCGGCCCCCTTTCGTGCATGTTCGATGACGACATGACCACCTATTTCCACCAGAACTGGAGTGAAGACAAAGCTGACGGTACCCACTGGCTGATTGTCGACCTCGGTAAAGAAGAAACCATCAATGGTATTGATATCTGGGGTCGTCCTGATCAAGTCAATGGCCACATCCTCGAAGGCAAACTCTACGCTTCGGCCACTCCGTTTACCGCATTTGCCGACCATGCTGCCGCTAAGGCATGGTATGATAACGCCGACAACGTTCCTGTAGGCGAAATCCACTATCAGTATGCCGAAGCTACCCGTGGCGATGTGCGTTCCGTACGCTTCGACGAAATGACTGCCCGTTACATTCTTCTTGTAACCGACCAGACTAAGAACAACCACCTTTGCATCAGCGAACTGCAGGTGCAGGGCAAAATTCCGCCCCGCGTTGACATCAACCACAGCGACTGGACCGTTACCACATGCTCCGTAAGAGACGACGAAGGCCCCGTCGCAAACATGTTTGACGATAACAAGGATACTTATTTCCACCAGAACTGGGGTAACGACAAAGCTTTGGATACCTATCACTGGATGATGTTCGACCTTGGTAAAGAAGAACATGTTGACGGCTTCAAATACTGGCGTCGTAAAAACAATACTAATGGTCAGTTCCTTACCGGTAAGGTTTATGTGAGCAACGATCCCTTTACAGCATTTACGACCCACAACGGCGACGAAAACGCTGCCAAGGCTTACTACGAAGATGCCACCAATGTTGCTGCCGGTCAATTCTCGTTCAATTACGATAAGAACCCCGAATCGGTTCGCATTTGCGATTTCACGAAGCGCGCTACCGGCCGCTACGTGCTGATTATCCTTAGCGAAGCAGGTGCTAATGATGTTGGCCGCCACCTTTGCTGCTCCGAGTTCCGACTCTTTACTCTCCTTACTGCCGCCGACCTCGCCAATATGTATGAGGAAAGCATCGATGCCACTCTCTTGGAGCGCGCCGGTAATCTGGCTGCTCTCGGCAGCTTCATCGGTAAGGGCGGTGTGCCCGAGGTTGTAGCACCCGCTGATATTACCATAGCCAACTTCAACGAAAAAGTGGAAGCCGGCAATGCATCCATTCAGTCCTACATCGACTCCTTTAACGAACAGCTTATCTACATTCGCCACGCAAGCCGCCGTCAGAACGCTTATCTGACTGTAGCTCCCAAGGGCAATGACGTTCGCATCAACACCTCAGTCCAGCCTACTGCCGATGCCGTTTGGCAGGTTCGCCTTCTCGACAACAACACCGGCTTCCAGCTCTATAGCCGCACCGCCGGTATGTGGTTCTCCACTTCGAACGGCACACCCATCATGCAAGCTAATATAGCTGAAGTACTCACCTCGCAGCTTTCAGCCGACGGTAACCTCCGCATCATCAAGGCTGCCGATGGCAAAGGTATTAACGTAGATACCTACACCAACGACCTCGTTTGGTACGGCGCCGGCGATGCCGGCTCGCAGTGGACCGCCTCCGCTACTTCGCTCGACGAGCAGGTTTTCGCCGAACCCGAAGTTTCGACTGCCGCTGCTCCCAAATACTATCGTCTGATGAACGCCCGCTCGATGTACGACAAGGCTGCCAGCAACATGGCTGTTAACGGCGAAAACCAGGATGGCGATGGCAACGGCGAAACCATTACCCGCTCTAACGCTTCGATTCCCGGCGTTTACTGGCGCTTGGAAACCAGCGGCGACGGCGTGAAGCTCATCAACCTCACCGGCTATGAGTTCACCATTCCCGAAGCTGCCAAAGCTCTGGTTACCGCAACCGACAATGGCTCGACCATCTACGTAATCAAGCAGACCCACAACCAGTTCCATGGCGTTAACGCCTACGCAATCTCCCAGACTGCCGAGCAGGGCGATGCTACTTGCCTCGACGTTAGCGGCAACAATGCCGGTAAGATCTGCTGGAGCCCCTCGCGCGAAAGCAACGGTAACGGCAACAACGGTTCCGCATGGTACTTCCTGCTCGCTTCCGACAATGAAGTTGCCAACGCTACCGCCGCATATGTTGAAGCTGTTAAGGACCGCATGATTCTTGCCAACGGCCAGCTCGCCGAACTCCTCGGTCAGGAAGCATACGAAGCTACCACCGAATATAGCTACGCCGGCGAAAGCACCGTAGCTGCCCTGAACGCTGCCAAGGCTTCAGGCAACTATGCAAAAGTTGACAGCATCTACAATGCAATCGACAGCATCGTTAGCGCTAATGTTTCTGCCCTGGCTAACCGCCACTTCCTGGTGCACAACCGCAATGCAAACTACAGCAACTGCTACCTGACCGTTTCTGAAGATCATACAGCTCCTACCTCCGACGCTTCTGACGTTAACGCCGTTTGGTCGTTCGTTCCCAGCGGTGCAGGCTACCTGATGACCTCTGCCGCCACCGGCAACTCGCTCTCCTATACCACCGGCACCAGCCAGGCTATCCCCGTTGTTGAAGAAGGTCTGCCCTACAGCATCGGCTACAACTCCAGACTCCACGCCTTCAACTTTACTCTCGTGCCCACTGACGATGTTACCAATGTTTCCTACTATGCCCTTCACCAGGGTGGCAACAGCCTCGTTTGCAAATGGATTGCCAACAATATCGAAGGTTCGCACTGGACTCTTGAGCTGCTCAGCGAAGCAGACGTTGAAATCAACCCGGTTATTGAAACCAACGGTCACCGCATCACCCTGCCCGAAGGCGTTGAACTCAACGACCACGAATCTGCTGCCGGTCACCAGATGACCATTACCCGCATTGTTGACGTTGAAGCCGCTGCCGCTCGCCGCGTAGCTCCCGTTGACGGTGTTCACACCATCACCGCCACCGACTTCGACGAAAACAAGAGCGTTGAACTCGAAGGCCTCGAAGAAGGCAAATATAAGATCGAAGCACCCGCCGGCATGTTCCTCGTTAACGGCAAATCTTCTGCCGCCGTTAGCCGCTCGTTCACCGTTCACTCCGACGGTTCCACCACCGGCGTTAAGGAAATCAGCGCTGAAGCCGCAAACGGCGTTCAGGTTATCTTCGACCTGCAGGGCCGTCGTCTGTCTGCTCCCATCAAGGGCGTAAACATCATCAACGGCAAGAAAGTACTGGTAAAATAATCTCCCTTTCGACTGACAACGCGTCGGCGACCCCATTGAGCGGGGCCGCCGACGCTCTTTTTATGGGAATTACTAATTCATAATTATTTTTAAGTTTTTTTTGGAATTTCAGTGTGGTTTGAGAAATTTTTCGTAAATTTGCGCCTATAATAGACCCAAAATACATAGTTTTGTTACCATAAAAAACTGTATGATAACGTTATCCATCTCAAATGGCGTCCTGGCCATCACCGCAGCAGTTACGGGTATAGCTCTCGTTGCGCTGGCGCTGGTAGTTGCCGGATTGCTGTCGCCCCGCTCTTATAATGTGCAGAAAGGCGAGCCGTATGAATGCGGCATTCCCACCCGTGGCGAGTCCATGGCTCAGTTCAAAATTGGCTATTACCTGTATGCCATTCTCTTTCTGATGTTCGACGTTGAATGTGTCTTCCTGTTCCCCTGGGCCGTGAATATGCGCGACCTCGGCGGCCAGGGCATTCTTTGCATCGCCGTATTTTTCACCATTCTTGTGCTGGGCCTCGTTTATGCCTGGCGGAAAGGAGCACTACAATGGAAGTAACCACCCAGGGCGTACCCTACGAAGCGTTTAAAGACAACGAATATATCGAGTCGCTCGTCAACGAGCTCAAAGCCAACGGCACCAACGTTATCGTAGGCTCGCTCGACAAACTCATTAACTGGGGTCGCTCGAACTCTATCTGGCCCCTGACCTTCGCAACCTCGTGTTGCGGCATCGAGTTCATCTCGCTGGGCGCCGCCCGCTATGACTTTGCCCGCTTCGGCTGGGAAGTTGCCCGTTCGTCGCCACGCCAGGCCGACTTCATGATGGTTGCCGGCACTATCGTGCACCGCATGGCTCCGGTTGTTCGTCGCCTCTACGACCAGCTCGCCGAACCCAAATATGTTATTGCCTGCGGCGGCTGCGCAATTTCCGGCGGCCCCTTCAAAAACAGCTACCACGTTGTTAAGGGCGTTGGCGAAATCATTCCCGTCGACGTTTACTGCCCCGGTTGTCCTCCCCGCCCCGAAGCTATGATTTACTCCATTATGCAGCTCAGCCGCAAAATGAAAGTAGAAAAATTCTTTGGCGGAGTGAACCGCAAGGAAAACCAAAAAGAGTTCCTCAAGAACCATCCGGTCGAAGAGATGACCGACTGATTCATCCATTAGCTAATAAAAACCATAACAGATAATCCAGAGTATGGCAAATCTTAAGGAAACCGTGGCTCAGAAGTTCCCCGCCGTTGAAATCGTAGAGGGCGAAACCCTTGAATTCAACGTTGCAGACGCCCAACTTCATGACCTGGTCGCCACCCTGCGCAACGAATTCGGCTTCGATAACCTCCGCGCCCTCATAGGCATAGACTGGGGCGAACAGCTCGGCGTTGTTTACTACATTGTAAACTCCAAAACCTACGAAATGGTGCGCCTGAAAACCGTTGCCGACAGCCGCGAAAACCCCTTCCTCCACTCAATCAGCGACCTCTATGCCATTGCCGTTGTTTACGAGCGCGAAGTATATGACTTCTATGGCATCAAGTTTATCGGCAACCCCGACATGCGTCGCCTCTTTCTTCGCAACGACTGGGTTGGCTATCCCTTCCGCAAAGACTACAACGCCGACCCGCAGGTCAACCCCGTGCGCCTCGACCACGAAACCGTTGAAGACACCACGGTTTACTACGAAGAAGACGCCAACGGCAAAATCGTTGAAAAAGAGCGCGTGATTTTCCGCCCCGACCAGTTCGTTGTGAACATCGGCCCGCAGCACCCCGCAACTCACGGCGTACTTCGCCTGCGCACCGCGGTCGACGGCGAAAACATAACCAAAATCGACCTCTATCTCGGCTATATCCACCGCGGCATCGAAAAACTCTGTGAAGGACAAGGCTATCCGCAGACCCTTCACTATACCGACCGCCTCGACTACCTGTCGGCAATGATTAACCGCCACGGCCTCTGCCTCTGCATCGAAAAGGCCATGGGCCTCGAAATTCCCCGCCGCGCACAGGTTATCCGCGTGATTATGGACGAGCTCAACCGCCTCAATTCTCACCTGCTGGCCATGGGCACTTTCTGCATGGACCTTGGTGCGACAACAATGCTCTTCTATCCGCTGCGCGAGCGCGAACGCATTCTCGACATCTTCGAAAAGACCACCGGCGCGCGCATGACCTTTAACTATAACACCATCGGCGGCGTTATGGCCGACCTGGCTCCCGACTTTGTTGCCGACGTTAAGGCACTGCTCGAAGTTATGCCCAAGGCCATCAAGGAGTACAACAAGGTGTTTACCGGCAATATCATCGCCAAAAACCGCATGGAAGGCGTTGGCGTGCTCAAAAAAGAGGATGCCATCAGCTATAACATCACCGGCCCCACGGCCCGCTCGGCAGGCTGGAACTATGACGTTCGACGCGCACGCCCCTATGGTATCTACAACGAACTCGACTTCAACGTTGTTACCCGCGAAGGCGGCGACTCCATGGACCGCTTCAAGGCCCGCATAACCGAAATGGAAGAAAGCTGCAAGATTATCGCCCAGCTGATCGACAAGATTCCCGAAGGCGATATCTGCGCCAAGGTGCCCAAAATCATCAAGCTCCCCGAAGGCCACTGGTTCCAGGAAGTTGAAACCGGCAAGGGCGCATTTGGCTGCTACATTGAAAGCACCGGCACCGCACAGCCCTTCCGCATGAAGTTCAACTCGCCCTGCTTCCCGCTCGCTGCAGTTGTTGACCATCTGGTAAGCGGCAACAAGATTGCCGACCTCATAACCATCGGCGGATCGCTCGATTATATCGTTCCCGACATCGACAGATAAAGCCTCTCTGACTCCATTCATCATCCACTCCATCATTCACGTTTATGCAAGACTTATCCTTTATAACCGGCTGGATCGATAATTTCCTGAGCGTTACCTGCGGCATGGCCCCCTGGCTGACCGTAACCGTTGAGTGTGTGCTCATCGGCCTGGGACTGCTCGTGCTCTACGCACTGCTGGCGCTGTTCTACATCTATTTTGAACGCAAGGTCTGCGCTGCCTTCCAGTGTCGCCTCGGCCCGAACCGCGTAGGCCCCTTCGGCTTGCTGCAGTCGTTTGCCGACATGTTTAAAATGCTCATCAAGGAGCTTATTCCGCTGAACCATGCCGATAAATTCCTCTTCGGCCTCGCCCCCTTCCTGGTGATTCTCGCCTCGATGCTCGCCTTTGCGGTGCTCCCCTGGGGTAACGGCCTGCAGGTTATCGACTTCAATATCGGCATCTTCTTCCTGCTGGCAACCAGCTCAATCGGCGTTCTCGGCATTCTGCTGGCCGGTTGGTCGTCGAACAATAAGTTTACCCTCATCGGCGCTCTTCGCTCGGGCGCACAGATGGTCAGCTACGAAATCTCCATTTCGCTCTGCGTAGTAACCATGGTTTGCCTGGCCGGCACCATGAGCGTCAGCGAAATCGTTGCCCAGCAGGCCGACGGATGGTTTATCTTCAAGGGTCACATCCCCGCCATCATCGCCTGCCTGATTTATATCGTTGCCGGCACCGCCGAAACCAACCGCGGCCCGTTTGACCTTCCCGAAGCTGAATCGGAGCTTACCGCCGGTTACCACACCGAATACTCGGGCATGCACTTCGGCTTCTTCTATCTGGCAGAATATCTTAACCTGTTTATTATCGGCGGCGTGGCAGCCCTGCTCTTCTTCGGCGGCTGGATGCCCCTGCACATTCCCGGCTGGGATGGCTTCAACGCCGTTATGGATTATATTCCCTCGTTCCTCTGGTTCCTGGCCAAGGCCGTGGCCGTCACTTTCGTGATGATCTGGTTCAAATGGACCTTCCCCCGCCTGCGCATCGACCAGCTCCTTTCGTTCGAGTGGAAATATCTGATGCCCCTGTCGCTGGTTAACCTCGTTCTGATGGTTCTGATCATCACCACCGGCTTCCACTTCTAATTCCAATTCAAAAACTCCCAACTCAATTTTATAATGAGCGAACAATTCGGTAAGGTAGCCCAGGTAATCGGCCCCGTGGTCGACGTTGCTTTCAGCGGCGATGCCTCTCAGCTCCCCCCTATTTTCAGCGCACTGAAAATCACCCGCCCCGACGGCTCGGAACTGATTCTTGAAGTTGAACAGCACATTGGCGAACAGACCGTGCGCTGCGTGGCTATGGAGAGTACCGACGGCCTCCAGCGCGGCATTAAGGTTGAAAACCTCGGACACCCGATTGCTGTTCCCACCGGCGAACAGGTAAAGGGCCGTCTGATGAACGTTATCGGCCAGTCTATCGACAATCTGCCGCAGCTCAAGCGCGACGACCTGCGCCCCATTCACCAGCCCGCACCGAAGTTTGAAGACCTGACGATTTCTACCGAAATCCTGCAGACCGGCATCAAGGTTATTGACCTGCTCGAACCCTACTCGAAGGGTGGCAAAATCGGTTTGTTCGGCGGCGCCGGTGTAGGCAAAACCGTGCTCATCATGGAGCTCATCAACAACATCGCCAAGGGTCACAACGGCTTCTCGGTATTTACCGGCGTTGGCGAACGTACGCGTGAGGGTAACGACCTGTTGCGCGAAATGATTGAGTCGGGAGTAATCAAATATGGCGAAACCTTTGAAAAGGGCATGGAAGAGGGTCAGTGGGACCTCTCGACCGTCGACATGGAAAAGGTTAAGGAGAGCCAGGCCGCACTGGTGTTCGGTCAGATGAACGAACCTCCGGGCGCACGTCTTCGCGTGGCGCTGACCGGCCTCACCGTTGCCGAGCAGTTCCGCGACCAGGATGGCGGCGGCAAGGACATCCTTCTGTTTATCGACAATATTTTCCGTTTCACTCAGGCGGGTTCGGAAGTGTCGGCTCTGCTGGGCCGCATGCCGTCGGCCGTAGGTTATCAGCCGACTCTCGCCTCCGAAATGGGTACTCTGCAGGAACGCATCACTTCGACCAAAAACGGTTCCATCACCTCGGTGCAGGCTATCTACGTGCCGGCCGATGACTTGACCGACCCCGCGCCTGCAACCACTTTCAGCTTCCTGGATGCAACTACCGTGCTGTCGCGTAAAATCGCCGAGCTCGGCATCTATCCGGCCGTTGACCCCCTGGAATCGACCTCGCGTATTCTCGACCCCAACGTTATCGGCGAGGACCACTACAACACCGCCCAGGCCGTTAAGCAGCTGCTGCAGAAATACAATGAGCTGCAGGACATCATAGCGATTCTCGGCGTTGACGAACTCTCGGACGACGACAAACTCGTAGTTGCCCGCGCACGCCGCGCCCAGCGCTTCCTGTCGCAGCCCTTCAACGTTGCCGAGCAGTTTACCGGTCTCCCCGGCGTTATGGTGCCGCTCAACGAAACTATCCGCGGCTTTAAGATGATTCTTTCCGGCGAAATGGACCAGTATCCCGAACAGGCGTTCCTCAACGTCGGCACTATCGACGACGCCATCGCCAAAGGCAAGAAAATGCTCGCCGAAGTTAAGTAACATTCTAAGAATAATCAGCAATGACTCTACGCCTCATATCCCCCTCCGACATAGTTTTCGAAGGTTCGGTCGATTCGGTTACGCTGCCCGGCGCCCTGGGTTCGTTTACCGTGTTGCCGCGCCACGCGGCTCTGGTGTCGACCCTCACAAAGGGTAAGATTACTTATTCGGCCGGCGGTGAGGAACACAGCGTAACCACCGACGGCGGATTGGTTGACGTGCTCAACGACGTAGTTTCAGTTTGCATTTACTAATAACCCCAATGGCCCGACTAAAGTCTCTCATAATCTCTCTGGTATGCCTGCTGACGCTCGGCGTAGCACCCGCTGCTGCCTCCGAAGGAAGTGAATTCAACCCGAAGGAGATTATTTTCGAGCATCTGGGAGATGGCTACGGATGGGAAGTGCCCTTCGACCATCACCACCGCATACCCCTGCCGGTTATGGTGTGGGCCGCTGACGGGTCGTTTCACTGCTTCAGCTCGGCACACCTCGACCACCACGAAGTTTACACCGAGGGCGACTATGTGTGGACCGTTCCCGCCGAGGGCGACAACAAGGGCAAGGTAGTTCAGGTTCTGCCCGACGGCAGCGAGGTTAAGCCGAAATTCGACATTTCGATTACCAAAAACGTCTGCGCGCTCTGGATTGCCGTTATCGTTACCTTGCTGGTATGTCTGCCCGTGGCCCGCTGGCATAAGAAGCACGGCTTCCTGGCCCCGCGCGGCTTTGTGGGCGCCGTTGAGGAACTGATAGAGTTCATTTATAAAGGCGTAATCAAACCCACTTTGAAAGAAGACTCGCGCCGGTTCGCCCCGTATTTGCTCACGGTGTTTATGTTCATTTTCATCATGAACCTGCTGGGCCTCATGGTGATTTTCCCCGGCGGCGCTAACCTTACCGGCAACATTGCGGTAACCCTGGTGCTTTCGCTCATAACTTTCTTCTGCACAAACCTGTTTGCCCGCAAGCATTACTGGAAAGAAATTTTCTGGCCCGATGTGCCCCTGTGGCTCAAGTGCCCGATTCCGATCATGCAGGTAATCGAGCTGTTCGGAGCCCTGACCAAGCCCGCATCGCTTACGGTGCGTCTGTTTGCCAACATGATGGGCGGCCACATGATAGTAATCGTGCTTACGCTGTTAATCTTCATCATGGCCGACTTCGGAGCCGCCGCAACTGGCATGGCTACCGGCATCAGTTTGATATTCAGCCTCTTTATGTTGCTGCTCGATGTGCTGGTCAGCTTCATCCAGGCATTTGTGTTCACCATGCTTTCAACAACGTTCATAGCCATGGCCCAGGAGCGCGGCCACGACGAACATCACGCAACCGCCTAACCCCGACAATCACTCAAACCGAATATATAAACCACTCAAAACTTAATAATTATGTTAGCTCTTATTCTTGACATTGCAATTCAGTATCTCGGCGCCGGCTTTGGCGCTGCAATCGCAGCAATCGGTGCCGGCATCGGCATCGGCAAAATCGGTTCTTCCGCCATGGAAGCCATCGCCCGTCAGCCTGAAGCTGCCAACGACATCCGTTCGAACATGATCGTTATCGCCGCCCTTATCGAAGGCGTAGCCCTGTTCGCCGTTATCGTTTGCCTGCTCTGTCTCTTCGTATAATAATCCTGCCCCTTTTTCTAAAAAACCTCAATGGAACTCTTCACCCCTGACTTCGGCCTGATATTCTGGATGTTCGTGGCCTTTGCCGTGCTCTTCCTGCTGTTGTGGAAGTTCGCGTGGCCCGCGATTATGAAAGGAGTCGACAGCCGAGCCGACCTTATCGACCAGGGAGTGCTGTATGCCCGCGAGGCCAAGGAGCAGCTCGACAATGCCAAGCAACAAGCCGAGGAATTCGAGGCGCAAGCCCGCGTACGTCAGGCCGAAATTCTGCGCGAAGCCGACCGCATGAAGTCGCAAATCATTGAAGAAGCGCGCACCCAGGCTTCGCGCGAAGCCAAAAAGGAGATGGACGCCGCCAAGGTGGCCATCGAGCAGGCTCGCAAAGAGGCGCAACAGAGCTTCCGCGATGAAGTAAGCGCCGCGGCCCTGACCATTGCGCAGCAGGTAGTAGGCCAGACCCTCGCTAACCCCGAAGCTCAGGCAAAACTCGTTGACAATATTCTCGACAATATCGAAAAAGCCGACTGATGGACCAGGGACTAATACCTCGACGCTACGCTAAAGCGCTCTTCATGCTCGCCGCCGAAAAAGGTGTCGACGCCGAAGTGTATGCTGCCATGCAGCAACTTTGTGCCGCTTTCGACTCCGAACCCGACCTGCAGAAGACTATTGCCAACCCCCACGTCGACGCTGCCGATAAAGAAGCTCTCGTTGCCGCAGTAACTTCAGCCAACCCCCTGATTGCCGACACCGTGCGCCTGCTCGCCCGCAACCGTCGCCTTGACTCGCTCCGCGCGGTCGCCTTAAGCTACGTTGCGCTCTATCGCCGGGAACACAATATCTATCGTGTCGACATAACCAGCGCGGCTCCCCTGCAGGCCCCCGAGCTCTCTCGCATACAGACTCTGGTTAACAAACATCTGCCCGCCAACTCAACCGCCGAGTTCTCCGAGGCAGTAAATCCCGACCTCATCGGCGGATTCACAATTGCTGTCGACAACGAGCTGCTCGACGCTTCCGTTGCCAGCGACCTCAAACAACTCCGATTAAAACTCTTAAGCCATTGAACAAATGACTAACCCAAGCGAAGTTTCTCAAATACTTAAGCAACAGCTCGAAAACATTAACCGCAAGGTAGAATTCGAGGAAACGGGCTCAGTGCTCGAAGTAGGCGATGGCGTGGCCCACGTCTATGGCCTCGACAATGTTTGCGCCAACGAGCTCGTTGAGTTCGAAAACGGCGTTAAAGGCGTTGCACTCAACCTCGAAGAAAGCAACGTCGGCGTTATTCTGCTGAATAACGTTGACCGCGTAACCGAAGGCATGAAAGTGCGCCGCACCGGCGAAATCGCCTCAATCCCCGTGGGCGAAGGGCTCCTTGGACGCGTCATCAATGTTCTCGGCGAACCCGTCGACGGCCGCGGCGAAATCCAGGGCGAACGCATTCACCTGCCCCTGGAGCGCAAGGCCCCCGGCGTTATCTACCGTCAGCCGGTTAAAACCCCGCTGCAAACCGGCATCAAGGCCGTAGACTCGATGGTGCCCATCGGCCGCGGCCAGCGCGAGCTGATTATCGGCGACCGCCAGATCGGCAAAACCGCCATTGCTATCGACACCATTATCAACCAGCGCGATAATTTCAAGGCCGGCAAACCCGTATATTGCATCTACGTAGCCATCGGCCAGAAGGCATCGAGCATTGCCGCAACGGTTGAAACCCTGCGCAAGAACGGCGCCATGGACTATACCGTGGTGGTTGCCGCATCGGCCTCCGATTCCGCTGCCATGCGCTACTATTCGCCCTTTGCCGGTGTGGCCATCGGCGAATATTTCCGCGACACCGGCCGCGATGCCCTCATCGTTTACGATGACCTGTCGAAGCAGGCTGTCAGCTATCGCGAAATCTCGCTGATTCTGAAGCGTCCTTCGGGCCGCGAAGCGTATCCCGGTGATATTTTCTACCTGCACTCGCGCCTGTTGGAGCGTGCCGCCCGCATTATCGATGCGCAGGAAGTGGCCGAAAAAATGAACGACCTGCCCGAAGCCCTGAAGCCTATGGTCAAGGGTGGTGGCTCGCTGACCGCGCTCCCCATTATCGAAACCCAGGCCGGCGACGTGTCCGCCTACATCCCGACTAACGTAATTTCGATTACCGACGGCCAGATTTTCCTTGAAACAGCGCTGTTTAACCGCGGTATCCGCCCGGCAATCAACGTTGGTATCTCCGTTAGCCGCGTAGGCGGTAACGCTCAGATTAAGTCGATGAAAAAAGTGGCCGGCACGCTGAAAATCGACCAGGCTCAGTTCCGCGAACTGGAATCGTTCACCAAATTCGGTGGCGACATGGACGCCGTGACCGCGCGCGTAATCGACAAAGGCCGCAAAAACGAGCGTCTGCTCATCCAGCCCCAATATCAGCCCTGGCCCGTTGAAGAGCAGGTTGCCGTGATTTTCTGCGGTACCAAAGGCTTGCTCGAAAATGTGCCTATGGATAAGGTTGGCGAGTTCCAGCAGCGTTTGCTCATGACTCTGCGCGCTTCGCACCAGGCCGATGTGCTCGACGTTATCAAGGCCGGCCAGCTCACCGACGAAGTGGCCGACATCCTCACCAAAGTTGCGCAAGAAACCGCCGCTCAATATAAGAACTAACAACTGAATAAACTGAAATGGCAACCCTCCGCGATCTAAAAGGGCGTATAGGCTCGGTTTCATCCTCCGAAAAAATCACCGGGGCGATGAAAATGATTTCGTCGGCCAAAATGAACAAGGCCACCCGCGAAATCAAACGCCTGCTCCCCTTCCGCACCCAGTTGGAAAGCATTATCGGCAACCTGCTCGGGGCCGACGCGGAGTTCACGTCGCCGCTGACCGCAACGCGCCCCGTAAAGCACGCAATAGTGCTTGCGTGGGGTAGCGACGACGGCCTTTGCGGTGCCTACAACGTAAATATATTCAAGCAGCTGCTTGAACACCTCAACTCGCTGCGCAGCCAATATCCCGGGGTTGAAATTACCCTCGTGCCCATCGGCCAGAAGCTGCTGCGCGCCTGCAGCTCCCTCGAAGGTCATGGCATAAATGTTACTCCCGCCCCCGAGGGCGTAACCTCCAAGGCCGACGCCGACACGGTTAAGGACTTCACCGCCGCCGTGCGCTCGGCGTTTGAGCGCGGCGAAACCGACCGGGTAGATGTTGTTTACATGCACTTCATCTCCGCCGGACGCCAGCGCCTGTCGGCTGAGCAACTGCTGCCGGTGGCTCCCAAAACCGCCGACGATTACTCATCTGCCGCCCCGGGCCTCTACATTTTCGAGCCCGATGCGCAGACCATATTCCAGACTGCGCTGCCGCTGATGCTCCTGTCAACCGTGCAGGAGGTGTTCAGCGAAAACCGCGCCTCGGAGCAGGCTGCCCGCGTAATGGCAATGCAGGCCGCCAACGACAATGCCACCAAACTGCTCGAGCAACTGCGCCTCGAATACAACAAACTTCGCCAGCAATCAATCACCGCCGAACTTCTCGATATTCTCGGCGGCCAAGTCAAATAATAATAAACTAAAACCAATCAATATTCACCATTTTCTATGGGTAGCGTAAAAGATTACTTCAAGGGCTTTGCTTCAGGCCTGTCGTCGCTCGTTCAGGGCATGCAGGTGACCGGCAAAGAGTTCCTGACCAAGAAAATCACGGAACAATATCCCGACAACCGCCTCGACAACCCGGCAGCCCCCCGCTTCCGAGCCGTGTTGACGCTTAAATACGACGCTGAGGGCCATCATAAGTGCATCAGCTGCGGAATGTGTCAGCGCTCCTGTCCCAACGGAACGATCAACATTGAAAGCAAAATGGTTGACCTGCCCGACGGCAAAAAGAAAAAGCAGCTCGTAAACTGGATGTACGACCTCGGTTCGTGTACCTTCTGCGAACTCTGTGTTACCAACTGCCCGACATCGGCAATTGAGTTCAGCAACGACTTCGAGCAGGCCGTGTTTACCCGCTCGCTGCTGGTTAAGAAACTCAACTATCTGCCCGAGCCCGACCTGACGGCAGCCGCTCCGGCAGCTCCCGCCGCACCCGCCGCTCCGGCTCCCACCGAACCCGCAAAATAAACCAAGCGCTATGGAAATTCTATATACAATAGTGGCTCTTGCCATAATCATCTGCTCGATTCTTGCGGTTACTACCCGCAAAATCCTGCGTTCAGCAACTTATTTGCTCTTTACTCTGTTTGGCGCCGCAATCATCTACTTCATGATGGACTATGAGTTCCTCGGAGCAGTTCAGATTGCAGTTTATGCCGGCGGCATCGTGGTGCTCTTCGTATTTGCGATTCTGCTCACCTCGCAGCCCGGCAAAAACTCCGAAAAACTCGAAAGCCGCCGCAAAGGGTGGGGCATTCTCGCTGCCGTCGCCACCGCCTGCGTTACCGGCTGGGCTCTGGTCAGCCGCTGCTGCGCGCTGATGGGCGCAAAACCCGAAATGGAGTTCCTCACAATGAAAAAACTCGGCCTGGAAATGCTTTCCAATTCCGGCTATCTGCTGCCGTTCGAAGCAATTTCGGTGTTGCTCCTTGCCTGCATCATCGGTGGAGTGGCCGTGGCTCGTAAACGTTAACACCCCGCTTTAGATTATGGAAATAAACGTTTTATATTACCTGATTCCGAGTCTGGTTATGTTCTGCTGCGGCGTATATGGTTTCCTTACCCGCCGCAACATGATTGCCATGCTCGTTTCGCTGGAGCTGATGCTCAATGCGGTCGACATTAACTTTACGGTCATCAACCGCTATCTCTATCCCGAAACTACCGAGGGCATGTTCTTCACCCTGTTTGCAATCGCCATTGCCGCAGCCGAAACCGCCCTTGCAATCGCCATTATTATAAACCTCTATCGCGCTACCCACAGCGTTGACGTGCGCGAGTCCAACAAACTTAAAGGCTAAACCGACATGAATGCAATCATTCCCCTTCTGATTCTGTGTCTCCCCCTGTTGGGATTCCTCGTGCTCGGCCTTCTTGGCTCCAAAATGAGCCATAAAGCCGCCGGCTGGTATGGCATCCTCTCGATGGGCACAACCCTCGTTCTGGCCTATATCACCGCCTTTACCTACTTCTTCAGCGGTTCTGCCGACTTCATTACCGAAGGCGGCGAGCGTCTGCAATACATCGTGTTCAACCAAGACTGGCTGGCATTCACCCCGCAGCTGGTTATCCGCCTCGGCTTCCTTCTTGACCCGATTTCGGCCCTGATGCTCGTGGTTATCACAACCATCAGCTTCTGCGTCCACCTCTATTCGCTCGGCTACATGGAAGGCG
>CAZKPP010000031.1:0-22421 GCA_964554665.1 uncultured Bacteroides sp.
GCATTTTTTATTATGGTGGTTGCAAGCAGACAAATTTGTCCACCTTGTCTTCTTAATTATCAGAAGTAGTACCCGAAGGGATTTCGTAGGTCGGAATATCGCGGAGCTCCAAGTCGAAACAGAGCGTTGAATAAGGCGGGATTTTTTCGTTGGAAGTGCTGGCGCCGTATCCGCTTTCGTAGGGCACGATAATCTGCACCTTGTCGCCTACGTGCATCTGCTCCAGCGCAATAATCCAGCCGTCAATCAGGCCCTGAGGCTTCATGGTCACAATACTGTCGGTCTGGGTATAGCTTGAGTCGAAAGGCTCGCCGTTGTAGAGAGTGCCGCGATATTTTACCGTTACGGTAGAGTTATAATAGGGCACAAGATTGCCGGAGGTCAGAGTAGTGTCGTTGAGCCAGCGCATTAGAATCTGAGCCTCGCGGTTCCACTCCGGAACTACGCGCGAATACTTGCCGCTGACAAGCTGTTCGTGAAACCAGCTGTCGTTGGTTTCGCGCCAATCTTTATATTTGTCCCACACCTTTTCCTCGTCTGTTTTCTTACACGAAGCAAGCGAAAGCACAACGGCTGCAAAGGTTGCCAAACGTAGAATTACCCGCCGATTCATCAGAAACTAACTTTAGGTGCTTGCTCAGCGCCTTCGGCTGAAGTGAAATAAGGTTTCTTCTGGAAACCGAAAAATCCGGCAAAGATATTGTTGGGGAAGAGCGAAACCTGAGTGTTGAACTCACGGGCCACTTCGTTATAGTCGCGACGGGCAACCTGAATGCGGTTTTCCGTGCCGGCCAGTTCATCCTGGAAACGCATGAAGTTTTCATTGGCCTTCAGTTCGGGATAGGCCTCGGAAACTGCCAGCAGCGACTTCAGTGCGCCGCTCAGCTGATTCTGAGCCTGCTGGAACTTTGCGAGCGTCTGCTCGTTGAGGTCGTCGATGCTGATTGTCATCGAGCCGGCCTTGGCGCGAGCGTCGGTAACAGCCTCAAAGGTCGAAGCCTCATGCTGGGCATAACCCTTAACGGTTGCTTCGAGGTTGGGAATAAGGTCGGCGCGGCGCTGATATTGAGTTTCAACGTTGCTCCAAGAACTTTCAACCTCTTGCTGCAAGGTTGTCAGCTTGTTATATTTGCTGCAGCCTACGCCACAGAACAAAACCACTGCGGCAAGTAGAGCCAGCAGAACAATGGTTACGATTTTTTTCATGATTATTTCAGTTTGCGAAGCAGGGAATTGATGCTTACACGGTCGTGGATAAGGCGGTGGAGATCATCAACACTCACGCGGGTCTGCTCCATGGAGTCGCGTTCGCGCAGGGTAACGGTGTTATCTTCAAGAGTCTGGTGGTCAACGGTGATACAGAAAGGAGTGCCGATTGCATCCTGACGACGATAGCGTTTGCCAATCGAGTCCTTTTCGTCGTAGTGGGTCGAGAAATCGAACTTCAGCTCGCCAACGATTTCGCGGGCCTTTTCAGGCAGACCGTCTTTCTTAACCAGAGGCATAACGGCGCATTTAACGGGTGCTAACGGAGCGGGAAGGTGGAGAACCACGCGCTTGTCGCCGCCCTCAAGCTGCTGCTCTTCGTATGACGAGCAGAGAACGCTCAGGAACATGCGGTCAACGCCAATCGAGGTTTCGATAACGTAGGGAGTATAGCTTTCGTTGAGTTCAGGATCGAAATACTTAATGTTTTTACCCGAGAACTTTTCGTGTTGCGAAAGGTCGAAGTTGGTGCGCGAGTGAATACCTTCCACTTCCTTGAAACCGAACGGCATGAGGAACTCAATGTCGGTAGCGGCGTTGGCGTAGTGGGCCAGCTTTTCGTGGTCGTGATAGCGATACTTTTCGTCGCCCAGGCCGAGAGCCTTGTGCCATTTCAGGCGAAATTCCTTCCAGTTCTGGAACCATTTGAGTTCCTCGCCGGGGCGAACAAAGAACTGCATTTCCATCTGCTCGAACTCGCGCATACGGAAAATAAACTGGCGGGCAACGATTTCGTTACGGAAGGCCTTACCAATCTGAGCTATACCGAACGGAATGCGCATGCGGCCGGTCTTCTGAACGTTGAGGAAGTTAACAAAGATGCCCTGGGCGGTTTCCGGACGCAGATAAACGGTCATGGCGCCGTCGGCCGTTGAACCCATTTCAGTTTTGAACATCAGGTTAAACTGGCGAACCTCGGTCCAGTTACGGGTTCCGGAAATCGGGCAAACGATTTCACGGTCAATAATAATCTGGCGCAATTCGTCGAGGTTATTGTCGTTCATCGCCTTCGAGAAGCGTTCGTGCAGAGCCTCGCGCTCTTCAACGAGCTTTGCAACGCGCTCATTGGTCTGGCGATAGAGCGCTTCATCGAAGTTTTCGCCGAAGCGCTTGCGGGCTTTGGCAACTTCCTTTTCAATCTTATCGTCGATTTTGGCAATATCTTCCTCAATCAAAACGTCAGCACGATAGCGTTTTTTGCTGTCGCGGTTGTCAATCAACGGGTCATTGAAGGCATCAACGTGGCCCGAAGCCTTCCAGATTGTAGGGTGCATGAAGATTGCAGAGTCAATGCCCACAATGTTTTCGTGGAGCAGAGTCATTGCATCCCACCAATAGCGTTTGATGTTATTTTTGAGTTCTACGCCATTTTGGCCGTAGTCGTAAACAGCTGAAAGGCCGTCATATATATCGCTTGAGGGAAATACGAAACCATATTCCTTAGCGTGAGAAACGATCTTTTTGAAAACGTCGTCTTGTTGTGCCATAATGTAATAATTTGTTGTCAGTTACTTTTTGAACTGCAAATTTACGAAAACTTCCCCAAACCGACAAATTTATTTTCACCCCGGCCCACCTCACCCTACGCCAAGCACAATAGCGGGCGATATGTTCAGTTTTTGGCTCAACAGGCGGCCTATGCGTAGTGTCGGCTCAGCCTTACCGGACAAATAATCGCAAACCCGCGAGGGGCTCACACCGATAAGTTTAGCTAAAGCGGCTTGAGTCAGGCCCATTTCATACATCCGCAACTTGATTACGTCAATCAGCGAAGGGGCACCAATATTATAATGCGCCTCTTCGTAATCAGCAACAAGATTTCCGAGCAAGTTAAGCTCAACCATTTCAGGATCTGATAACGGTGTATCTTCAGGCAGTTTCAACATCAGTTCTTCAACACGCTTCAGCGCGCCGCGATACTGGACCTCATCTTCAATTATTACCATAACCTAAATGTCGTTAATGTTTTTTATTTTGTCGTATTCAGCATGAGTGCCTATAAAACGAATCAATACGAATTGAACTGTAAACTTCACTACTGCAACCAATCTGAAATCATTACCTTTAATGTTAAACACATAATGTTGATTTCCTACATAGTCAACAGAATTGAAAGTCTTTTTCATATCGGCAAACGATTGCCAATGCGCCTTCTTAACATGTTCGGCCCAATCCTGAAGAGCCACCCGTGAAGCAGGATGACTCTCATAATACTCTCGGATTGTGCTCATCGCTATGATTCTCATAATCAAGTCGGCAACTTTTGAGATTGCAAAATTAAGAATTTTATTTTGAATTTCAAAATAAAATTAATATTTGCATAGGTTAGAGTTTGAGGTGGGTGTTGGTGCGATACATGGCGAGGAGGATGAGGAAGAGGATGCCGAAATTGCCGAAAGTAAGCCAAACATTATACCATTCCTGGCCGAGATAAGGCTGCAGACCAAAACTTATAGAGTTAACGATGCTGCGGAAATTCACAACCTCTCCGAGAACGTATGCGGTAATTGCATTGGTACCATAAATCTTAAGCCATCCGAGACCGCGGGAATGACCGCGCGCATCTATCCACCAATAAAACAGCGCCATCAACACGAAGCAGATACCACCCGACAGCAGCGTCATCGACGAGGTCCAAAGGCGTTTGATAATCGGTTCCTCAAGGCCCCAAAGCAAACCGACAACAATCAGGGCAATACCTACGGCAGCCATTTTCAACGCACGCCGGCTGCGCTGCGCAACCGGAACATTGCGCATCATATCACCGGCAAAAGCGCCGAGCATAACGGTTACCGTGAAAGTCAGCGAACTCCATACCCACGTATAGCTCAAATCGCCGCGGAAGTCGCCAAGTAGCAATTCGTCTACCTTAAAGGCAAAGCTGCTGCCGCGATTATAGTCGCCACAAAAATGCATCGGAAGCCAATAAATCAGCAGCAGGGCAACAGTTGCGAGTATCTGACCGCGACGTCCGAGGTTAAGAACTATCAGCGAAGCAAACAAGTAGCCCACAGCTATAGCTTGCAGGGTATTGGTGTAGATTCTAATACGTTCGGGATTGAGAGCAAGAAGGTTGCCCTGAACAATCATACCGAACAAAAACAGCAGCAAAAAGCGGCGACCGATACGCATATAAACGCTGCGGCGATCCAAAGCGTTGCCGCTGCGAAAACGGCTGAATGCGAAAGGCATGGCGGTGCCGACCATAAACAGGAAGAGCGGCATAACCATATCCCACATGCGCAGGCCCTCCCATGTTTCATGGTCGAAATGCCAAAGCAGGCGATGAAACCATTCAGCATCGGTTGCACGGCCGATTGACCACAAAACCGGCTGCACCCAAACAAGCAGAAACAGGTCCAGACCTCGGAGAATATCGAGCGACGCCAGTCGCGACTTCATGTTACTCATTATTATATTATCTTTAGCGAATACGTGACAAGGCTTTTTTCAGGGTGTCGACAGTTGCGCAGAGCGATATGCGCACATAACGCTGACCATTGGAGCCGAAAATAAAGCCGGGAGTAATGAATACGCGCTTATTATAGAGAATGTCGTCTACGAACTTTTCGGGGTCTGCTACCGAATCGGGAAGCTTGCCCCAAAGAAACATGCCGCGCTGATTGGGGTCGAAAGTGCATCCCAAGGCAGTCATTATTTCTTCGGCTACCTTGCGCCGAGCGGCATAATGGCTGTTGAGTTCAGCACTCCACTCCGAGCCCTGCTTAAGAGCCTCGACCGCGGCAAGCATAACGGGCTTGAACTGGCCGGAGTCGACGTTGCTCTTAACCTTCACAATCCACTGAAGGAATGTCGGGTTGGTCGCAACCATGGCCATACGCCAGCCGGCCATATTATGACTCTTCGACAGTGAGTTCATTTCAATGCAAATTTCGCGTGCTCCATCCGCGGCGAGAATACTAAGCGGCGCAGAATCGTTGAGAATCAGCGAATACGGATTATCGTGGGCAATTACAATATTATGTTTGCGACCGAAGTCAACAATGCGCTGGAGCAGCTCTTTAGAAGCCGGAGCGCCGGTTGGCATGTGAGGATAGTTTACCCACATCAGCTTGATGCGCTCAAGGGGAAGACGCTCAAGGGCATCAAAGTCGGGTTGCCAACCGTTTTCTTCAGTCAGGTCGTATGGAAATATTTCGGCCTCAACGAGTTTGCTGACAGAAGTATAGGTTGGATAGCCGGGATTCGGCACCAAAACGCCGTCGCCCGGGTTTAGAAACGCAAGCGAGATATGAAGAATACCCTCCTTGGACCCGATCAGCGGCAACAGCTCGGTTTCGGGGTCGAGGTCTACGCCGTATGTCCTCTTATACCAGTCGGCCATTGCGCGCCTGAGTTCCGGAAGCCCCGCAAACGGCTGATAGCTATGAGTGTCCGGACGGTGTGCGGCCTCACACAAAGCCTCAATTGCAGCCTCGGGTGGCATGCGGTCCGGCCCGCCTATGCCGAGCGAAATAATGTCATAGCCCTGCGCATTCAGTTGCGCAACCTCGCGCAGTTTACCTGCAAAGTAATAGGGTTTAACGTTTTGAACGCGATTAGAGGGTTGTATTGCTTTCATTATATTCACCAAGTATTTTAAGGTCGTTAATCAGGGGGCGAACGGCATCGATTGCCTGCTGATAGCGTGCATAGCTATCGTATGTAAGGTCGAGATAGAAGCGATATTCCCACTCACGGCCAAGAATCGGCATAGACTGAATTTTCGACAGGTTGATGTCGTAGAATGTCAATATTGTGAGCACCTTCGACAGAGCGCCGCGGGTGTGGGGAAGAGTGAACACTATCGAGGCCTTGTTGAGCAGTTCGGGTCGCGGCCTCAGCTCGGAGGCGAGCAGCGGGTCGGCCAACACTAAAAAACGGGTAAAATTGCGCTTATTTGTTTCGATACCCTTTTCGAGAATGTTAAGGCCATAGAGGTCGGCGGCAAGTTCGCCGCAAACAGCCGCATGACCCGACAGCTTGTTCGATGAAATTTCCTCGGCAGAACCGGCGGTGTCGAACTTCTCAACCATCTTCATTTGCGGATGGCGGCGCAAAAATTGCTCACACTGCATCAGCGCCATGGCGTGGGAATTAACCTCGGTAATGGAGTCGATGGTTTCACCGGGCAGAGCACACAGCACGTGTGAAATCCTCATTTTATACTCACCGATAATGCTTACGGGACTCTGACGCATCAGCTCGTGGTTGGCAAGCAGCGCGCCGGCAATAGTATTCTCAATGGCAACGATGCCGAGCAGCGACGCATCGGCGCTCATTGCATCGAAAAGTTCCGGAAAGGTGTTACACGGCAGGGTCTCGATGGTTTCTATGCCTCGTTCGGCAAAAAACTTGCGGGCGGCGGCATCGTGAAAGCAGCCGGCTATGCCCTGAATCGCAACTTTAGGTATGGTTGGAAGTACTCGCTTCATATTCTCAATAATCAATGCGCAAAAGTAGCGATTTTTTTTGACCTGCGAAAATTAAAGCTAAAGGTAAACCGGCGAAAGCGGGTGTCCGTCGGCTGCGGGAGCAACTTTCACCGCACCCGACAGGCCTTCGGGCCTCGATTTCTGGGGCTCGATTAGGCGGCGATACATATAGGGAAGCAGCCGGAAGACGTTTACCTTCAATATGAACTTAAACGGCTGAATGGTCATTGTTGACCCCTCGGAATTCAGTGTAAGGGTAAAACCGCGCGGAATGCTTAATCCGGTGCGGCGCGCAAAGTCGGTATATAGCCGCGCTTCATATACGCCAGGCTTGGGTGTTGGCTGCAAATGTCCTATAACGGTTCCGGGACGGACGGTGCGCCACGGCGAACGCAACATTACCATACGCATGCGCGCGGGTGCGAGCGCAGTTACCGGTTCGGCGCGTTCAATGGCAAACAGCGCTCCGCCATCCGTCATCTGCCATATACCCTCGGCCGGACAGAGCGGCAGCGATTCAAGCCTGCGCGCAACCGAGTCGGTGCAATCATAACCGCTCAAAACCGTCGACACCCCGGGCAGCTCCTTCAGAAACGCCCCGGCATGCGCAGCAACAGCCACAAGCATAAACAGAACCGGCAAAAAACACTTTTTCATGATGAACAGATATAATTATCCGCAGATATAACGAAAAAAGTTGCGAAAATATTTTGTGGTGTCGAAAAAATTTCGTAACTTTGCACTTACCTGAACTAAAAATTTAATCTCAATAAACCATTTTAACACCATACTGCCTATCGCCCACTGCTACTCTAAATAATTAAAATTAAGAGACATAGACGCAATGCAGCAACAACTGACTAAGCTCACCGACAAGGAGTTGGTGACCGCTTACGCCAATGGTGACAACATGGCTTTCGATACCCTTTTAGGGCGCTACGAAAAACCACTCTTCAGCTATATACTGACCATTGTTAAAGACGAAGACCTGGCAAACGACATTTTCCAGGAAACTTTCGTTAAGGCCATCACGGTTATCCGCGAAGGCCGATATGAAGACAACGGTCGCTTCGGAGCTTGGCTCAACCGTGTAGCCCACAATAAGATTATCGACCATTATCGCCGCTCCAAAACCGAAAATACCGTCAGCAACGATGCCGACGACGAACTCGACCTTTTCAGCGCCGGTGCGCTGACCCAGGAATCGATCGAAGACACTATTGTCGGCGATCAGCTCACGCGCGACCTTCGCCGCCTGGTGTCGGAACTCCCCGACGTTCAGCGTCAGGTACTGATGATGCGAATCTACCGCGACATGTCGTTCAAAGAAATCGCCGAAGAAACCGGCGTTAGCATCAACACCGCCCTGGGCCGCATGCGCTACGCCCTGCGCAACATGCGCCGCATGGCCGACGAAAACCGGATTCTGGAATCGGCATGAGCGTACTTTTAAACACATCATTCTTTTTTGCCCCGCAGGTTGCCGACGAGGTAAAATCCGCGCTACGCCTACGCTGGATACCTGCGGCCAACGCTGCCGGCGAGTCGCCCGCAACCTGTTTGCGGCTCCCCGCCGAAGAGGGTATAATGCGCCTGGCCGTACAAACCCGGTTTGAATCGGCCAAAGCTGCCGAAGACTTTCGCCTGAGCAGCGAACCGATTGCCGCCGAACTTTTCAACAAGCTCGGCGCAGACGCATTTACCTGCTTTTCAACAGTCATGGAAATCATTGACCTGTGACCCTGCGCGATTTCGATAAAATAATTATAGGCATCGACCCCGGAACCAACGTTATGGGCTACGGCATTTTGGGCATCGCCCAAAAGAAGCCACATTGCATAGCCCTCGGCGTTATCAAGCTCTCGCGGTTCGAGAGCCACTACCTGCGTTTGCGCCGCATCTACGAGCGCGTCCAAGGCCTGGTTGAGCAGTATCTGCCCGACGAAATGGCCATTGAAGCGCCTTTCTTCGGCAAAAACGTGCAGTCTATGCTCAAACTCGGACGAGCACAAGGCGTTGCCATGGCTGCTGCATTGAGCCGCGACGTGCCCATAACCGAATATGAGCCGCGAAAAATCAAAATGGCAATTACCGGCAACGGCGCCGCTTCGAAAGAGCAGGTGCAGGAAATGCTGCGCCGCATCCTCAACATTTCGCGCGAAACGCTCGAAGGCGAAGCCCTCGACGCCACCGACGCCCTCGGCGCCGCCTTGTGTCATCACTATGAATCGTCGCGCCCGCAAGTTGCCGCGGGCCCTAAGTCGTGGAAAGACTTCATAGCCAAGAATCCCGACCGCATAACTCAGCCCAAAAAGCAGTAGCTGCAAAAACTTTTTGCAGTTTAATGATGTTAATAATGCATAGCCGATGTAAGGCTACGCATTATGCGTGAATAACATCATGAAAAAAACTGCTCTGCTACTATTACTACTTCCCTTTTTCGGCCAGACCTTTGGCAGCGAAAAAGCCGACTCCATAGAAATCGGCTTCAAGCAATCGCACATAGAGTATGACCCGACAATCGACCGCAACGGCGAACGCATCGACAGCATTATCGCCAAGATGAAGGCCGACACGGTTGCCCGCGTCAACCGCCGCATACGCAACATCGAGGTTGTTGGCGCCGCTTCGCCCGAAGGCTCGGTGCGCTTCAACCAATATTTGTCGGAACAGCGAGCAGTAACTCTTTTTGATATTTTCCGCAGTCGCGGACTCGTTGGCGACTCGGCAGTCAGCTTCACCTATCTCGGTCGCGACTGGCAGGGCCTCCGCAGCCGGGTCGAAGCCGACACCAATGTTCCCGACCGCGCCGACGTTTTAGCGCTCCTGACCGAAATCACCGAGCGCCCCGCAACGGTCAGCCACCCGCTGCGCCGCCTAAAATCTATCGGGAACTTTCAACCCTACCTTTATTTATATAATAATATATTTCCATCGCTGCGCCGCTCAACCCTGGTTGTGACCTACGATGAGCGTCCGCTCTATACTCCTGTTCCTGCAGCCTCTCCGGCCCTTGAGGTCATTGGTATGAATACGGCTGCCCTACCCTTCATGACCATGAAATCCGACGCCGGAAAGCCATTCTACATGGCCGTCAAGACCAATATGCTCTACGATGCCGCCCTGCTCCCCAACCTCGGAGCGGAATTCTATGTCGGCAAGAACTGGTCGGTATTCGGCGACTGGATGTACGGCTGGTGGGACAGAAACAGCACCCACTTCTACTGGCGTGCTTACGGTGGCACAGTTGGTGTTCGCCGCTGGTTTGGTCGCGCAGCCGACCTCAAGCCGCTTACCGGCCACCATTTGGGTCTGTTTGCCGGCGCCGTTACCTTCGACTTTGAACTCGGCGGCCAAGGATACATGGGCGGTGTGCCCAAAGGCACCCTCTGGGACCGCGCGCTGGTCGTTGCCGGCGTTGAATACGGTTATTCCCTCCCTGTTACCCGCAGGCTGAATATCGACTTTACCATCGGTTTAGGCTACATGGGCGGCAAGGTAATTAAATACTCTCCCTACGAAAATTTCTACCGCTGGGAATCGACCGACCGCATGAATTGGGTCGGACCGACTAAACTCGAAGTTGCCCTCGTTTGGCTTATTGGCCATGGCAACGTCAACAGGAAAGGAGTTGAACTATGAAAAAACTCTCTGCTTTAGCCCTTTCGGCCTTGATGGTTCTCGGCGCAACCTCGTGTCGCCATAAGGAACTCTACATTGTTGAAGAGCCTGCCGCAACTATGACCCGCATTCAAGTGGTGTTTGACTGGCGAGACGCCCCCGAAGCGTCACCTGAATCTATGGCCATGTATCTCTACGACGACGCCGACAGCAACCCTCTGCGCTATATTTTTTCAAACAGCAAGGGAGGCGAAATCCGTGCACCTTTCGGAGCACACAGCGCTATCTGCCTGAACGCCGACAATACCGACTGGGCTCGCCTCTTCAACAGCGAAAGCACCAACACCTTTGAAGTGCGCACGCCCGATGCTGCCGAAATCGCCGTCGCACAGGGTTTCGACACACGCTCCATGCCTCGCGTGTCTGGCACCGAGAGCGAGCGACTCGCATCCACTCCCGGCATGCTCTATGGTGCTCCCAAAGAGCAATTCATGCTCGCCAACCACGGAGGCACCGACACTATCCGACTCTATCCCCACGAACTCGTTTGTCACTACACAGTGGATATTTACGACGTTGAGAATCTCGACCGCGTTAAATCCACCACTCTCGACGCCACCCTGTCGGGCATGGCCGAAGGCGTCAACATAAGCCGCGGAGTCGGCACTGACGTTCCTGCCACTCTCACTTGCACCTTGAAGGCCACTGCCGCCGAAAGCCGGCTCCACGGTGAGTTCCTGACCTTTGGCGAATGCGAAACGCTGAGCAAGCGCCACTCGCTGACGGTTTACTCCGTAATGGCCAACGGCGAAAAGTGGAGCCACACGTTTGATGTTACCGACCAGGTCTGTCAAGCTCCCGACCCGCGCCACGTACACATTGTTTTGCACGGCCTGTCACTTCCGCAACCCGGCCCGCAAGGGGGCGACAGCGGCATGACAGTCAACGTCAACGGCTGGCAAACGGTTAACATTGACCTGAAGATGTAAAGCCGGGTTAAAAACTTTTTCGAATTCTAAATGTTTATATAATAAAACTTCTAACTTACTACCGTTATGAAAAAAACACCATTGTTTGCTGCTGCAATAGCAACCCTGGCCCTTGCCTCATGTTCAGACCAGGACAACCTCAGCGTGGCTCCCACATCACTCGACCCCGACGCCATTGCTTTCCGTTCAGCCGTTGGCTCGCGTGCAACTGAAACCACCAACGCCAACATAAACGAAATCTATGTTACTTCGTTTATCAACAAAACCAAACCGTATTTCCAGAACGCCAAGTTCACCAAAGGCGCCGACTCGTTCTTTACCTCTACCGGCGACTATACCTGGCTCTCCCCTACCGATACCCTGCAATTCATAAGCATTTCGCCCGCACCCGAAACCTTTGAGGAATATGGCGGCGAATTTGAAATCGGCGACGGCACCATGGCCCTCAACAACTTCAGCATTCCTGAAAACATTGCCGACCAGTTTGACTTTATTTCAGCCAATGCTACCGGCGTT
Organism: uncultured Bacteroides sp.; assembly: GCA_964554665.1. Taxonomy (GTDB): domain Bacteria; phylum Bacteroidota; class Bacteroidia; order Bacteroidales; family Muribaculaceae; genus UBA3263. The sequence continues at coordinate 11,828 of CAZKPP010000031.1, forward strand.
AAGAGAACCGACTCCAAAACCGGCGTAGAACTCACGTTCGACCACCGTCTGGCTCAGGTTGAAATCCGCGCCAAATCGGCCAACAAAACCTATAACTACGAAGTTACCGGCGTGCGTATCGGCCGCGTTCAATATATGGGTTCCTTCGACTTCCAGACCAACCAGTGGACCCTCGACGACTGGCACGACACCGCAGTTTACGACATCTCCTTCTCGCCCTTTGAACTTACCGACTCCGCTCAGTCGCTTATGGGCGATGCAGGCAACGCAATGCTGATGCCTCAGCAGCTTACTCCCTGGAGTCCTCAAGGTGACCCCGACAACGTAGCCCGCGAAAGCTACATCTCCGTTCAGGTTAAGATTACCCGTAAGGATACCGGCGTGCAGGTTTACCCCTTCACTTCAAGCTATCAGGGCCCCGATACCCGCAGCTACGCCTGGGCTTCAATTCCTCTGGGCAGCAACTGGGAAGCCGGTAAAAAATATGTCTACACTCTTGACTTCACCGACGGTGCCGGTAACGTAGACCCCGATGACCCGACCCCGGGCGAACCTATCCTTGGCGAACTTAAGTTTACCGTCAAAGTCAACCAGTGGCTCGACACCGATAACGCCGTTGCCGTTAAACCCGACTATTCCGGCACTACCGGCATCAAATAAACTAAACGATAATAACCTATTATATAGGCCTGTCCACGCTATGAAAAGTAGCGTAGACAGGCCTTTAAAACTTTTTAACATATTTTTTGGCGGAAAAGTTTGGTGGATTGAAAAACGTGTCGTACCTTTGCGGTGTATTAGTACACTATGACACTATGATTACAATTAACAACATCTCTTATGCCTATCCGGGCAACGCCACAAATGCCCTGGCTAACATCACTTTGCAATTTAAGCCCGGAGCAACCTACGGCCTGCTCGGCGCCAACGGCACCGGCAAGTCTACCCTGCTCTACTGCATCGCCGGACTTCTGAAACCGAAAAGCGGCACTGTAGAACTCGGCGGAACGGAAACTTTCAAACGTCTGCCATCTACATTGAGCGAGATTTTTCTCGTGCCCGAAGAGTTTGACATGCCGCCGATTCTGCTGGCCGACTACGTTAAACAAAACGCCAAGTTCTATCCGCGCTTCTCGGCCGAACAGCTCGAAAAATATCTTGATCACTTCAGGCTTACGCCGGACATACATCTGGGGCGCCTGTCGATGGGTCAGCGCAAAAAAGCATTCATAGCTTTTGCCATGGCCTGCAATACCGAAGTTCTGCTGATGGACGAGCCGACCAACGGCCTCGACATTCCCGGTAAGGTAGAATTTCGCCGTGCGGTAGTTTCGGCCATGAACGACGATCGCATCATCATTATCTCCACCCACCAGGTGCGCGACCTCGACCGCGTTCTCGACCATCTGGTAATGATTTCGCCAACCGGAGTAGTGCTCGACCGCTCCATTGCCTCGCTACAAGAAAACTTCCAGTTTATCTTCACCCCCAACCGCGACTCGGTTGCCGACACTCTTTGGTGCCAGCCCACATTAGGAGGCTATAATATCATACGCCCGCGCGGAACCGAAGATTCCGAAACCGAGGTTAACCTCGAAAGCCTATTTGAATTTGCATTTTCCAACCCGAATTTCTTCAACCAAAAATGATTACTCCTTCGGATAAATACTCCACACGCAGAATGTGGACCGTTGTGCAACACCACTGCGTTGCCAACTCTCGCAACCTGGCAATCAGCGCAGCCGTAATCTTCGGCCTGGTATTTCTTATGTCGCTGCTTATGAGCAAGATGCTGCGCGGCGAAGCCGATGCACGCGCCATCAGCCTTTCGTTCTTCTACCTGTTTATTGCCGGCTTGACCACCAATATTCTCGGCTCGCTCACTTTCAACGGCTACTCCACCAAGCCCAAACGCATCTCCGCAATGATGCTTCCTGCCAAAAAGAGCGAAAAGTTCATTGCCATGAATGTTATCAACATTGTTTTCGGCAATCTGCTGCTGATCGCAACCTTTATCGTCAGCGACATCATAACCGCCGCCATGTTTAACCTCCAGCCGCTGTCGAGCGAGCTAACGGCAGTTTTCAACTTCGAATACCGTCAGGTGCCGACTCTTATATGGTTCGGCGGCGTCGGATATTTCCTGCTAATTCAGGCTATATACGTGCTCGGTTCGGCGCTGTGGCCCAAGATGTCGTTCCTGAAAACGTTCGTTGCAATCAGCGTTGTGCAAACCGTTTTGACTATTCTCATTCCCTTTGCGCTGGTGGGTGACTGGGTGTATGTCCTCTCCGATTTTATCCGCAGCTTTGACCTCGACATCAGCGACGCTATCAAGATTGCCTGGGTTATGATAGGCATTCTCTATGCGATTATTGCCGGCGTTTACTATCTGGCGTGGATTCGCTTCCGCAATCTGGCCGTTGCCAAACGCTTCCTCTCTTAACTCCTAAACTCTACATCAACATGAAAAAGTTTTTTCTTGCCATATTAGCAATAGTCCTTTCAGCCGGCGCTTCGTTCGGCGAAACGAGAACTCTGAACATTAACAAACCATTCAACAAACTTTCAACCGCCGCCGCCCTGAAAGTCACCTATATCCCTTCCGACAAAAAACAGCAGGTAACGATTTCAGGACCGGCGGCAAGCATTAAAGACGTGGTAGCCGTTATTGACGGCAAAACATTGGAAATCAAGGTTGCAAAAAATAAAGTTAACGACCGCAAGAACTTGCACAATGTTTCCGTAACCGTTACCGGACCTATGATTACCGAGTTTGAAGCCTCGTCGGCATCGTCGCTCACTTGCACCGCACCACTTAACTCCTCCACGAAGGCTTTCGACATCGAAGCCTCATCGGCCGGCTCAATTACGCTTGCATCCGTTGCCGGACCCAAAGCCGATATTGAAGTTTCGTCGGGAGCATCGGTGACCGTTAAGGCACTCAATTCGCCGGCAACAGACTTCGAGGCCTCGTCGGGTGCCAAACTCAACGTAATGAACATAAATTCGAAGAAACTAACCGCCGAAGCCTCGTCAGGAGCCAAAATAATCCTTTCTGGTAAAGCCGATTTCGGCTCTTTTGAAGCTACCTCCGGTGCTAAAATCGACGGTAAATCGCTCCGCCTGGTGAATTCGAAAACCGACCACTCATCGGGCGGGTCAATAAGCCTATAATCTATCAGGAATAATGAACAGCAAACCCATATATCTGCAGATAGCCGAAGGCCTGGAGGATGACATCCAGGCCGGACGCTATCAATCCGACGAACGTCTGCCGTCGGTGCGCGACACTGCGGCCGAAGCCCAGGTCAATGCCAACACCGCAATGCGCACCTACGAGCACCTCGAACGTCAAGGAATCATATATAACCGCCGCGGCATAGGCTACTTCGTGAGCGCCAATGCCCGCGAGCGCATCCTCGCCGCGCGCAAAGAGCAATTCTTTGCCGACGAAATCCACTACTTTTTCAACCGTCTGAACCAGATTGGCATAACGCCCGACGAATTGCGCAGTCTCTACGATGATTACACTAACCGACATTAACAAGACGTATTACGGCGCCGTGCCGCTCCACGTGCTTCACGACATTAACCTCCACATCGACCGCGGAGAATTAGTGTCAATAATGGGTGCATCCGGCTCGGGAAAGTCTACGTTGCTGAATATTCTCGGCATTCTCGACACCTACGACACCGGCGAGTATTGGCTCGACGGCAATCTGATTCGCAACCTCTCGGAGAACCGCGCCGCAGAATTGCGCAACCGGTTGATAGGCTTTGTTTTCCAATCGTTTAACCTGATCAGCTATAAGGATGCGGTTGAGAATGTTGCCCTGCCGCTGTTTTATCAAGGCGTTAGCCGACGCAAACGCCGCATCATGGCCATGGAACAGCTCGACCGTCTCGGTCTGGCCGACCGCGCGCACCATTTGCCTGCAGAGCTGTCGGGCGGTCAGAAGCAGCGCGTTGCCCTGGCCCGCGCATTGATAACCAACCCGGCGATAATCCTTGCCGACGAGCCCACCGGCGCGCTCGACTCCACAACGTCGAAAGAGGTTATGCAGATTTTCCGCGATCTCAACAACGACCTTGGCAAAACCATAATCATTGTTACCCACGACCCCACCGTGGGCGAGCAAACCGACCGCATTATCCGCATTGTCGACGGTCGGATTGAAAACCCCTCAACCAAATGATAGACCTGTTCACTGAAATAGCCCAGACTCTGCGCAACAACAAAACCCGAACGTTTTTGACCGGGTTGGCCGTTGCTTGGGGCATATTCATGCTCGTTGTTCTGCTCGGCATGAGCAACGGGGTGGTCAACGCGTTTGAACAAAACGTCAACGACCAGGGTATGAACATTCTGAAAGTTTGGGGCTCGCGCACTTCGCGCGCCTGGCATGGCTATAAGGAGGGGAGATTCATCAACCTCCGCTCCGGCGACCTGGAGCGCATAGCGGCCGATTCGCCCGACAAGGTCAACGGCGTAACGGCGCGGCTCAGCAGCGAACCGTTAATCATATCGTCCGACAATGATTATATTTCTACCGGCTACTCCGGCATTTTTCCGGCGCTGCAAAACGAACGTCGGCTCAAGGTGAGCCACGGTCGTTTTATCAACGACCGTGACCTGGCCGAGCGACGCAAGGTAGCTGTAATTTCATCGCAGGTTGTTGATGCCCTGTTTCCGAACCCCTCGGAAGTCGTCGGTCAGACCCTGCGTATCGGCAACATCGTGTTCACCATTGTTGGCACTTTCGAGTCCGAATGGTCGCGCGAAGTATTAGTGCCCTTCACTACCGCCCAGTTGCTTATGGGCTACGGCGACATGGTCGACGAGATTTCCATAGACCTTAAAAACGTTCACACTTTAGACGACGGAACAGAGGCCGAAGAGCGGGTGCGCCGCTCGCTGGCAGCTACCCACGATTTCAGCCCCGACGACCCTTCGGCCGTTGACACATGGAATCAGTTTAACCAAAAGCTTCAGATGGGCACCGGCATGAAGATTCTCCACATTGCCGTTTGGGTTATAGGATTGTTTACACTTGTCAGCGGCATAATCGGCGTGAGCAACATTATGTTTGTAAGCGTTCGCGAGCGTACACACGAAATCGGAGTCCGCCGTGCGATCGGCGCCAAGCCCTCGGCAATACTGTTGCAGATTCTTTCGGAATCGGTAGCCATAACCACCATTTCGGGCATAGCCGGGGTTGTTCTGGGAACTTTACTGACCGAAGCAATCGACCATCTGCAGGGTGATTCGGAAGCTTTCGTCAATCCGGGCATCGACTTCAACCTGGCTCTGGCGGTTATGTTCGTACTCATCGTTGCCGGCCTCGGCGCAGGCCTGTTTCCTGCCCTCAAAGCCCTAAAAATTAAACCGGTTGAAGCCCTACGCGAAGAATGAAGACAACAATTTTCGATATTGAGAACTGGCGCGAAATCGGCGCAACCCTGTCACGCAACAAAACCCGCACGTTTCTTACCGCCTTTGGCATTTTCTGGGGCATATTCATGCTCACGAGCCTGCTGGGCGGCGCCGGGGGCCTGGAGCGCAAACTCCGCTCCAACTTCGAAGGCTTTGCCTCGAATTCGGCGGTTATGTTCGCCAACCGCCGAACGGTTTCCTATCGCGGCTACAACAAGGGCTCAAGCTGGTCAATGACCACAGCCGACGTTGACGCCATGCGCCGCATTCCGGGCATCGACGCCGTGGCCGCAACATCATACGGTGGCACCACCTCGGTATCTTCGGGCCGCTACTCCACCCAGGCGTCGATTCAAGGGGTTGACCGCGACTTTTTGAAAGCATTTCTGCCCACGATTAACCAAGGGCGCTTCCTCAACGCCTCCGACGAACGCTCGCGCTCGAAAGTGGCCGTTATTGGCCTGAACATTGCCAACAAGCTCTTTCCCGACGGTAATGCCATAGGCAAGTATATCAACGTTTACGGCATATATTACAAGATTGTTGGCATAGCGTCGCAAGAGGCCGAAGTGCAGATCAACGGCGACAAAATCGACAATAGCGTAACTATTCCGCTATCGACCTTTGCGCGGGCCTTTAACCAGGGCGACCAGGTTGGCGCCGTGATGATAACCGCGCTCGACGGCCACACCCCCTCGGAGCTCAAGCCGCGCATTGTCCGCGCCATCAGGGCCCACCACCCTATTGCTCCGAACGACGACAACGCCCTGTGGTTTTTCGACGTTGCCGAAAAATTCGAAATGCTCGACATGCTCTTTATAGGCATAAGCACTCTGGCCCTGTTTGTAGGTCTCGGCACCCTCATAGCCGGCATTATAGGCGTGGGCAACATCATGTGGGTGATAGTCAAGGAACGCACCTCGGAAATCGGCATACGCCGCGCCATAGGCGCCACTCCGGCCGACATCGTCACTCAAATCCTGTCGGAAGGAATTGCCCTGACGCTCATAGCAGGCACCGCCGGCATAGTTTTTTCGGTCGGGCTCCTGGCAATAGTTCAGAAGCTCAGCGACATCAAGTTTCAGATTGAGTTCAGCCAGGCGGCTGTTATTCTGCTGATATTCCTGGTGCTCGGCATCGCCGCCAGCATCATCCCCTCACTTAAAGCAATGAAAATTAAACCTATCGAAGCAATAAACGACAAATGAAAAAGTTTATGAAACGCGCCCTGCTCGTAATCGTCGGGCTGCTATTTATCGGCACATTCGTTTACCTCTATCTCAACTCGCGAGATAAACGTCCGGAATATGAAGTTGTGCTGCCGACCCCAGATGCGGTAATCACGAAGTCAACGCTGCTGACCGGCACCATTGAACCACGCGATGAAATCGAAATCAAGCCGCAGATTTCGGGCATCATATCGGAAATCTACGTTGAAGCCGGCCAACAGGTCAAAGAGGGCGACATTATCGCCAAAATCAAGGTTATTGCCGAAGAGAGCCAACTGTCGGCAGCCTATAACCGGGTGTCGGTCGCAGAAAACGCCATAGCCCTTCAAAGAGCCAAAACGTCGCGCACAATAGCACTCTATGAAAAGAAATTTGCCTCGCGCGAGGAATACGAAGAGGCACTCACGGCCTTAAAGAGCGCCGAAATCGAGCTCGCCGCCGCCCGCGACGCACTGACTATTGTGCGCGACGGCGTCAGCTCCACCAACGCCCAGGGCTCGAACACCCTGGTGCGCTCAACAATCACGGGCCTGGTGCTCGATGTGCCCGTAAAAGTCGGCTCGTCGGTCATTCAGTCAAACACTTTCAACGACGGCACAACCATTGCTAAAGTCGCCGACATGAACGACCTGATTTTCAAGGGTAAGGTCGACGAAACCGAAGTGGGACTGCTTTCGCTGGGTCAGCCTATGACCATTACCGTGGGTGCTCTGGAGGATATAAGCGCCGAAACCACAATAGAATATATCTCGCCCAAGGCCGAAAGCAACAACGGCACCAACACCTTTGAAATCAAAGCTGCCGCAAACCTGCCCGGAGTTAAAGCCTTGCGCGCCGGCTATAGCGCGAACGCCGCAGTTGTTTTGCGCGAAGCCCGCAACGTTCTTGCCGTTCCCGAAGCGATTGTTGAGTTCGAAGGCGACGATGCCTACGTATATGTACTCACCGACGAATCCAAACAAACCTTTGAGCGTCGCAGGGTAGAAACCGGCATGAGCGACGGCATAAACATTGAAATAACCGGCGGAATCAATGCCGACACCAAACTTCGCGGAGGACTTAAGCAATGAAACGTATAGTATTATCAGCCTTTGCACTGCTGAGCATTCTTGGAGCCTCGGCGGAAATGATGACTCTCGACCAGTGCATCGCCTACGCCATAGAGCACAATCTGACGGTGCGCCAGCGCGAAATCGACCGCCAGACGGCCGAGCAGCAGGTAACCGGCGCCAAAGACGCCGTGCTGCCGCAAATTTCTGCCGGCGCGAGCCAGAACTGGAGCTTCGGCCGCTCGCTGAACTCACAGAATATCTATGCCAACCACAACACTGCCAACTTCGGCCTGAGCGCCGGCCTGCAACTGCCGCTGTTCAACGGTCTGCAAACGGTGCGCAACATCGACTATGCCCGCGCATCGCTCCGAGCCGTTGTTGAAAGCATGGAGGCGACCAAAGACGACGTTACCCTCAACGTTATGGCGCAATATCTTCAGGTTCTTTATTGTTCGGAACTCGAAGGAGTGGCCGCAGCCCAGGCCGAGCTTACCGCCGACGAGCTGCAGCGCCGCGAAGCCCTACTCGAAGCCGGCAAGATTCCCGAAGCAGATATGCTCGACGCACGCTCGCAGCTGGCCCAGGCCAAGCTGCAGCTGGTGACCGCAACAAACAACCGCCGCCTTGCCCTGCTCGATCTTGCGCAACTGCTCCGCCTGGAGTCGATCGACGATTTCGACGTTGTTGCCCTCAACACCAAGGAACTCCCCGTAATTCACGATCCGCGCTCGGTGTTTGACTCCGCCCTCAGCATCAATCACTCGCTGGCCGCAAACCGCCTCGAAGTCGACGCCGCAAACCGCAGCGTATCCGTGGCCAAAACCGGCTATATTCCCAGGCTTAACCTTCAGGCGGGGTTGTCGTCAAACTACTATCGGCTCTCGGGCATGCCCAATCAGAATTTCAGTCAGCAGTTTCGCAACAACTTCGGGCAATACATAGGCCTGCAGCTGAATATTCCGATTTTCGACGGATTGCAGACCCGCAATTCCATTCGCTCGGCCAAACTGAGAGTACTTGGAGCGGTGCTGAATCTTGAAACTCAAAAAGACCGGCTGTTTAAAGCTATCAACGAAAGCTACTATCAGGCCGTCGGCGCGCGCGAGAAATTGCAGGCGGCAGAAGAAGCATGCACGGCCTCTGCAGCCGCCTTGGCATCGGTTCAGGAAAAATATGATCTGGGCCGCGCAACTCCGGTTGACTTCGAAAATGCCAAAAACACGTTTGTGCGCTCAATGAGCGAACGCGCCCAGGCACGCTACGAACTCATTCTGCGCGCCCGCATCCTCGACTTCTATCAATCCGCCCACTAACCCCTCTTCGACCTTAAACGTCGCCATACTTTGCATTGATAACATCCTGAGGGTATAAAATATTTATGCCCTCGGATGAATCTTTCGGCTCATTCTTAAGAAATAGCACAGGTACGATTTCTTTGTTTACCGCAATGGGTAAACGGCTGACTTTGTCAAACAGTTTTCGTTGCAAAACCGACGCCAGCTCGGGGTTTGTCCATTTACATTCGCCAACTAAAAGAGCGTTTCCGTCGGTTGATTCAGCCACGACATCAAATTCCATTTCACGGAATACACCTTTCTCGGTTTCTACCGTACCCCACCATCTTCCGGCTTCGCCCCAGCGGTGACCAAACAATTTATTTCCACTTACGGCTTCACGACACAGATGCTCCCAGTGTCGGGAGACGTAGACCGAGAAATCTCGCTCAATTTCATCCATAACAATATTTTTGCGCCCACGCGCCAAGCTCGACATGTTCGGCATGATAAACGAGTAGTAGAAATCCATCATCGGGTCGTTGATCCGATATATACCCTTCTTTGACTTTTTGGGACTATTCCCAAAAGGAATTTCACGACGGATATAGGTCATTTGAATCAATCTGTCAAGTGGCGCAGACAAAGATGTAGCTTCGCGTCCCATTCGGGAGGCTATTTCAGAGAGGCGGTTGGCACCTCCGGCTATAACCGCCATCAGTGATTCCGACTGAACCGTCACTGTCATATCATCCAGGAATAGTTTTTTGGGCTCGTCATATAAAACCGCCGTGGGGCCAAGCAGCATTCCTCGAATAGCATCGGGCAAGGATTCATAGTCCTCACGTAATTCCCAATATCTGGGCACCCCACCCCACACGCTATACTCTTCAATTGTAGAAACAGCATCAAGGTGCAATCCCTCTTGCAAATAGGGCAACGGAATTGGTCGCACATCAATAATGGCTTCAGCTCGTCCATAAAGCGGCTCGCTTTGGCTAAGAATCATTTCTTGCATCATGCGTTGCGAACTGCCACAGATAACCAGGTTATATTTCAGAATCTTCGCGTCAAGAAGACGTTGAAGAATCGACGGCAGTTCAGGCGAATGCTTAACCATGTAGGGAAATTCATCCAAACACAAAGTGAACTGTCGATCCGACAACCTGTTTAACATAAGAAACAATTCCTCCCAACCTGAAAATTTTGCCATGCCAATCTCCGGGAACTTCTGCGAAAGAAGTTCCTGAATCATTTCCAGTTGAACGTTATCCACCAAATCACCGGCCATGTAATAAACATCGTCAGCAGAAAGCACACGCTTGATTAACGTGGACTTTCCGAGGCGTCGCCGTCCATACACAACAACAAATTTTGCCCTTGTTTCCGGGTTCAGCACTCGCTTGAGTTCTGCTATCTCGTCTTTACGGTCAAGAAATTCCATTATTATTTTTCAGAAAAATTATTTTCCGCAAAAATAATAATTATTTTAGAAAACACCAAATATATAAGACACAAAAAAAGAGGCTGTCTGAAAGACAGTCTCTTTTTTGCGCTTCAAGATGGGCTTGAACCAACGACCCCCTGATTAACAGTCAGGTG
>CAZKPP010000032.1:0-22317 GCA_964554665.1 uncultured Bacteroides sp.
CTGCTGCAAAGATAGTGTGTAAGACACCTTGTCGACCGTAGAATCGACAAAAAAAATTGTTAATTTAAGAAATTATAACCGACTCCGGGCCTTTAGAAGGTCAGCGTGGCCGACACGCCGTAGGCGCCGTCGGCGGCAAAGGGGGCTGCCGTCCAGGTGAAGTCAGATGCGGTTGATGCGGCTTGCAGGGCGTCGCGGTGCTTGAGGGCGCGCTTTTTGAAGATTTTCGGATAGAGCCAGTAGGCAAATGTTGTGCTGAGATAGCCCATGGCAGCCCCGCCAACAACGTCGTTGATCCAGTGGCGGTCGTTGTAGACGCGCAGGTAGGCCACCGATGCGGCTACGACGTAGCCCGACATTGCCACCCACTTGTTTTTGTTCCAGTATTCGCGCCGCAGGTATTCGGCGCCGGCAAAGGCTACTCCGGTGTGGCCCGACGGAAACGAATTGCGGGTGTTGCAGTCGGGGCGTTTTTCGCGGAAGGAATATTTTGCGGCATTGTTGAGAACGGCAAAGGTTGCGTAGCTCATGGCCAGCAGTATGGTGCGGTCAACCAGATCGTGCTCTCCTTTATAGCCACACAGCGGCATGGCGTAGGCCGCCACCGCCGGCAGGTATTGGATATAGTCGTCGGCCTTGATTTTGTTCTTGCCATGGTGTGAAACGTGGTCCTGCACATATTCGCGGGCGCGGACCAGGGCGGGAACGCGCACAAAGAGCGCCGACGTTGCGAACACTCCGGCGGGAACCACGAACTCGGCCACTCCGGCGCTATGCGACGTGTCGCCCAGCCGCGCCAGCTGCTCTGTCAGCGACCCCTCCGTCTCCACCACCACCACCTCCTCGGTAATTGATTCTGAAATTACGATTGTATCAGTGGCGATTTCAACTGTGTTTTGAGCTGAAAGAAGCAGGGGGAAGAGTATTAGACAAAGAGCTGTTTGGAAGCGCATAATATATTGTTCTACCTGAAGTTTCTATTTATCGGGTGCAAAGTTAGGGGTTTTCGGGGACAAAAGCAAATTTTGGTGGTTTGGGCGGAATTTCGTAAGTTTGTGGCCGTAAAAGTAATGATTTTGTCTATGACACTCGGATATATAACGTGGACCGTCAAGCCTGAGATTTTTCAGATCGACAGTCTGACCCTAACCCCCAACATGCTGACTGTTGGGATACTACTGTGCGTGGCGTGGCTTATAGTCGACCGCATTCTCGACCGCAAGCGTGAGTCGAAAGACTGGAGCGGCACTGTTATGGCCGGCCTGATAGGCTTCGGCCTGGCATATCTGCGCTCCGGCAACCCCGACGGCCTGACCGTAGGCCCGCTGGCCGTCCGCTGGTATGGCATGATGTTTCTGGTCGGCTTTATTATCGGCTACCGCATTGTTTGGCGGATGTTTCGCCACGAAGGTGCGCCCGAAAGCTGGCTCCCCACGCTGCTGATCTACGTTGCCGTCGCAACGATTGTCGGCGCCCGTCTGGGCCACGTGTTTTTCTACGAGTGGGACTATTACTCCGCTCATCCTGAAAAGATTATAGCTTTTTGGGAAGGAGGACTTGCGAGCCATGGCGGCACCATCGCCATAATAATTGCGATTTTTATTTATTCGCGCACCGTAACCAAGCGCTCGCCGCTGTGGACCTTCGACCGCCTGGTTGTGGCCATAGCCCTGGTAGGCTGCCTGATAAGGTTGGGCAACCTCTTTAACTCCGAGATTTTCGGAACGGCAACAACTCTGCCCTGGGGCTTTAAATATCCGCTGTCCTATGAGTGGCGCACGCTCTATGGCCCCACCGATTCCGCTTGTCATCCCACCCAGCTCTACGAAGCCGGGGCATATCTGCTGCTGTTTGTGCTGCTGATGTGGATGTATTGGAAAAAGAATGCCGAGGAACGCCCCGGGCTTATTTTAGGTGTGTTTTTTATCGGCATTTTCCTGCCGCGCCTGCTGATTGAATTCGTTAAAAATCCTCAGGAAGAATTTGAGCGCGCAATGACTCTCAACATGGGCCAGCTGCTCAGCGTTCCGTTTATTCTTGCCGGCATATTGCTGATATATTATGCCATGACGCACCCGCGCCAAAAACTTAAATTCCCGGATAAGTTTCCCGACGAAGAAGAAAAGAAAAAATGACATCGCAACTGGTTCTCACTCCACTCGAAATAGCGGCCTGGGGCCTCGGGGCGCTCGCCCTGGTGGCGGCTCTGTGGCTGCTTACGTTCTATAGGTCGCGCATCGCTGCCGTTGGTTCGGCAATCCGCCGCCAGACGGCCGAACCGTTCAATCCGTCGCCCAAACCGGCGCCGCCGGCAGTTTCGGTAGTGGTGGTTGCCGGCGACCATGCCGAGGCGCTGGAGTCGCTGCTCGCCAAGGTCTTTGAGCAGGAATATCCGTCGGATATGGAGGTAATTGTTGTTAACGACGGCAAGAATGACGATGTTAAAGACGTTGTTACCCGCATCAAAACCCTCCAGCACCGCAATAATATTTTCATAACGTTTATTCCCGAAAATCTCCATAACGTTTCGCGGCGCAAGCTGGCCCTGACCCTCGGGGTGAAGGCCGCGCATAATCCGGTGATTGTTGTCCTGACAGAAGAATCGAAGCTCTATTCAACGCAATGGCTGCTGAAAATGGCCCAACCCTTTGCCGACCCCAAGGTCGAAGTGGTTGTTGGCAGCGCGTTGCCCGCAACGAAGTTCGATTCGGGCCACGGGCGCCGCTACCGCTCGTTTACCCACGGCCATGACGCCGTGCGCTGGCTGTCGGCGGCCCTGCGCGGCAAAACCTTCCGCGCTCATCGCGCAAACATGGCTTTCCGAGCCGAAAGCTTTTTCCGCGTCGGCGGCATGGGGGGCGCCCTGAACCTGCGCAACGGCGACGACGACATCTTTATTTCGAAGATTTCGCAGCCCGACAACACCGTTGCGGTTGTTGCGGCCCAGGCTGCGGTGCGCTATGCGCATCCAACGTCGCGTCAGGAATTTCGCGTAACCCGCTCGGCGCGCATGTATACCGAGCGCCGGCTCAATGCCCCGCGGCTCTTTTTCGGCTTTTCGAGCCTGGCTGCATGGACACTCCTTTTCTCTTCGGCGGCGGCGATTACCTTAGGCGTTTTGCTGCATGATTGGGTAATTTTTGGTTCCGTGGCCGCACTTTTTGTTGTTTCAGTTGTTATATTGTCGGTAACGTGGCGCTCAACGCTCAAAGCCTTGCGCTGCCGGCCGGCTGCTCTGGGTGTATTCCCGATGATGCTCCGCAGGCCTTTGACCAACGCTATTCACCGCCTGCGTTGCCGCCATAACAAAACTGACTACTATACCTGGGGGGCCTGACACGGCCAACCCGCAAACTGACAAAAAGATGAAAAAACTACTGTTCATCGCATCCGCGCTTATCGCTCTGACCGCTTCTGCCGAAGTTAAATATCTGCCTTTCGGCGACATGAACCAATGGGTAACCCGCAATATCAAGGAATCGCGCCTTTTGGGCGGCAAAACCAAGCAGGTGTATGAAATCGGGCCGACGCAGACCATCGACGGAGCCAAACCTTACTATAATCTCGGCGGTTCGCCCTGGGCCAACAGCAATGTCTACGCCAAGGTTGCGGGAATAGTCAAGACCTCAAACTCGGTTTTTCCCGGCGACCATCCCGGCAATGGAAAGTGTGCGCGCCTGACCACCCGCCTCGAAGAATGTAAGGTGCTGGGCATGGTGAATATCGAAGTGCTCGTCAGCGGTTCGATTTTCCTGGGCCAGATGTATGAACCCATAGCCAACACTTCAAACCCCTATTCGAAGTTTGAAATGGGCATTCCCTTCACCTACTCGTCGCGCCCCAAGGCGCTGGTGCTCGACATTAAGGTTATCGACCCGCAGTCGAACGTAATTACGCGCGCCACCACCGGCTCCAAGTCCACAAAGCCGGGCAAGGATAGCGCCGACGTGTTCATCTATCTTCAGAAACGCTGGGAGGATGCCGACGGCAAGCTCCACGCCGTGCGTGTAGGCACCGGTCGCCAGCGCTTTACCGGCAACCGCGACTGGCAGTCGGGCTACCGCATACCCATTACCTACGGCGACGCCTCCGCACAGCCCGGCTATAAAAACTACATGAAGCTGCTCAACGGCAGTTCGGCCTATTATGCCAAGAATTCCAAGGGCAAGCTCGTGCCCGTTGAAGAAGAAAGGTGGGGTAGCGCCGACGATATGCCAACCCACATGATAGTAATGTGTTCCGCCGGCAGCGGCGTGGCCTATGAGGGCCAGGTAGGTATGGAGCTGTGGGTCGACAATGTAGGCCTGGAGTTTTGACGAAAAGAAAAAATTACGTAACTTTGCACGCTGAAAATTAAGGCGTGCCGCAACTACGGCAGCGCGCCGCATAAATTTTAAAACATTTTGCAGATGGCATCAAATCTTGTAATCGTTGAATCTCCCGGTAAAATCAAGACCATTGGAAAAATACTCGGACCGGACTATGAGGTGCTTTCAAGCCGCGGTCATATTCGCGACCTTGCCAAAAAAAGTTTCTCGGAAACTTCCGGCACCGGCCTCCGCGACTTTACCCCCAACTATGAGATTCCCGACGACAAGAAGGAGCAGGTGCGCCAGCTGAAGGCTGCCGCCAAGAAGGCCGACATTGTTTGGCTCGCTTCCGATGAAGACCGCGAGGGAGAGGCGATTGCCTGGCACCTTTATGAAGTGCTCGGCCTGAAGCCCGAAAAGACCCGCCGCATAGTTTTCCACGAAATCACCAAGGAGGCTATTCTCAACGCCATCGAGAATCCGCGCAACATCGACATTGACCGTGTCAACGCCCAGCAGGCGCGCCGCGTGCTTGACCGCATTGTGGGTTTCGAACTCAGCCCGGTTTTGTGGCGCAAAATCAAGCCCGCGCTGTCGGCCGGACGTGTGCAGAGCGTTGCCGTGCGTCTGATAGTTGACCGCGAAAAAGAAATCAAGAACTTTGTTCCCGAAGAATACTGGCGCGTAAACGCCGCTTTCGCCACCCCGCGCGGCGAACAGTTCGCAACCGTGCTCAACCGCAGGCTCGAATCGCGCGCTGCCGCCGAAGAGTTCCTCAAGTCATGCGAAAACGCCGCCTTTAAGGCTGCGCGCGTTGAAACCAAGCCGGTTAAACGCTCGCCCGCGCCCCCATTCACCACCTCGACCCTTCAGCAAGAGGCCGGTCGCAAGCTCGGCTTCTCGGTGTCGCAGACCATGCGCATAGCCCAGGAACTTTATGAGGCCGGCCATATTACCTATATGCGTACCGACTCGCTGAACCTGTCGGAGTTTGCCATCCGCGCCATCAGCAAAACCGTTACCGAACGCTACGGCAAGGAATACCTGAAGGTGCGCCACTACCACACCTCGTCGAAGGGCGCCCAGGAAGCGCACGAGGCAATCCGCCCCACCTATGTCGACAAGGAAACCATCGACGGCGACGAGCGCGAGCAGAAACTCTATCGCCTTATCCGCGAGCGCGCCATAGCCTCACAAATGGCCGACATGGAGCTGGACCGCACCACGGTTGACATTGAAATCTCAACCCGCCCGGAGCATTTCTCGGCCCAGGGCGACGTTGTTCGCTTCGACGGCTACCGCCGCGTTTATCAGGATGCGGTCGACGAAAATTCGCCGAACCAGGTTGGCTTCCTGCCCGAAATCAATCCCGGCGACACGCTCGACCTCACCCGCGTTTCAACCACCGAACGCTATACTACCCATCCGCCGCGCTATTCCGAGTTCACCCTCGTTAAGAAGATGGAGGAACTGGGCATCGGCCGCCCCTCGACCTACGCCCCGACCGTGTCGACCATTCAGCAGCGCGAATACGTTCAGCGCGGCGAAACTCCGGGCGAAAAGGTTGACTATACGGTGCTTACTCTCGACCCCGCAACCGGTAAAATTGCCGAAACCACCGAGAGCGAAACCACCGGCGGCGACAAAGGTAAACTCATCCCCACTGATACAGGCACGATTGTCAACGATTTTCTTGCCGAATATTTCCCAGACATCCTCGACTATAACTTTACCGCTCTGGTTGAAGAAAAATTCGACGAAATCGCCGAGGGCAAGTCGGAGTGGCACGAGGAAATCGGCGCTTTCTACGACCGTTTCCACCCCGAAGTAGAGGCCGCCATGAACATGCGCCTGGAGCATAAGGTTGGCGAGCGCGTGCTCGGCGTAGACCCCGCTTCGGGCAAGCCGGTGAGCGTTAAAATCGGCCGCTTCGGCCCGCTGGTGCAGATCGGCGACGCCGACAGCGACGAAAAACCGCGATTCGCTTCGTTGCTCAAAGGCCAGTCGCTGGCAACCATTACTTTGGAGGATGCCCTGGAGCTGTTTGCTTTCCCGCGCATACTCGGCGACTTCGAGGGCGAGGAAGTGAGCGTTGCCATAGGTCGCTTCGGCCCTTATATAAAGCATGCCGGCAAGTTCGTTTCCATACCCAAGGATATTGCCCCCGAGGAAGTTACCCTCGACCAGGCTGCCGAACTCATCGTTGCCAAGCGCACCGAAGAAGCCAACCGCGAGCTGAAGACTTTCGACGAAGAACCTGATCTGAAGATTCTTAACGGTCGCTTCGGGCCGTATATCAGCTTCAACAAAGCTAACTATAAAATTCCGAAAACCGTTACCGACCCCGCGGCTCTGACTCTGGAGCAGTGTAAAGAAATTATCGCCAACCAGCCTGCAGCCAAGGCTAAACGTTCAGCCCGTAAAAAATGAAGTTTGAAGCCCCGGTCCGCCCCGACCGCATAGTATCGTTCACCGTAGGCGACGACGCCGGCGAAATCCGTCTGATCGACTTCCTGGGCACCAAGTTGCCCGACCTGAAGCGCACCGGCCTGAAGCAGATGCTGGCCCACCGCCAGGTAAAAGTAGGCGAAAACATAGTTACCCAGGCCACCCGCCAGCTCGTTGCCGGCGAAGAGGTTAAGGTTAATCTGGCCCGCGAGTTCCGTGAGTTCTATCACCGCCGCCTGCGCATAGTCCACGAAGATGACCAGATAATCGTTGTGCACAAGGGCTATGGCCTGCTGTCGATGGCCGATGATTCGGCGCGCTCGGGCGAAACCGCCTATTCGATTTTGCGCGACTATCTGAAAAACGAACATCCGGGCAATAAGCTGTTTATTGTTCACCGCCTCGACCGCGACACTTCGGGCCTGATGCTTTTTGCCAAGACCGTTGAGGCCAAGGAGGCGCTGCAGCATAACTGGAACAATATGATTCTGGAGCGCAAGTATCTTTGCGTGGTTGAGGGTGTGCCCGAGCCGGCCGAAGGCACCGTGCGCAGCTATCTGAGCGAAAATTCGCGCCACGAGGTTTATTCCATGCCCGATGCGAGCGAGGGGGGCAAGCTGGCCATTACCCGCTATCGCACCCTCGGCAGCCGCGGCAATTTCTCGCTGGTTGAGTGTGAACTCGACACCGGCCGCAAGAATCAGATTCGCGTGCACATGAAGGAGCTCGGAACTCCTATCAGCGGCGACCGTCGCTATGGCGGCGCTCCCTCGCCGATCCACCGCATGGCCCTGCATGCGCAGTCGCTGCGGTTCGTTCATCCGACAACACGCCGGCAAATGAGCTTCTCAACCCCGGTGCCCGATTCTTTCCGTCGGCTGGTTTAAAATTTTTTTAGTGCTTCCGGTTGAAGTCGGCCGGAATTTCGCCCCATTCGTCGGTGTCCCACTTGATTATGGGATTCAGCGGCGTGTGGGTGGCTAACCATTTGTCGGCGCGCTGAAGGAGCTCGAAAACTTTGGCGTTTGACCCTGTCGGTTCAAGTTTGGTTTTCGACCGGCGGTTGCGCACCCAGCTCTGGGCCGTTCTGGAGTCGGAATAGATTGGCGTTGTGTGGTCGCCGCGTTGGTCGAGCAGCGCCAGGGCGTGGATTAGGGCCAGATATTCCCCGATGTTGTTAGTGCCGCCTTCGAGCGGACCCACATGAAAGATTTCGCGCCCGGAATGGATGTCGACGCCGCGATATTCCATCGGCCCGGGGTTGCCGGCACACGCGCCGTCAACGGCTATGGCTCCCGCGGGAATGCCGGGCGGAAGCGTGGGCTGCTTTTTGGCGCGACGGGCAAATTCGAGCAGCAGCGTGGCCTGGTCCTCGTATGAGCCGCGAAAGGCGTCGGTGGCTTCCTCAATGGTGTTAAACGATTTGTATTTGGCGCCGGCAAAGCCTCTGACCTGGTGTTCACATTCCTCCCAGCTGTCGTAGATGCCGGGGGCCAGACCTTGCCACACTACGTAGAATTTTCGCTTTGCCATCAGTTGCCGCTCAAAAGGTTAAGGTCGAGGGCGCGGATGCCGAGCACTTCGGCCAGGCGCGTGCTCACGCATTTACCCCAGTAGGTGAGCAATGCCGGGCGCAAGGGCGCGGGCAGCTCGCCGATAGAGCCGAGGGCACGTTTGATATTATCGGTGTTGGCAATGAGGGTGTTGCTCAAGGCCATGGCCGCGGTGCGCGGAACGCGATGGCCCACGTTGCAGTAGCATGCTCGGGTTTCGCCGGCGGCGAGGGTCGACACCGACGGTTGCGCAAGGTCGATGACCGGAATTGACGGAAACGTTGCGCCCGGGGTCTGGCTGATGTCGAAAATCAGGGCGCGCGACTTCATTTCGTTGGCGGTTTCGGAGTCGATAACCACCGGTTGCTGCATCGGGGTGACCACGATAATGTCGGCCGAACGCAAGGCCGAGCGCAAAACCTTGGGGTGAAACGCCGAGGCTATGGGCTGGTGGTTGAGAACGCGCGAGGCGGTGCGCAGCGAGTAGAGGTCGTTGTCGAACATCCTGACCGTGGCGCCGGCTCCGATGGCGTTGTGGGCTGCGGCGATAGCACCCATGCCGGAACCTAAAATCGTTACCTCGCAAGGCACTATGCCCGTAACTCCGCCCAGCAGGATGCCTTTGCCATGAATCGGGTCGGTGAGCATTGCCGAGGCTATGGCCATGGATGCGCAGCCGTCGATTTCGTGGAGAATGTCGGCAACGAGGCGGTGGCCGTCGGTGGTAATCAGGTCGGCGGCAATTACGTTAACGCCCTGGCGCAGCAGTGTTTTGGCCGTCAGCGGGTTCGACAATACGGGGCGCAGCAGGGTCAGCAGCAGAGTTCCGCGGCGCATGGCGCCGGCCTCGGCTGCCGAAAGCGGGGCGGGGGAGATTACAACGTCGGCCTGCAGGGTTTCGGCGCGCGAGCATAGGTCGGCCCCGGCGCGTTCGTAGGCGGCGTCGGAGTAGTGGATGGTAGCGCCGGCTCCGCGCTGGATTTTAACGGCGATGCCGCGGTCTACCAATTGGGCGGCGCCTTCGGGCGTAAGCGGAAAACGGCGCTCGCCGCGTTCCATGCCGCACGGAAGGCCGAAGGTTACGCTGCGGCGGCGAGGCTCGTCGGCAACCGCCTGCTCCAGCGGAGTCAGTTCGTTGATAGTTTCGGGGGAAATCATAGGGTGGGGAGGTTGAAACGCTCGCAGAACTGGCGGGCGGTGGTTGAAATCTGGCTTTTGTCTTCGAGCAAGGTGGCGCAGAAGGTGGCCTGTGCCTTACTATAATAAGGTTCGCGCGCGTTGAGGGCGCCTGCTATGAAGTCGCGCAGCTCGGCGTCGGATTTATTGGCGAGAATCGGCCGCTTGGAGCGATTGCGCTGCAGGCGCTCATAGAGTCGCTCAATCGGGGTGTTGAGCCATACGGTCAGCCCCGAGCGGTTCATCAGCTCCATGTTGTCGAAAAAACAGGGGGTTCCGCCGCCGCACGCAATTATGCAGTCTGAAAAACCGGCAACTTCGGCCAGCATGGCGCGCTCGACCTGGCGGAAGCCGGCTTCGCCGCGTTCGGCAAAGAGCTCCGAAACCGTTGCGTGAAAGCGCTGCTCGATATAGTGGTCCAGGTCGATGAACTCGCAGCCGGTGGCAGCGCCGAGGGCGCGGCCAAGCGTCGACTTGCCGCAACCCATATATCCTATCAAAAAAATCGGATTCATTGCCCAATCTGATTTATCTTAGCAGCCAATTGGTTTATAAAAGCCTCAGCTTGCGGGCGCAATTCGTTAAATAATTCCAGGTCGCAATAAACAAAATCTTCGTAATCTCCCGATTGACGATTTTCAAAGAGTTGCTGATAGATTCTGCCGAATCGGGCTTCGAGTTTCCCCGGTTTTACAAATTGTAGCCCAATCATAGTTTTTATTCCTTTATGGGTTGTCGCATCAAGCCCGGATGCAAGCATAAGCGCAGATGCAGCGTAGTAGCAGGAATAATAAAGTCGGTTTACTGCGGCATTGAAATATCCACCGGCTGCATTATAGTCAGCTTCGTTGAGTGTTTCTTTGGCTCGTTGTAGACGGTATGCTATCAAGTCGGCAGCTGAACCTTTGTCTAATTGGGCGTTCATATTTCAATTCGATCGTTTAAAACGTTGACGGTGAAAGGAGTTTTGCGGGCAAAGAAAATTTTGGGAATTAAAACCAAAGGGGAAATATCAATACCCAATGATAGTGACAGGTCATAAAGATGCCCTGAAATATCAAGTTTTTTCTTTACGAATTCCGAGCCGTTGTATGAGTCAGGAAGCAAAATCAGCAAATCGATGTCGGAATCAGGACGCGCCTCTCCGCGCGCCTGTGACCCATATAGATAAGCGCGGGCATCCGGAGCTACGGCCTTTAGCGTTTCCTTGATTCTGTTAAGTATCGTTTGCGATAGTGTCATTATTGAAGTGTTAATTGCTA
Source organism: uncultured Bacteroides sp. (assembly GCA_964554665.1). GTDB lineage: Bacteria > Bacteroidota > Bacteroidia > Bacteroidales > Muribaculaceae > UBA3263. The sequence continues at coordinate 10,750 of CAZKPP010000032.1, forward strand.
ACGGCAAAGATAAGCATAATTTTCCAATTCATGTTGTTATTCGCTAAAAAATTACTTATTGCTACTTGCTAATTACTAATTAAATTGCTACCTTTGCCGGCGCAGACCGCTTTGCAGAGCCCCGGTCGCGGGTTAAGCGGGTGGGATGCGGACATATTTATTTAGATGCGTTTACTCGGCGCTCTTTCTTGACGTTCTGAAACTTCGCAACTTTCAATCTCGGTCAAGGATGTGGCAAACAGTAGATGTCTTTATGGGTATATGAATATTGCCTGCCAACCGGTCTCGTGTGAACGTGCCGGCTGATGGCGCATTCATATATTGCGTGAGGTCTCTGCAAGTTTGCTCTTTCTACTGAGATGGGCATGCGAAGGCCTCAGAACGTGGAATGGGCAACAAGTACGGCCGTCACGCATTTTTTTTGTTAACCCCTTAATCGCCAAGGTAGTCGGCCTCGCGGCGCCCATTCATTATGAAAGGTCTTCGTTTATTTCTTTTTTGTGCGCTGTTTTGGGTAGTTGGTATGGCAACTGCGCAAAATGTTAGAAAACTTGAAGAGAATCAGAGTGTTATTGTCCCATTTAATGATAAAGGTGATAAATACGTTGAGTTCAAGGTGTTGGATGTAGAATATTCGGATAGTACTCGTAGCTGTTGCAATTTGAAATTCAACATTTTAATCAAGTCTGTCGGTCAGAAGATAAAACTGGGAGAGTTTAATGGCGTTTTGGGCTCACAGGATTATTTTTTTGGCTATATGTTTGATGGACGACGTTATGAACGCTTATGTAACTCATTGGTTGTTAATAAGAACGATAGTGCTCGGGTGACCTGTAGGCTCCGACTGGATGATGGCTCCAAGAGGGGTGTTATATGCTATCTGACCAATAAGCTGTTTTCTATTCCGACATATGATGGCCGTGTAATTGAAGAAAAACGAAGAATCGAGCATGAAAGACTTCAGGCCGAGGCTAAACGTGCACAAGATTCTATTAGGGCCTATAGTATGCCGCCGATTAGTTCTGTTCTTGCTAATTATGAATTAGAGATTCCTGAAGGGTATATCTTGCCGGATACTTTAAAGATATCAGACAATAAGTATGGTATCAAGGGTAAAAGAGTAATGAAAATTGTGAATTTCTATGGCCGATGTGATACGGTTTATCAAGATGGGCTTGCACAGGCTGATTTAAGTGAGTATAATTCGGCAATCAAAAAAGCCTATTATCGTAGTCTGCCCTTTGAAAATATAAACGACAGAAATATTTTTAACTGTTTCTATATTGGAGATTCGCTTCAAGACTTTTTAAGCCGGTTAGGGACAAAGAAAGTCCATATTTCCGACCGTGGCGGATACCAGATTACTGTTCCTGACGCTCTTACTAAGAAGCCGGAAACTTTCGAATTCTTTTTTTATGATGATAAAATCTCGAAAATTGAGCGTATAACTAGGCCAAGGAATACATTGCCAACAAATGATATTTGGACTGCTTTTCAGCTTATGCAGCTTAAGGATGAGTTGGGTGACCTGGAGAAAGCAACAAAACGACTCCGTCAAAGTAGGAAGAAATAGCTGTTTGATGAAACCTAAACCTACAGTATTAGTAACTTTTGTATAAATATATGAAGAATCCCTGTAAAGTAGAATACGATTTCTATACCGGATGGCCTAAGTATGTTATTCGTTATATGAGTATTTCGATTAGCCTATATCGGCTATGGTATAACAAAGTGAAAATCGGAATCACAAATAATCCCGAACGTCGTTTTTGTGAGCATCAAAATTCGGAAGAATGGGATAGGATGATTGTGAAATACGAAACCTGCAGTGTTAAACATGCTAACGAAATTGAAAAGTACTTCATAAATCGCCATGGCTGGTTGGTGAACTCATGGACTGGCTGGAGTAATCTTGGTGATGGTAAAAAGTTTTATGTATATATTCTATTAGGTGACCGCAAACCGATGTTGTCTCAATGATGTCTGAGGGGTGGAGGATAACTTTTTGAGTTTCAGAGCGGAAAAGTTTGGCGATGTCGGAAAAATTTCGTAACTTTGCAGTTGAAATCGAGGCCAAATGCGTCGCAAAGCAGAGCTAACTCCCTGAGGGGGTGAGTAATGCGTGCGGTGCGTCGGGCTGCGATGGAACGAGAGAAAACTAACTAACTTTTTATAAACTTAACATTATTTAACATCATTAACAACTAAGATGCCTACTATTCAGCAATTAGTACGAAAAGGCCGCGTGGCTCTGACCGACAAGAGCAAGTCGCCCGCACTTGACAGCTGCCCCCAGCGTCGCGGCGTATGCGTTCGCGTCTACACCACAACCCCTAAGAAACCTAATTCGGCAATGCGTAAGGTTGCTCGTGTTCGCCTGACCAACGGCAAGGAAGTAAACAGCTACATCCCCGGCGAAGGTCACAACCTTCAGGAACACAGCATCGTTCTTGTTCGCGGCGGCCGTGTAAAGGACCTTCCCGGCGTTCGTTACCACATTGTTCGCGGCACTCTTGACACTCAGGGTGTTAAGGATCGCACTCAGCGCCGTTCCAAATATGGTGCCAAGCGTCCCAAACCCGGTCAGGCTCCCGCAGCAGCAAAAGGTAAGAAGAAATAAGCCAAGCGCCCCTTCAAGTACTAAAACAATCAAACAAACCGAACTAAAAATCAGTCGTTCGTTTCGTTTGGTCGGCTAAATAAAATATCGGTTGAGTAAATGGCGGCAGAGGCCGACCGTTGAAGATGAGCCTCCGGGCTCGAGATATACAGCCAACCCCGAAAACTGAAGACACAACTCAAACAACAACAATGAGAAAGGCAAAGCCTAAGAAGCGGGTAATCCTCCCCGATCCCATGTTTCACGACGTTAAGGTAACTAAGTTCGTGAACCACCTGATGTATGACGGCAAGAAAAATACCGCTTTCACCATCTTCTATTCGGCTCTTGAAAATGTCAAGGCCAAAATGCCCAACGAAGAGAAGTCTGCCCTCGAAATCTGGAAACAGGCTCTCGACAATGTGACCCCGCTGGTCGAAGTTAAAAGCCGCCGCGTGGGTGGCGCTACCTTCCAGGTGCCCACTGAAATCCGCGCCGACCGCAAGGAGTCAATCTCTATGAAAAACCTCATTATTTATGCCCGCAAGCGTGGCGGCAAATCTATGGCCGACAAGCTCGCCGCTGAAATCGTTGACGCTTTCAACGAACAGGGCGGTGCCTTTAAGCGCAAAGAAGATATGCACAAAATGGCCGAAGCTAACCGCGCATTTGCTCACTTCCGTTTCTAATCTCTATCTCTCCTATTTAGAAAATGGCAAAACACGACGAACAGCTTAAGCTTACTCGCAACATCGGCATCATGGCTCACATCGACGCCGGTAAGACCACCACTTCCGAACGTATTCTTTTCTACACCGGTCTGACCCACAAAATCGGCGAAGTTCACGACGGCGCCGCTACCATGGACTGGATGGAGCAGGAGCAGGAACGCGGTATCACCATCACCTCGGCTGCTACCACCACCTTCTGGAAGTATGATGGCAATCAATACAAAATCAACCTTATCGACACTCCAGGACACGTTGACTTCACCGTTGAAGTTGAACGTTCGCTGCGTGTGCTCGACGGTGCCGTTGCTACTTTCTGCGCCGTAGGTGGCGTAGAACCCCAGTCTGAAACCGTATGGCGTCAGGCCGACAAGTACAACGTGCCCCGTATCGGCTACGTTAACAAAATGGACCGCTCGGGTGCCAACTTCTTTGAAGTGGTTCGCCAGCTCCACGACGTTCTCGGCGCCAACCCCTGCCCCATTCAAATTCCTATCGGTGCTGAAGAAACCTTCAAGGGCCTCGTTGACCTGATCACCATGAAGGCTATTTTCTGGCACGACGAAACCATGGGCGCAGAATACTCCGTAGAGGAAATTCCCGCCAACCTGCAGGCAGAAGCCGAAGAATGGCGCGACAAAATGCTCGAAAAAATCGCCGAGTTCGACGATGCCCTCATGGAGAAATACTTCGACGACCCCTCGACCATTACCGAAGAAGAAATCCGCCGCGCCCTGCGCAAGGCCACCCTTTCGATGGAAGTGGTTCCGATGACCCTCGGCTCGTCGTTTAAGAACAAAGGCGTTCAGTGCCTGCTCGACAACGTTTGCGCCTACCTGCCCAGCCCGCTCGACAACGGTGCTGTCGAAGGCCACAGCGTTGACAACCCCGACGAAATCATTTCGCGCGAACCTTCGAGCGACGCTCCCCTCTGCGCCCTGGCATTTAAGATTGCTACCGACCCCTATGTTGGTCGTCTCTGCTTCTTCCGCGTATACTCTGGCGACATGGTTGCCGGCTCCTACGTGCTCAACTCTCGTTCGGGCAAAAAGGAACGCGTTTCGCGTCTGTTCCAGATGCACTCCAACAAGCAGAACGCCAAGGAAGTTATCGGTTGCGGTGACATCGGTGCCGGCGTAGGCTTCAAGGATATCCGCACCGGCGACACCCTCTGCGCCGAAGACGCTCCCATCGTGCTCGAAGCCATGGAATTCCCCGAACCCGTTATCGGTATCGCCGTAGAACCCAAAACTCAGAAAGACCTCGACAAACTCGGCGTTGGTCTGCAGAAGCTGGCCGAAGAAGACCCCACCTTCCGCGTTGCCACCAACGAAGAAACCGGTCAGACCGTTATCTCCGGCATGGGTGAGCTCCACCTCGACATCATTATCGACCGTCTGCGTCGCGAATTCAAGGTTGAATGTAACCAGGGTCGCCCGCAGGTAACCTACAAAGAAGCAATCACCAAGCCCGTTGAACTCCGCGAAGTGTTCAAGAAGCAGACCGGTGGTCGCGGTAAGTTCGCCGACATCATTGTTCGCGTTGAACCCGTCGACGAAGGCTTCGAAGGCAACCTGCAGTTTGTTGACGAAGTTAAGGGCGGTAACATTCCTAAGGAATTCATCCCCTCGATTCAGAAGGGCTTCCAGAATGCAATGAAAAACGGCATTCTCGCCGGCTTCCCGGTTGAACACCTCAAGGTTACCGTTATCGACGGTTCGTTCCACCCCGTTGACTCCGACCAGCTCAGCTTTGAACTCTGCGCCATCCAGGCCTTCAAGAAGGCTTCGGAAAAGGCCGGTCCCACCCTGCTTGAGCCCATCATGAAGATCGAAGTCGTTACCCCCGAAGAATCGATGGGCGACGTTATCTCCGACCTTAACAAGCGTCGCGGCCAGGTAGAAGGCATGGAAACCTCGCGCTCCGGCGCCCGTGTGGTTAAGGCTAAAGCCCCGCTGGCAGAAATGTTCGGCTATGTGACCGCCCTCCGCACCATTACCTCGGGCCGCGCAACCTCGACCATGAGCTTCAGCCACTATGCCGAAGTTTCCAGCTCGATTGCCAAGAACGTTCTGACCGAATGTCAGGGCCGCGTTGACCTGCTGAAATAACTCCCTCCAAATCCTTGAACAAAAAAACTGACAAACCAATATGAGCCAAAAAATCAGAATCAAACTGAAATCTTACGACCACAACTTGGTTGACAAAAGCGCCGAGAAGATCGTAAAGACCGTCAAGGCTACGGGTGCTATCATCAGCGGTCCCATACCCCTGCCCACCCACAAGCGCATCTTCACCGTTAACCGTTCGACCTTCGTTAACAAAAAGAGCCGCGAACAGTTCCAGCTCTCTTCGTTCAAACGCCTGATCGACATCTACAACGCCACCAACAAAACCGTTGACGCTCTGATGAAACTCGAGCTCCCCAGCGGCGTTGACGTTGAAATCAAGGTCTGATGCCCGCATAATCTCTCTCCTCACCCCCATTCACCAACCACCTCAATTCAGAGAAAACAATTTTTATCAATAATCTCACAAAAACTACAAAGAAATGCCAGGTTTAATTGGAAAGAAAATCGGAATGACATCCGTTTTCAGTGCCGACGGCAAAAATGTGCCGTGCACTGTTATCGAAGTAGGCCCTTGTGTAGTTACCCAGGTTAAAACTGTTGAAAAAGATGGCTATGAAGCCCTTCAGCTCGGTTTCGTCGAAAAGAAGGACAAGCATACCACCAAGCCCATGAAGGGCCATTTCGACAAAGCCGGTGTAGCTCCTCAGCGCCACTTGGCCGAGTTCTCGGGTTTTGAAGGCGAACACTCGCTGGGAGAAACTTTCACTGTCGAACTTTTCGAAGAAGGTGCTTACGTCGACGTTGTCGGCACCTCGAAAGGTAAAGGCTATCAGGGCGTTGTTAAACGCCACGGCTTCGGCGGCGTAGGTCAGGCTACCCACGGTCAGCACAACCGCCTTCGCGCTCCCGGTTCTGTAGGTGCCTGCTCCTATCCCGCAAAAGTCTTCAAAGGCATGCGCATGGCAGGTCAGATGGGCAACGAACGCGTTACCATCCAAAACCTTCAGGTACTTAAGGTAATTCCCGAACACAACATCCTCATGATCAAAGGCTCCATTCCCGGCGCCAAAGGTTCAATCGTAATGGTAGAGAAGTAAGAAATGGAACTCGCAGTCTATAACATCAAAGGTGAAGACACCGGTCGCAAGGTAACACTCAGCGACGAAGTCTTTGGCGTTGACGTGAACGAACACGTAGTTTGGCTCGACGTTAAGCAATTCCTCGCCAACCAACGTCAGGGTACACACAAGAGCAAAGAACGCAGCGAAGTTTCCGGCTCTACCCGCAAACTCCACAAGCAAAAAGGTGGCGGCGGTTCGCGTATCGGCGACATCAACAGCCCCGTGCTCGTAGGTGGCGGCCGCGTTTTCGGTCCCCGTCCCCGCGACTACCGCTTCAAGCTCAATAAAAAGGAAAAGCAGCTCGCACGCAAGAGCGCTCTGACCGCTAAGCTCGCCGACAACCAGATCAAGGTTATCGAAGACTTCAGCTTCGAGGCTCCCAAAACCAAGCAGTTCGTAGAAATCCTCGGTGCCCTCGGCGCTAAGGACCAGAAAGTGCTCCTGGTTATGCCCTCGATGGAAAAGAACGTTCAGCTCAGCATGCGCAACATCCCCAACGTGCGCATGATGTCGGCCGCCGACCTCAACACCTACGCTATTCTCAACAACAACGTAATGCTGCTGTCTGAAAAGAGCGTAGAAGTAGTAAATAACCTCTAAACCAAGTTCAATCAACGAAATGGAAATCAGCATCAAACCCATTGTGACCGAGAAGGCTACCAAGCTCTCCGAAAGTCTCAACCGCTACACCTTCCGCGTTTCGCCCGAAGCAACCAAGCCCCAGATCAAGGCTCTGGTCGAAGAACTCTATGGCGTAAAGGTTACCAAAGTTAACACCATGATTGTTCGCGCAAAACGCAAACAGCGCTACACCAAAGGCGGCCTCATCAAAGGCACTACCGCCGTTTGGAAAAAAGCCCTCATCAGCGTTGCCCCCGGCGAAACAATCGACTTTTATAGCAACATCTAATAAGTTCGATACATGGCAGTAAGAAAATTCAAGCCCACAACCCCCGGGCAGCGACACAAAGTTATCGGCGTGTTTAAAGGTACCATCACAGCCACCACGCCGGAAAAATCTCTTACAGTCGGCAAAAAATCAACCGGCGGCCGCAACTCTGAAGGCCACCTGACCACCCGCTATATCGGTGGCGGCCACAAGCGCGCTTACCGTATCATCGACTTTAAGAGAACTAAAGATGGAGTACCTGCCGTAGTTAAAAGCATCGAATACGACCCGAACCGTTCGGCCCGTATCGCCCTGCTCTACTACGTAGACGGCAGCAAAGCCTATATCATCGCCCCCAACGGCCTCGAAGTTGGCCAGACCGTAGTTTCCGGCCCCGAAGCAGCACCCGAAGTCGGCAATGCCCTTCCGCTGAACAAAATCCCCGTTGGTACGCTGATCCACGCTATCGAACTTCGTCCCGGCCAGGGTGCCTTCATGGCCCGCAGCGCCGGCACCTTCGCTCAGCTCGTTTCGCGCGAAGGCGACTACGCAATCATTAAACTGCCTTCAGGCGAAACCCGCAAGGTGCTCGCTGCCTGCAAGGCTACCGTAGGCGTTGTTGGCAACAGCGAACACTCGCTGGAGTCGTCGGGCAAAGCCGGTCGCAGCCGTTGGCTCGGTCGTCGTCCCCGCAACCGCGGCGTAGTCATGAACCCTGTCGATCACCCGATGGGTGGTGGTGAAGGTCGCGCAAGCGGCGGTCATCCCCGCTCTCGCAAGGGCCTCTACTCCAAGGGCCTCAAGACTCGTGCTCCCAAGAAGCATTCGTCGAAGTATATCATCGAAAGAAGAAAGAAGTAACCTTTTAATTATTGACCTACAAGCATGAGTCGTTCATTAAAAAAAGGCCCCTTCATCAGCGTTAAACTCGAAAAGAAGGTTAACGCAATGGAGGAAAGCGGCAAAAAGTCAGTTATCAAGACCTGGAGCCGCGCTTCCATGATTGCCCCCGAATTCGTTGGCCACACCTTTGCAGTGCACAACGGCAACAAGTTCATCCCCGTTTATGTGACCGAAAACATGGTCGGCCACAAACTCGGCGAATTTGCTCCCACCCGCACCTTCCGCGGCCACAGCGGCAATCGCAAGAAGTAATCCCCCTCGAGAACCCAATCATTAATTTAGCAGTTTTTTAAACAATCCCTTCATACCAACCTATGGGTGTAAGAAAAAGAAACTCAGCAGACCAGAGGAAAGAGGCTAACAAGCAGATAGCCTTTGCCAAACTGCTCAACGTTCCCTCCTCCCCCCGCAAAATGCGCCTCGTTGTTGACATGGTGCGCGGAATGGAAGTGAACCGTGCGCTTGGCGTCCTCAAATTCTCAAATAAAGAAGCCGCCGCACGCCTGGAAAAACTCCTGCGCAGCGCCGTGGCCAACTGGGAAGCCAAAAACGAGCGTAAAGCCGACGCCGGCGAGCTCTACATCTCAACCATCTTCGTGACCCCCGCTCCGATGCTCAAACGCCTGCGCACTGCCCCCCAGGGCCGCGGCTACCGCATCCGCAAGCGCGCTAACCACGTAACCGTTGTGGTTGACACCATCGATAACAAAAAAGCCTAACCTCATCAACCCAAGACCTAATAAACAGAATGGGACAGAAAGTTAATCCTATCAGCAATCGCCTCGGCATTATCCGCGGCTGGGACTCCAACTGGAATTTCGGCCACAAATATGGCGACAACTTGCTCGAGGACTATAAACTCCGCAAGTATCTGAACGTCCGTCTTGCAAAGATGAGCGTTTCGCGCATCGTTATTGAGCGCACTCTTAAACTCACCACCATTACCATCTGCACCTCGCGCCCCGGCCTGATTATCGGCAAAGGCGGCGCCGAAGTTGACAAGCTCAAAGAAGAGCTCAAGAAAATCACTTCGCGCGACGTTCAAATCAACATCTTCGAAATCAAGCGCCCCGAACTCGATGCAGAAATCGTTGCCAACGGCATTGCCCGCCAGATTGAAGGCAAGGTAGCCTACCGCCGCGCCATCAAAATGGCCATCGCATCGACCATGCGTGCCGGCGCCGAAGGCATCAAGGTTCAGGTTTCCGGCCGTTTGAACGGCGCCGAAATCGCCCGCAGCGAAATGTTTAAGGAAGGCCGCACTCCCCTGCATACCCTCCGCGCCGACATCGACTACGCTCTGGTTGAAGCCCACACCAAAGTTGGCGTTATCGGCGTTAAGGTTTGGATCTGCCGCGGCGAAGTATATGGCAAGCGCGACCTCGCTCCCAACTTCGCAGCCGTTAAGGAACAGGGCCGTCCCTCGCGCTCCGAAGGCGATCGTGGCAACCGTCGCGACCGTGGTTTCCGCAAACCCAAAAACAATCGCTAATTCTTAACCATTTGAATCAACACCAGAAATGTTACAACCTAAAAAAACCAAGTTCCGCCGCTCGCAAAAAGGCCGCATGAAAGGTGCTGCCCAGCGCGGCAACCAGCTGGCCTTCGGTTCATTTGGCATTAAGACTCTGGAATCCAAATGGATTACCGGCCGCCAGATCGAAGCCGCCCGTATTGCAGTTACCCGCTATATGCAGCGTCAGGGTCAAATCTGGATTCGCATCTTCCCGGACAAACCCATCACCAAGAAACCTGCCGAAGTCCGCATGGGTAAAGGTAAAGGTAACCCCGAAGGTTTCGTGGCACCCGTTACTCCCGGCCGCATCCTGATCGAAGTCGAAGGCGTACCCTTCGAAATCGCCAAGGAAGCCCTGCGTCTGGCTGCCCAGAAACTTCCCGTGATAACCAAGTTCGTTGTTCGCCGTGACTACGATCCTTCTCAAAACATTTAATCTTCCTAACCAGCTATGAAGAAAGAAGAAATCAAAGAGATGACCACTGCTGACCTGACCGAACGTCTGGCCCAGATGGAAAAGGCATATCGCCAGCTTGTAGCCACCCACACCGTAAGCGCTACCGACAATCCCGCGCAGATCACCAAAGACCGCCGCATGATTGCCCGCGTTAAAACCGAACTTCGCGCCCGCGCCCTTGCCGGCAAGTAATAATCACCCCCAATTAAACGTTTATTAAACAAGCAATGGAAGAACAAAGAAATCTCCGCAAAGAACGCGTGGGTGTGGTTTCCAGCAACAAAGGCGACAAGACCATCACCGTGACCATCAAATGGAAAGAAAAACACCCCATTTATGGTAAGTTCGTGAACAAAACCAAAAAGTATCACGCCCACGACGAAAACAACGAATGCTCCGTCGGCGACACCGTTCGCCTGATGGAAACCCGCCCCCTGAGCAAAACCAAGCGCTGGCGCCTGGTTGAAATCATCGAAAAGGTTAAGTAAGCATCCGCCGAAGTTTTCAATCAAAACAAGAAGTCTTAAAAACCCAAACACTGAAATTTTTAGACAATGATACAGACTGAAACCCGCTTGACAGTCGCTGACAATTCCGGCGCTAAAGAAGCCCTGTGCATTCACGTGCTCGGTGGCACCGGCCGCCGCTATGCGTCAGTTGGCGACATTATCGTGGTGTCGGTGAAGAGCGTAATCCCTTCATCCGATGTGAAGAAAGGCACCGTGTCGAAAGCTGTGGTCGTCCGCACTAAAAAGGAAGTACGTCGCCCCGATGGGTCTTACATCCGCTTTGACGACAACGCCTGCGTACTGCTCAACAACGCCGGCGAACTCCGCGGCACCCGCATCTTCGGCCCCGTGGCTCGCGAACTTCGTGCCACCAACATGAAAATCGTTTCACTGGCACCCGAAGTGCTTTAACCCGTCCAACACACGTAAATCCAACCAACCAAATGAGCAAACTCCATATTAAAAAAGGCGACAACGTCTACGTTAACTCCGGCGAAGACCGCGGCAAAACCGGTCGCGTTCTGAGCGTTGACGTTAAAAAGCAGCGCGCCATCGTTGAGGGCCTCAACATGGTCAGCAAGGCCATGCGCCCCAATGCGCAGCACCCCAACGGCGGCATCGTTAAGATGGAAGCCCCCATCCACGTGTCTAACCTTAACCTCGTAGACCCCAAAACCGGCAAGCCGACCCGCGTTGGCCACACCGTAAATGCCGAAGGCAAAAAGGTTCGCGTGGCTAAAAAATCAGGAGAGGAGATTAAGTAATGAGCGCAAC
>CAZKPP010000033.1:0-22308 GCA_964554665.1 uncultured Bacteroides sp.
TCAAGAGAGCCATTCACCGTCTGGTGCTCAACCAGCTGTCGAAAGACATTCTTGCTCAGAAGGTCAACAAAGATTATCCCATCACCATTGACCTCAACCGCGAAGGTGAACTGATTTTCACCAATAGCTAACAACTTTGAAAAATAAGCAATTAGGAATTAGCGATGACTTCATAGCTAATTCCTATTTTTTTTATCGGCTCGGGGAGTTAATTGTTGGCGAGTGCTTTCGGAGTGAAGTTGAAGCGATATGAAACGGTGAGCATCACGTAGCGCGGCAATGTGTTGGACCATTCTTCAGTCTGGCCTTGAGCATTGACAATTTGCGTAATGTTTGAGAGCTGCCCGAGAATATCCACGGCATTCAGCTTGAAAGTCAAGGCCCCTTTTAAAATAGATTTCTGAACCGACGCGTTCCAAATCCATTCCGTTCGGTTCATCGATGCGTCGTTATAGCCGCTGCGGAATCGGCAATTGATGGTAGTTTCACCTTCAATCTCATAAGGGAGGAAGAAACTCGTGCCGGCGGTGATTTCGGAGTCCCAAGCAGTAATTTCGGTGAAGTCGGCGCGCGGAGAAGTGGAATGGCGTTGCTGAGTATTTCCTGTAATTGCGAACACAGTGCCATTTGTCAATTTATAGCGCACGGAGCCTGAGCCGCCGATGCGATCTGTTTTAACAACGGAGCGCTGCGGCTCACCTACCGACGACGTATAGTCAACAGAATTATCGTGATTATAGGATAATTTCATGCCAACGCCCCAGCAGTCATGGGGTCCGAACGGAATATCATAAGAGGCTGTGGCGCTCCAGTTCCAGTTACCGTTGATGGTCATGGGGCGATGCGTTGTAACGCCCGTGGAGGGATCAAAAACGGTACTATTGGAAAGGGTATTATAATATTTTACATAATTCACCTGGAACCATCCATGTTGGTGGGTTACCATATTGCTATAGTCCGTATAGAAATAGCAGCTATGCATATAAGGTTGGGGAAACTCCTCGCCGGCTTCCGGTCCGAGGTAAACCTGAAAGGGATTGACATTGCTCATCGAAGGCACGAGCGAATAAAGGTTGCGCAGATTCGTAAAATAGCTGTAACCGAAAGAGCCGTTCAGGTTATATTGTTTATTGGAAGTTCCGGCCGATAGACTGACGGTTAAGTTATCGGTTGGTTCCAAAAGATTCACCCCATAATGGAAATCGGGGTCAGCATAAGGCTTGGCGTAGGTAAAGTGGCGCCAGTATTCACGACGGGAATAGTTTAAGCTCAGCGAAATCCGGGGATTGAATCCGGAGTCGGTAGGCGCTGCTTTTTCCAGAGTGTATCCCAGATAAACGCGCATCAGAATATCATTGTCCAGGTCGAGGGAACGGATCGAGTTGTTGCCATCGTAGTTGATATTCTCGGGCGCGGTCAGCGAAGGTAGCGGAAGCAACGAAAGTTCCAGCTGTTTCTCAAGCAATTGGACTGAATTCAACCGGTCATCGAAAGTGCGGTCAATATCCCAGCCAACTGCCGGCTCAACGTTGAAGCTGTTAATCCAGTTGTTGCCAATCAGTTTTTTGTCCCATTCATAGCAGATGTTTGCCCCGAACTTATCGACGCGTTTGTCTGAGTTTTCCCATTGCTGGCGGCGGATTGTTGAAATATTCGCGTCGGTCATATAAGGCTGGTCGTATAGCGAGGCCGATGTCGTTCGGCTTTGCCTATCCGTTCCTGATGCCGAGAGGCGAAACAATCCGCGGCCTTTCTTCGGGCGCCAGGTTGCGTTAATCCAGATTCCAAGCACCAAATCATCAACCTGAGGGTCGCTGTTGCGAGAAATGTAGGTTGAACTCTCAAGACTGTTGAGCAACGAACGCGATGCCGTTTCGGAAATCAGCGAATCAACCACGGCGCCGCGGTAGCTATCGAAAGGATTGCGATTGAAAAATGCCGAAAAGTTGAATCCGTGCTCGCGCTGACGCTTCCACTGAATGGTCGGACGAATATAGAATGTGAATCTGTCGCCGAGATAGCGCATACTGACACTTGCGTTAATATCGTTGGTCAGGGTTTGAATAGAAGCTTTCGAGCGCGAATAGATATTGCCGGTTTCATAGAAATTGGTCACGGCAATCAGCTGCTCCAGGTCCATATCCGAGCGTTCATAGTCCAAATTGGCGGAAATTTCGATTTTCCTGGTGGGGTTATAGAAAACGTCCATACCGCCAATTGCCGTGGTTCCGTCGCCGGAAGAACCGTCGTTCCGGTTGTAGCCCCAGTTTTTGTTGCGCGACGAAGTTTTGGAATTATTTCGTATGTTGTTGTAACCGCCATATGCGCCCCACCGATAATTTTTGCCGAAGCCGATAACAAAGGCGCGCCCCAGATAGCGGCTGTCGAGCCGTTTGGAGGAACCCTTCGGATATATTCCGGGGCCATACCCCCCTTCAACGTTAAAGATGGTTGCCATCGAAAACTCTTTCTTAAGAATCACGTCCATGACTATATTTTCATCTTCACTGCCGGTTTTGAGCTGTTGCGACGCAAGGGTTACGTGGTCATCCTTGTCGGCCTTGTCGTAAACCTTGATTTTGTTTATGGTGTAGGCCGGGAGATTTTTCAGGGCAACTTCCGGGTCGCCGTTGAAGAAGTCATTGCCGTTGATTAGCAGAGAGCTGACCTTTTTGCCATTGACGGTGATGTTTCCGTCATCATCGAGCTGCGCGCCCGGAAGCTGACTGACCAGGGCATCAAGCGTAGAGCCCTCGGCCAGCCGGAAGGCGCGGGCGTCATAAACAATCGTGTCGCCCTGCATCACCATTTTTATGGCCGTTCCGCGGACTTCAACCTCATTGAGCAGATGGCCGCGTCGCGGTTCCATAGCGAGAGTGCGCACCCAAACCACGTCTTGGCCTTCCGACACCACCTTGAAGTCATGGCGCAGGGGCTCGTAGCCCTCGCGATTGAGAATAAGCGAATAGGAGCCGACTCCGCCCTCAACAAGGATGCGAAACAGTCCGCCGGTTGTCATTTTCAGTTCATCGTTGCCCGACATCATCTTGAAGCTGACCGGAATGGTGTCATTTTTAACCAAGGCGAGATAGACACTGTCGAGCGACTCGCGATACCAGTCAGCCTTTGAATAATCTTGCTTGACAATATCGCCGTTGACAATAAATTTTGTCAGCTTGGCCGTGGCCGACGCCACGGATAGCAAACAGATGAAAAACAATAGAATCTTACGCATAACATGTGATGATTGAGGGTATTCAGCAGAAATCGCAGGGGGCGATTCATCGGTTTCGATACCGCAAATATAGAAGAATTTATTTTATATCGCAAATTTTATACAATTTATTTTGCATATAATCTAAGTTTTTTGTGTAACTTTGCACAGTAAAATCAAATACCTATGGGTGAACAACGACGAGAAAGACGAACTAAAGCCGACATTGAGCAAGCAATAAACGAAGCCGCTGAAAAACAGATTAGCGAGAAAGGTTTTGCCAATGTACTACTATCCGATATTATCCGCGAAGCCAAAATTGAGCCGGCAGTGTTTTATAATCGCTACGCCAATCTCGATATTTTCTACACGGAGTTTCTGCAAAAATATGACTACTGGGTGACAGATGAAATTCTTTCGGAGGCATCGGCAGAGCCAAGTGCCGAGAAGTGCAAGGCAATATTCAACGGACTTTTAGACGACCTTTCAACCGAAAGTATGATGCGCGAAATATTGCGTTGGGAAATAACGGAAGGAAATGACACGACCAACCGTATGGCCATGCTTCGCGAAATGTTTAATATGCAGTTGATTTTCCGGTATAAGAAGTTATTTAGGGAGAAGAATAGTCCGATGGATATAACGGCGTTTGCAGCGCTGATAATCGGCGGGGCATATTATCTGCTTCTTCATTGCGACCGATCAACATTCTGCGGACTCGACCTCAACGAGGAAACCGACATGGTGCGCATTCGCAAAACGATTGCACAACTAACGGATATGGTTTTTCAAACGCTCGATCCACCCGCTGCCGACTAAATAATGAGGGCGAACCGCCCACATTACCAAATTTGGAGTTACGGAAATTTTTGCGTAACTTTGCGCCGCAAAAAATCAATTCATTATTTAAAGAAAACTTTTTATGGCAACAACTGCTGACTTCAAAAACGGTATGTGCCTCGACATCGACGGCCAATACTTCTTCATCGTTGAATTCCTCCACGTTAAACCGGGCAAAGGCCCCGCTTTCGTGCGCACCAAACTGAAAAACGTTCGCACCGGCCGCGTAATCGACAAAACCTGGAACTCCGGCGTTAAGGTTGAAGAAGTCCGCATAGAACGTCGCCCCTATCAGTACTCATATAAGGATGAAATGGGCTACCACTTCCTCCACACCGAAACCTGGGAAGAAATCATCGTTCCCGGCGAAAGCATCGAAGGCGTTGAATTCCTTAAAGACGGCGACATCTGCGAAGCTATGGTACACGCAGCCAGCGAAACAGTTCTGACCTGCGAAATGCCCCAGAGCGTAGTTCTTGAAATCACCTACACCGAACCCGGCATCAAGGGCGACACCGCCACCAACACCCTGAAGCCCGCCACCGTGGAAACCGGCGCTACGGTTCGCGTTCCCCTTTTCTGCAACACCGGCGACAAAGTTCGCATCAACACTAAGGACGGTTCCTACGTTGAACGCGTAAAATAATCGCCACCTAACTTATTCCCTGATTCAGGGGCGCATGAGAAATGAGTTCTCAGGTGCCCCTGAATTATTATTTGCACACTTTTTAAAAAATGCGTATATTTGCGGCGAATAATAATTCAACCATTATGCAACTTCTCAACGAGGAATCGACTCCATATACTATGGCTGAGGCTATTGCCGAAGCCAAACGCTGCCTCCACTGCAAGAACCCGCAATGCAGAAAAGGGTGCCCGGTAGGGAATGATATTCCCGACTGGATTCACGAGCTCTCGATGGGCAACATAGGCAACGCAATGACCATTATAAACGCCAAGAGCAACTTGCCGGCAGTGTGTGGCCGCGTATGCGCCCACGAACGCCAATGCGAGGGCCACTGCGTAATGGGCAAACTCGGCGACCACATCAACATAGGTCGTCTGGAGCGTTTTGTAGCCGATTTCGATACGCAAATGGGATTGCTTCGCCAACCCATTCTGCCCAAAACCCGCGGCAAGGTGGCGGTTATCGGCAGCGGGCCGGCCGGATTGACCGTAGCCGGCGAACTTGCCCGCAAAGGCTTTGAAATTGACCTTTTTGAAAAGGAGAAGCGGGCCGGCGGCGTGCTTACGTTCGGCATTCCGGACTACAGGCTTCCGGCAGCGGTGGTCGACAGCGAAGTAGAAAAAATCAAACAGCTCGGCGTAAAACTATTCGTTGGAGTTACCATTGGCCCCGACATTACTATCGACGGACTATTTGAGCGCGGCTACGATGCCATATTTATCGGCTCGGGCGCCGGAAAGCCGAATCCGCTCGACATTGAAGGGGGCAACAGCCGCTGCGTAATGCAGGCCATACACTTTTTGCGCCTTGCGTCGCTCTACAACAACAAGGTTATCAAACGCCGCGACGTAGGCATCAAACCGGGTGCGAAAGTATTTGTGGTCGGCTGCGGCAACACGGCTATGGACGCCGCACGAACCGCATTGCGCTTCGGAGCCGACGAGGTGACGATTATTTATCACCGCACCATAGAAAACATGTCGGCCCTCCACTCCGAGTATGAAGAAGCAGTTGCCGAGGGAGTTAAGTTCCTGTGGGAATCATCAATCGAAAGCATTCACCATAATCCCGACGGCGGCAACTATTTACTGAAAATGAATTGCGCGGGTGAAACCATGGAACTTCCGGCCGACAAGGTATTCCTGGCCATAGGTTCTCGCCCCGCATCGCGCATAGTTTCAACCACCACCGGCATCGAAACCGACGATAAAGGCTACGTTGTGCTCCGCGACCATCCGCAGGGAATGACCACCCGCAAGGGTGTTTTCGCCGGCGGCGACGTTGCCGGCAATCAGGCCACGGTTGTTCACGCCATGGCCAACGCCCGCGCCGTGGCCGACAGCATAGCCTCCTACGTTGACGCAGTAACGCTTTTACGCTCTCTTGACCAATGAAGATTTTAGTTATCAATCCCGGATCGACCTCGACAAAACTCGCTGTTTACGAAAACGAGCAGCAATTATGGTCAACAACCCTCGCCCACCAGGCCGATGAACTCAGCGTGTTCCATCACCCCATTGAGCAACTCGACTATCGCGACTCGCAAATGAGAGACGAGCTTAAAAAAGCGGGATTTGCGCAGAAGTTCGATGCCGTGGTTGCGCGCGGCGGCCTGTTGCAGCCAACTCCGGGCGGGGTCTACATTGTAGACGACCTGATTTGCCATGATTTGATTCATTCGCCCAACGAACACGCCTGTAACCTCGGAGCCCTTATGGCGCGCGACATGGCACGCGAATCGGATTGTCCGGCATTGATAGCCGATCCGGAAGTGGTTGATGAGCGTATGGACATAGCCAAGGTTACCGGCCTGCCCGAAATCAAGCGCGTAAGCATATTCCACGCATTGAATTCAAAAGCTGTCGGTCGCAACTATGCCGAGAGCTTAAGCCTGACATACGAAGATATGAACCTGATAATCGTGCATTTAGGCGGCGGCATTTCGGTGTCGGCCCACGACCACGGTCGCGTTATCGACGTTAACGACGCCCTCAACGGCAACGGTCCGTTCAGTCCCGACCGCTCGGGTTCGCTGCCCGCCGCACAGCTCATAGACCTTTGCTTTTCAGGCAAATACACCCATCGCGAACTGCGCCGCATGGTCAACGGCAACGGCGGAGTTAAAGCCCACATTGGGTCGACCGACATGGCCGACATCGCCGCCCGCGCCGAACGTGGCGAAGAACCGTACCGGCTGGTACTCGACGCCATGATTTATTCCGTGGCAACAGAGGTGGGGGCACGCGCGGTGGCCTTGCGTGGCAAGGTCGACGCCATAATCCTGACCGGAGGCATAGCCCACAGCAAATACTGCACGCGCAAACTCACCGAATGGGTCGACTTCCTGGGCCCGATTGTTGTAAGCGCCGGCGAAGACGAGCTCGGAGCGCTTGCGGGCAATGCCCTGCGCTTTCTGCAGGGTCGCGTAAAACCGCAGATCTACAGCCCCGAAGCCGTAGAAATGGCTTGAATTTCGATTTGCTAATGTCGGGGATTTTTTGTAACTTTGCGCGTTGAATAAGCATAAGAAGGATGAAGAAATACTTAATATTCTGTATATTAACCCTTTCGCTCGGGCTCTTGGTGTCGTGCGGCGAATATCAGCGTGTGCTCAAAACCAGAGACGCTTCCGTCAAGTTCGAGTACGCGAAAAAATGGTATGAAGAGGGGAAATATGCACAGGCCGCCAGCGTTCTTTCGGAAATAGTGTCGACCTTTAAAGGTCAGGAACGCGCCGAAGAAACCCTCTATATGTTGGGAATGTGTAATTTTTACAATAAAGATTATCCCTCGGCCGGAACGTATCTTCACACCTACTACACCCGCTATCCGAAAGGCAAATATGCCGAAGACTCGCACTTTTATGCCGGTCGCGGCTACTTTTTGGACTCGCCCGACGTTCAGCTCGATCAGTCGCCGACCCTGCAAGCCATCGAAGAACTGACCACCTACCTTGAATATTACCCGAGATCGGAGCGTGCGCCGGAGGTTCAACAAATGATTTTTGAGCTTCAAGACAAGCTCGCGCTCAAGCAACTGCAGAACGCCCAGCTCTATTATAACCTCGGCACCTACATGGGCAATAACTATCAGAGCGCAATCATCGTTGCCCAAAACGCCCTGAAGAACTATCCATATTCAGCTTATAAAGAGCAGCTTGACATGCTGATTCTCAAGAGCCGCTTTAAGGAAGCCGACCTGTCGGTTGCTGAAAAGCAGCCCGAACGTTTCCGCCAGGTTGTTGACAACTACTACCTGTTTATCAACACCTACCCCGAGAGCAAATTCCGCTCCGAGGCCGACAACATTTTCAAAATTGCATCTAAACACGTTAACGACTAACTATCCCTATAATAATGGACTACAAAAAGACTAACGCTCCCATCAACACCGTTACCCGCGATATGGTAAAGCTTTCCGAAGCCACAGGTAACGTATATGAAACAGTTGCTGTTATTGCCAAGCGCGCCAACCAGATCGGCGAGCAGATGAAACACGACCTCGACAAGAAACTACAGGAGTTCGCAACCCTGACCGACAACCAGGAGGAAATCAACGAAAACCGCGAGCAGATTGAAATTTCGCGCTACTACGAAAAACTTCCCAAACCTACCCTTATTGCCGCTCAGGAATACGAAGAGGGCAAACTCCACTTCCGCAATCCGGCCAAGGTTAAAAACATAGACTAAGAGCCGCGTGGACCTTTACGGACTCTTGGGCTATCCGCTCGGTCATTCCTTCTCAGCGAGTTTCTTTAACGAAAAATTTCGCCGGGAAGGAATTGATGCAGATTACCGTAACTTTGAGTTGCCCGACATCGGCGACCTTATGGAGCTGATTGCGGAATATCCGGAGATTCGCGGCCTGAACGTTACCATACCCTACAAGCAGCAGATAATTCCCTATCTGACAAAGCTTTCAGACCAAGCCAAAGAAATAGGCGCAGTCAATACGGTGCGCCTCGTTTACGGCAGCGACAACGAATTAGTTGCGCTTGAAGGATATAACACCGATGCACCCGCTTTTGCGCGCACACTGGCCCCGCTACTGCCTTTAGAACCGATTTCGGCCCTTGTGCTTGGCTTCGGAGGCGCAGCGCGGGCAGTATGCGCGGCCCTGCAGTGGCTCGGCATACCCTATACAGTGGTTTCGCGCCGCCCGGCCGAAGGGCAGCTGTCATACGACGGATTGATCCCCGAGGTTATCGCCGCCAACCGGTTGATTGTTAACACCACGCCGTTAGGAATGTATCCGAAGGTTGAGGATTGCCCGCCCCTCCCCTACGAGTTGCTTACCCAGGACCATATCTGCTATGACCTTGTCTACAACCCCGCGGAGACTCTATTCATGAAAAAAGCAGCGGCAGCAGGCGCTCGTACCTGCAACGGCCTCGCCATGCTTCACCTTCAGGCTCTGTTGGCCTGGCAAATCTGGAACAAATAATGCTCGTTAAAACCTACGGAGCTGCCGTTCAAGGCATTGACGCACTGATTATAACTATTGAGGTTTCCATAACCCGAGGGTTCATGTTCTCGATAGTAGGCCTCCCTGACGCTGCCGTCAAGGAGAGCTATGAACGCGTCATGAGCGCCATAGAGCAGAGCCACTCAATCCCGCCCCATAAGTCGATATTGGTTAACATGTCGCCGGCCGACGTGCGCAAGGAAGGCGCAGCCTACGACCTGCCGATAGCGGTTGGCATTCTTGCCGCCGACGGCCAGATTAACTGCCCCGACCTCGGCAAGTATCTGATTATGGGCGAACTCGGACTCGACGGCTCGCTGCTGCCAATCAAAGGCGCGCTGCCGATGGCCATAAAGGCACGCGAAGCAGGCTACGAGGGAATCATAGTGCCGGAGGCTAATGTTGACGAAGCGGCAGTTGTAAACCGCCTGAAAGTTTACGGTGCCCAGAACTTGAGCAAAGTAATTGCTTTTCTCAATGGCGTAGACACCATTGAACCTACCGAAGTCGACACCAGGGCCGAATTTGCCAAAGCCGCCGATTGCGTCGACTTCGATTTCAGCGAGGTTAAGGGGCAGCCGTTGGTTAAACGTGCCTTTGAGGTTGCGTGTGCCGGCGGCCACAACATTTTGCTTGTAGGCCCTCCCGGCTCGGGCAAATCGATGATGGCCAAACGTTTGCCCTCGATTTTGCCGCCGTTGACTTTAGGCGAAGCCCTGGAGACCACTAAGATTCATTCGGTGGCGGGCAAACTGCCCCGCGGTTCGCACCTGATGACTACCCGACCCTTCCGGTCGCCTCACCACACTATTTCGTCTGTGGCATTAGTTGGCGGCGGAAGCAACCACCCGATACCGGGCGAAATTTCATTGGCCCACAACGGCATACTCTTTCTCGACGAGCTGCCTGAATTTTCGCGCTCGGTGCTCGAAGTAATGCGCCAGCCACTCGAAGACCGCACAATCAATATTTCACGCGCACGCTATTCGGTTGAATATCCGGCCGGTTTTATGTTGGTAGCCTCGATGAACCCCTGCCCGTGTGGCTACTACAACCACCCGACAAAAATATGCACCTGCCCGCCCGGAGCGGTAAACCGCTATTTGTCGCGCATTTCAGGTCCTTTGATGGACCGCATAGACCTCCAGGTGGAAATTCTGCCGGTAAGTTATGATGATCTGCAGTCGGAAGTTGCCGGCGAACCGAGCTCTGAAATCCGCAAGCGAGTAATCGCCGCGCGGCAGATTCAGACCGAGCGTTTCAAAAACGAACCGGGCATTCACTGCAACGCCCAGATGGGTTCGCGCCAAATGAGCCGCTATGTGCGCCTCGATCCCGAGTGCAGCTCAATTCTGCGCAACGCCATGGAACGACTCGACCTTTCGGCCCGCGCCTACGACCGTATTCTGCGCGTAGCGCGCACGATAGCTGACCTCGACGCATCGGCCGACATCAGGCCCCACCATCTGCGCGAAGCCATAAGCTACCGCAACCTCGACCGCTCCTCCTGGGGCGTCTACATCCCCAAAAACCATAACTCTGCTAATATATAATGTTTCGAAATATACCGCCTGTTACTAAGAATCTGATAATCATAAACGTGCTGATATGGTTGGCATGCGCAATGTTTGCACCCTTCGGCAGCTTTATGGATAGGACTTGTGGGCTCCACTACTTTTTGTCGCCCCAGTTCGGCTTCTGGCAGCTGCTGACATATATGTTTATGCACGGCGGGCTGACCCACGTTCTGTTCAACATGTTTGCCGTGTGGATGTTTGGCTCGATAATCGAGCGAGTGTTCGGCTCGGCGCGCTATCTGCTCTTTTATCTTACCGTTGGCGTTGGCGCCGCCCTGGTTCAGGAAGGCGTATATGCCATCTGGCTCAATCATCTTGCTGCTTCCCTGCCCGATGGAGCATCGTTGAGCGAGATTGCACGCGAAGGAGCCAGACTTTTAAGCGTCAACAAGAACTGGGTTGATCCGACCTTGGGCGAAATCAATCTTCTGATGAACGTGCCAACGGTCGGAGCCTCAGGCGCCGTATTCGGCATCCTTCTGGCGTTCGCCATGATATTCCCCAACATGCCGATGTATATAATGTTTATTCCTGTTCCCATCAAAGCCAAATGGCTCGTGTTGGGTTACGGAGCAATAGAACTGTTCTTGGGTGTTACGGGTCTCCAACCGGGAGTTGCACATTTCTCACACCTTGGCGGTATGCTTATTGGCTGGGCATTGATTGTTTATTGGCGCAAACGCGGAGAAATCAATGATCGACCGCTATATTAAGTGGCTTTTGATAGCCAACGCGGCTATGTTTGTAGTTCTGGTGCTCGCATGCTTTGCATTGGGACCGGAAGCCGTTAACTGGATTGCCGTCGGGCCGAAATTTTGGCTCCGGCCCTGGACACTGCTCACCTACATGGTGGCCGATACCGGAGTTCTCAACACCCTGTTCAATTGCCTTTGGCTTTGGCTCTTCGGCCGCATGGCCCTTGAAATAGGCAGCGGGCGTCAGCTATTGTCAGCATATATCGCCGGCGGCCTGGGAGGGGTAATCCTGTTTATTGCCGGGGCCATGATGGGCTGGTGTCCCTACCCTCTTATGGGCGCGAGCGCGGCGGTGCTCGGCGTTGTATGCTACTCCGCAGCCCGAGTGCCCTACATGAGCGTCAACTTGATGTTTATAGGAGCTGTGAGCTTCAAATGGATAGCCATGATAGCCGTTGGGTTAAGTCTGCTCGCCTTTATCGGCAATAACCCCGGCGGTGGGCTGGCACATATTGGCGGAGCTTTAGGGGGCATCGCCTACGCATTTATTCTCAGCCGGCGCCGCTGTTTAATACGCCCGGTTAAGGAAGCCCGCAAGAAATCGCTTGACGAACTGCTCGACAAAGTTCACCGTTCGGGCTATAAATCACTCTCGGCTGACGAGCGCCGTCAGTTGTTAGACTACAGCAGAAAACTATGAAAAAGATAATCAACGCACTACGAGCATTAGCGCTTCCGGCTTGGATCGGCTTAAACGTGCTCATTGCCGGCATAGCAATTTTCAGCGGCTACGCCAGCCATATTGACCAGGAATACATGCCCTTTGCGGGAATAGTTGCCATGACGTTTCCGCTCTGGTATCTTCTATCGGCAATATTGTTGGTTGTAAACCTGATATTCTGCAGGTGGCTGTCGTTGGTGTCGCTTCTTACCTTGCTCATAGCCTTTAAGCCGTTTTTGGTGTTCTCGCCACTGAATTTTTCAAAACCCGAGTTAACTGACGAGGAAAAGGAGCGCACATTTAAGATAATGAGCTACAACGTCTTGAGCATGGTGGACGTAGAAGAGCTGTCAACTCCTGACAACAACCGCACCATGCACACGATTCTCAATTCCGGAGCCGATGCCGTAGCTCTCTTTGAAAATGAAAATCAGGGCTCT
Organism: uncultured Bacteroides sp.; assembly: GCA_964554665.1. Taxonomy (GTDB): domain Bacteria; phylum Bacteroidota; class Bacteroidia; order Bacteroidales; family Muribaculaceae; genus UBA3263. The sequence goes on from CAZKPP010000033.1 coordinate 12,640, forward strand.
CTGAAAATGTTCGTACCACAGGCCCAAATCGACTCCCTGAACACAATTTATCCCTACTTCAGCCGCGGTTCGCGTGGCACAGTGCTCTATTCCAAAAGGCCTATTCTTCACGTCGTACCACCCGAAAACACCCACAGTCTGGGGAGCATTGAAATTTTCCGGACCTCGGTAAACGACTCACGCCCCATCAACATAATCGGCGTTCACCTCGAAAGTTTCGGCCTAAGCAACGAAGACAAAGAGCTATATCGCGACCTTACCGACACCGAGAAGCTCGAAGAATCTGACAAAAAAGAAACTCTCAACCGCGTTCGCCAGCAGATAATCTCAAAACTTATGCAGGCGTTTCAGAAACGTGCGCTGCAGGGCAAAATGCTGCGCTCCTACGTTGAGCAACTGCCGGGTGACGTTATCATTTGCGGCGATTTCAATGATGTTCCGGGCTGCCGCACAATAAAAATACTTCAGGAAGTGGGCATGAAAGACGCATATGCCGAGGTTGCGTTAGGCCCGACAATTACCTATAATGCCCCCTATTTCAATTTCCGCATCGACCACGTTTTGTGGCGCGGAGACTTTCATCCGGTCGACATTGAGCGCGGAAACGTGGCCTCAAGCGACCATTATCCGATGCTGACAACCTTTGTCTGGGACGAATAACAGCAGCGTCTGAAGCGCCTCAGCGGGGCACAAAAGACTGATAGGAATTATCGGAATAAAACACCATTATATTGACTATCGACTTCGAGCCATCGGCCGGAATGGTCAGCACAGGCTCTTCACCGCCGGGATTTGAAGCCTTGGCGGTTTCTTTTTCAGCCTCTTCATCACCAAAAAACAAGGTATCCCCGCTAAAAAGACCACCCATATCGTCGGAATTTTCAGCGCGGTCGACCGAAAACGAGTTCCGCAGAGCAGGCTGCGATGGATTTTGCGGAGCTGAATCCTGAACCGGAGCCTGCATACGTGGTGCCGGGCCCGATTCCATAGGTCCTTCGCCAAAAAGCAGCCAAAGAACACTCAAGCTCGGATAAGCTCCGTGAATTTTAGCGATAACTGCATCTGAAATTTTTTTGTTGCGTCCGCTGAGAATCTGCGAGAGGGTAGGACGTGGAATACCACAGGCATCGGCAAACTGGGTGCTCCCGATTCCGTATGCTTCCATGAAGGTAGTAAGGCGATTTACAATGTCCATATCGGTTTGCAAATGGTAATTTTGAGATTGCAAAGTTAAACATTATAATTTGAATTTCCAAATTTATTTTTGTAAATTGCAAATTTAAATTATTTCCATAATATTTTACATTTGCAATCAGATGTTACAGCAGTGTACGCTCGTGTGTGCTTTAGATTACACAAACATAAAGCGTAGATATACATTTATCGACGCTAATAACTGACATCATGCAACTTACCTATGCAAAGCCATTACTATTATCGCGATTGCACTCACAAGCGACCAATAGCAATACTTTTACTTTATATTTTCAGTACAACCCACTGATTATTAGCAAATATCTGCTTTTGTTAAAATGTGTCAACGCCGCAGAATTCCGTTTTGCAACATGTTTGCAAATCAAAATCTGCAGCTTTGTGAACCAATTTTCAAGTTCCTGATTTTGTAAATTGACATTTGTAAACCAACCTCGAATTTTGCAAACTGTTTACTTCTTATAATTCTCTCGAATTTAACATAAGTAAAAATTAGTTTTGTTTGCTTTTGCAAATCCGAATCGTTGTATTTGCAAATTTGTTTTCCAGTTTAAATTGTCAAATTTATTTGCTGAAAATTTGCGATTGATATAAAAGTGCGCTTGAGTTTTCTTTCCTCTTTATCTTTCAACAACTTGCGCAACAAAATTGTTCATTTCTACCCTATTTTGAGCCTCTGAGAATTGAATATTTGCAATAAATCGGGCTCGCGTGCGTTAATAATGTGATGAAAATCCTTCTGACGATAATTACACTCCTCTGCACCCTATCGATGAGTGCTAAGGTTAACATACACGGCAAGGTAACCCATGGCGACGGTTCTGCCAACGAGCCTCTGGAGTTCGTTCAGGTTTCGATTAAAGGCACGGCAATCGGCACTTTCAGCGACCTTAACGGCTCCTACTCTTTGTCGGCACCTCAGGCCGACACAATAACCGTGGTGTTTCATTGCATCGGCTACCACGACATTACCCGTAAGCTCATTGACCCGCAGGAGTCGGTGGCGCTCAACGTTAAGATGCTTCCCTCAACCGAACTGGCCGAGATTGAGGTGTCGGAATTCCGAAAACAAACCGACGGCATGCAGCGCATTGACCACCAAGCCTACAAATTGGCGGCCGACGCCAGTGGCGGCACGGTTGAATCGCTGCTCACTACCATGGCCGGCGTTCACTCGTCGAACGAAATGAGCTCGCAGTTTTCGGTACGCGGCGGTTCCTACGATGAAAACTCGGTCTATATCAACGGAGTTGAAGTCTATCGCCCGCAGCTTATCAGCTCCGGCCAGCAGGAAGGCCTGTCGGTTATCAATCCGGCAATGGTAAAAGATGTAAACTTTTCAACCGGTGGTTTTTCGGCTGAATATGGCGACAAAATGAGCTCGGTGCTCGACATAACCTATCGCCAGCCGGAGTCATTTGAGGGTCAGTTAGCAGCCTCGCTTCAGGGTGCATCGTTAGCCATCGGCCAGGGCAGCAAACGGTTTTCGCAACTCCACGGCATTCGCTATAAGCGCAACAACTCGCTATTGTCATCGCTCGAAACCCGCGGCGAATACAACCCTAATTACTTCGATTATCAAACTAACCTCAACTTCAGAATCAATCAGAAGTGGAAGGCTTCGTTTCTGGGCAACATCGCCATAAATAACTACGAATTCAAGCCGCAGACGCGCGAAACGAATTTCGGCACGTCGACCGATGCCAAACATTTTACCGTTTATTTCGACGGCCGCGAAAAAGACCGCTTTGAAACATATTTCGGAGCAGCCATGCTCAATTTCCGACCCAATCGCGGAAACGATTTCACTCTGCTTGCATCGGGCTATTACACCAACGAGTTGGTTAGCTACGACATTTCCGGCGAATATTGGCTCGACCAGGCCGGAGCCGGCGAAATCGGCGGCGAACTTGGCGTTGGCCGCTATAAGGAACATGCACGCAACCGCCTCCGCGGCTCAGTATTTACCCTGTCGCTGCGCGGCAACACCGGCCTTGGCGACCATAATCTCAGCTATGGCATCAGCTACAACATCGAAAAAATACGCGATCGCCAGAGCGAATGGGAGCTCCGCGACTCGGCGGGCTATTCCCTGCCCTACGATCCTGATGCCGTGAGGGTGATTTACAGCCAGCGCTCACACAACGACCTGACATCATCACGCCTGGCCCTGTTTGCGCAAGACGCCTGGCGCCTGCGTTCATCGCTCGGCTTCTGGACCATCAACTACGGCCTAAGGGCAAGCTACTGGAGTTTCAACCACGAATTCCTGCTGTCGCCCCGAGCTTCGGTCGGTTTCGTTCCCGAACGCAACTCGTCGTGGGCATTCCGGTTTGCAACCGGCCTGTATTACCAGTCGCCGTTCTACAAAGAATATCGCCAACCGGTGCGCGATGACCTTGGAAACATCAACATTGTTTTGAACCGCAACATCAAGGCCCAGCGCTCAGTGCAGTTCATTTTAGGCACCGATTATTCATTCCGCACTCTCAACCGGCCCTTCAAGCTATCGGCTGAAGCCTATTATAAGGCTCTTGGCCGTCTGATACCCTACGAAATCGACAACCTTAAACTCAACTACGCCGGTGTTAACGGCGGCAACGGTTATGCCATGGGGCTTGACTTCAAGCTTTTCGGCCAGTTTGTGCCGGGTAGCGATTCATGGCTGTCGTTCTCGCTGATGAAGACTGCCGAAACCCTCAATGGAGTCCGCGTTCCCCGCCCCACCGATCAGCGCTATTCGCTGGCTCTGTATTTCACCGACTATTTCCCTAAATTTCCGAAGTTGAAGTTTTCGCTTCGCGGCATCCTGTCCGATGGTCTGCCGGTTACTCCGCCCCGCTCTACCCGCGACAAGGGCTACTTCCGTACCCCGGCCTACAAACGCGTAGACATTGGCCTGAGCTATGCGCTTCTATCGCCCCGCTCCGAAGATCAGGAACCGCGTTCAGGCTTTTGGCGCCATTTCAAAAGCATCTGGCTCGGAGTTGACTGCTTCAATCTGCTCGACATTTCCAACGTCAGCTCCTACTATTGGGTCACCGACGTTAACGACATCCAGTATGCGGTTCCGAACTACCTGACGCGCCGCCAGCTCAACGTCCGCCTCACCATCGACTTCTAACTGAATTTGTTTTTAAGATATGAAAGAAAGAATTGTTTATAGCAAAGCATCGTGGGTGCTGACGATTGTTTTAACTGCAGCCTTGGTCGGTGGTCTGATTTGTACTGTTCATGAGCCGGCAGGATTCTTTTCGATTCTATTTATTGTGATTTGTCTATATCCGGTGTCTTTGTTCTACGCGCCTGTTTCCATTTCAGCCAACGACAATGAGATTACTATTCATTCGCCGCTGAACAAGCGGAGCATTGCAATGTCGGAGGTCGTTAAAGTCGAAAATCCTTTTAAACCCCTGCCAGGCACCATCCGCATCTGGGCATCGGGCGGCTTTATGGGCTATTGGGGAAAGTTTCGCGACAGCAAAACCGGTTCCTACATCGGTTATTGGGGCAACGGCAACGATTGCTTTATGCTTACTCTTGCCAACGGCAAAAAATATCTGCTCGGCTGCCAGAATTCAAATGCCATGGCAGCCTATATTGAGCAACATATAAAAACTGCCGAATAAACCGCAGTTTTAGCGAAACTGATTTGCCTCAGGCAGGTATTCGAAACCTGCTGCAGCGAGTTTGCCTTCGAGGTCGGCGCGGTCAACGTTTAGGTCCTCACACAAAGCATCGAGCGATGAATACTCGTCGCGCAGTTTCGTGTTGATATAGCTAAGCAAGATAAACGGATCAGTGGGAAGCATTTTCGGTTAGGTGTTGATAAATTTTCAGGCACGCATAGGCGTCAAGAGCTGCGTAGTGCTGTTGCGCACCGGTAAGTTCAACGGCCTCCCAGTTGCTCAGCCGCTGTCCCTTAGATATCCGCTTCCCAAACAGCAGGGCATAGACCTTTGTGAGCGATGCTTCTCCGATGCCATAGTCTTTAACAATCGATTGCAGCTCTACAAATCCCTTGGGTTGGATTGCCTCCAGCTGGTTGAGCTGATGAAAATCATCTTTGGTAGAGAGTCCGACTTTGATAACATTCGGAGTTTCAAGAAACTCCTTGATTTCCGGCATAATGCCTACGCGGTTCAGGCGAATGAGGAAACAGATTGAGGGTGTCGACAACTGCAGAAGCGACACCTTGTGGTTATCGGTTTTGCGAAAATTCGGACGCGTTTCGGTGTCGAAGCCGACCATCGGCTGATCCATCAGAAAGCGCATTGCCTTAACGGCGGCTTCCGGAGTCTGAACGAGTTCTATGCGTCCGCTGAATTGCTCACACGGCAATGCGGCAAGAGTTTGTTTATCAATCGTTTGAAGTTCCATTTACACGAAGCAATGTCATTCCGTCGCGAAGCGGAAGAATTACAGGTTGCAGTTTATCGGCCAAAGATTTGACCAAATCGTTAAAACGTCGGATTCCTTGAGTTTGAGCGTCGGTCTCGGCAGGGTCAACCACCTTGCCGGCCCAAAGGGTATTGTCAGCAATAATCAGCGCACCGGGGGCCATTTTGGGCAACAGCATCTGCAGATATTCGCAATACTCGCGCTTGTTGGCGTCGATAAACGCCAGATCCCAAGGTCCGGGAATAGCCTTTATGGCATCGCAGGCATCGCCTATAAACAGATGTATGCGCGAATCCAATGCAAAAAGCTCGGTGAGCATCTCAGCATCTTCTTCGTTATGCTCAACGGTAACAAGTTCGCCGTCTGAAGCCAATCCCTCGGCCAGACAGAGTGCGGAATAGCCGGTAAACGTGCCGAGTTCGATTATGCGCCGGGGCGCCACGAGCTTCGACAGAAACGAGAGCACCCTACCCTGCAAATGGCCCGAACACTGGTGGGAATACAAATGATGTAGCTGGGTTTGCCGGTTGAGTCGGCGCAGATGCTCCGGCTCATCGGATATGTGGTTCAATATATATTCTTCCAGCAGGTTATCCACAAATCAGGGCCTCCACGCCCAGGCGATAGCTATCGAGGCCAAAGCCGGCAATCACGCCACGGCATACGCCCGAAATCATAGAGTGATGGCGGATTTCCTCGCGCGTATGCACGTTGGAAATATGCACTTCAACCACCGGCAACTCTATGGCAGCAATGGCGTCGGCCAAAGCCAGCGAAGTGTGCGTATATGCGCCGGCGTTGAGAACTATGCCGGTATAATTATGATCAAAACCTACCTCATGAAGTTTATCGATAAGTTCTCCTTCGTGATTGCTCTGAAAATAATCTATCTCGGCGAGTTTTTCACACGCTTCGAGGGCAGCATCCATGGTTTGCGAGCCGTAGATACCCGGTTCGCGGCGACCCAACAGGTTGAGGTTCGGGCCGTTGATGATCATTACCTTTTTCATTGCTTGAGAATGTCGTTATAGTAATCGATATAAGAGCGGGCGGTAGTATCCCACGAGAATTGAGCCGCATGGATTTTACGCGCCTCAGGATTCTGCTCCTTTGATAGCTTCTTGACCAGTTCGGCCGCCATGGCCCCCGGCTCAAGGTCGGGCCAGTAATAAGCTTGATTGCCACCTATTTCGGGAAGCGATGTAAGCGTTGACAGGAACACCGGTTTACCAAGGTGCATGGCCTCCAAAGGAGGCAGACCGAAGCCCTCGGCACGCGATGGGAAGAGAAACGCAGTGCAGTTGGCATATAGCCAGGTCTTTTCTTCTTCGCTAACCCGGCCTATCATAACGATATTGCTACGCTTCTCAACCATATCCTTTAATTCCGAGTCCTTGCAATTACCGGCTAAAATAAGTCGGCGCTCCGGCAGAAAATCCATCATCCTAACCAGCGCTCTGACATTTTTATACTCATCAAGGCTCGATAAATGGAGCAAGAAAGGCCCGTCGGGCACTCCTTGCGGGCGCTTGGCCCTCGACGGATCAGGAGGCGTTACGCCATTATAGATAACGCGCGCAGGTTGAGTATAGGGAAAATGCTCGGCAACGTCTTCGGCCGCAAATCGCGAAATAAAGGCAAGATGCGATGCCGGAGCCATGCGCGACAGAAATCGCCCCTCGGCATGGCGATAGCTGCGACCATGTTTGGTGTGATAGAAGTTGATGTCGTGAACCGTTACTAACTGCTTCTTAACTCCGGGAAGATGCTTCACCGTGCAAATCTGATGCAGGGCATGAAATAAATCGGCCCGGACCATAGGAACAGTGCGCATCATCTTGGCTTTCAGGGTAGTCGCTTCAATATATTCAGCCCCACTGCCGAAACAACCACTCATGCCCGGCGGCACAATGAACACCAGATTCATCCAATCGGGTTTGAGCTGAATCAGGCGAGGACAAACCTGGAACGCATATTCGCGCAAGCCACAGGGAATCAAACCTGCCGCCAAAGCTTCGATTACAATCCGTTTGCGGGTGTGCTGGGTCATTTCAATAGGTCGGGACGAAGACGCTGGGTGCGCTCAATAGCTTGTTCCTGACGCCATTCTGCAATGCGGGCTTCGTGGCCGCTGAGCAGAATGTCGGGCACTTTCCATCCCTTATAATCGGCAGGCCGGGTATAAACCGGCGGCGCCAACAGGTTATCCTGGAAAGAATCGCTCAACGCGCTCTGCTCATCGCCGATAACTCCCGGAACCAGTCGCACCATGGCGTCGGCAATAACCACAGCGGGAATTTCACCGCCGGTGAGCACATAGTCGCCTATACTTATCTCCTTGGTAATCAAATGCTCGCGAATGCGCCAGTCTATGCCTTTATAATGTCCGCAAAGAATAATCACATTATTGAGCAGCGACAACGAGTTAGCCATGGGCTGCGTAAGCAGTTCACCGTCGGGCGACGTGAAGATAACTTCATCATAATCGCGCTCGGCTTTCAAAGCAGATATACAACGGTCAACCGGCTCGACTTGCATAACCATTCCGGCCTCGCCGCCAAAGGGATAATCATCTACTTTGCGGTGTTTGTTGGTGGAATAATCGCGGAGGTTATGCACATGAAACTCCACGAGGCCCTTAACCTGGGCCCGGTGGAGTATGGAGCAGTTAAGCGGCGACTCCAACATTTCAGGAAGAACTGTCAGAATATCGATGCGCATTTACTTGATATTGAAAGCTTTTTTGATTTCCGGAACCATATCTTCCTTTTCCCATGCAAAAAGTTCGACTTCGATTTCGCGGTCAGGCTCATAATGGGAATGGAATTTTTTAACAACCTTTTCTGGTTTGCGTCCGAAGTGGCCGTATGTAGCGGTTTCAAGATAAATCGGCTTACGCAAACCAAAACGCTGCTCGATAGCGAAGGGGCGCATGTCAAACATATCTTTAACCTTGGCCGAGATTTCAGCGTCCGAAAGGTTGACTTTGGCGGTACCGAAGGTGTTGACATTCAGGCTGACTGGTTGAGCAACACCGATTGCATAGGCAACCTGCACCAGCACTTCATCGGCTACTCCCGCAGCAACCAGGTTCTTAGCAATATGGCGCGCAGCGTAGGCTGCCGAACGGTCAACCTTCGAGGGGTCTTTGCCCGAGAAAGCACCGCCGCCATGCGCTCCGCGACCGCCGTAGGTGTCAACAATAATCTTACGTCCGGTCAGACCGGCATCTCCGTGAGGACCGCCGATAACGAACTTGCCGGTAGGATTAACGTGCAAAATAACGTCGTCTGGGTTATAGAGAGCGGCAACTTCGGGAGTGAGCTTGGCGAGAACTCGGGGCATGAGAATATTGCGCACTTCGTTTTCAATCTGCTGACGCATGGTTTCATCGTCGGCATGGAATTCGTCGTGTTGTGTGGAAACGACAACGGTGTGAACGCGAACGGGCTTGCGGGTTTCGCCGTCATATTCAACGGTTACCTGGCTCTTCGAGTCGGGGCGCAGATATGTCATCTGCTTGCCTTCGCGACGAATTTCGCTAAGCTCACGCAAAATCAGATGGCTGAGTTCCAGGGTGAGAGGCATGCGGTTAGCGGTTTCGTTCACTGCATAGCCAAACATCATGCCCTGGTCGCCGGCGCCCTGCTCGGCAAGTTCCGAACGTTCAACACCGCGGTTAATGTCGGCGCTCTGCTCGTGAAGGGCAGAAAGCAGGCCGCAGGCTTCGGCATCGAATTTGAGTTCAGAACGGTTATAGCCGATTCTCGAAATTACTCCGCGAACAACATCGTGGAGGTCAACGTAGGCATTACTTTTAACCTCGCCGGCAACAACAACCTGGCCGGTGGTTACCAAAGTTTCGCACCCTACCTTGCTGTTAGGGTCGTAGGCGAGAAGCTGGTCAAGAATGGCATCAGAAATTTGGTCGGCAACTTTATCGGGATGACCCTCGGAAACCGACTCGCTCGTAAAGAGATAGTTCATAGCTTTTTGATTGTTTTTTAGCATTTTTTATTATGGTGGTTGCAAGCAGACAAATTTGTCCACCTTGTC
>CAZKPP010000034.1:0-19726 GCA_964554665.1 uncultured Bacteroides sp.
CCGCGTTTACCGATATGCTTATCGGTCATTTCTTCTAAGCTATAAAATTTCATATACGCAAAGTTAAATAAAAAAAGAATATTCTGAAAATAATTGTGATAATGAGCCATTGAGGCGACCGTCAGACAACAAGTAAGGGTTGTGGGCAAACGGCCCACAACCCTGCGGCGGTGGGGGGAGGCTCGGAGAGCCGATTTGTGGGAAACACCTGGCTTTAGCCTGGTGTTGTAGCTCATCCCCCCAATCCGGGCATCGGAGATGCCCCTTGTGGACGTCGGCCTCACGCAGGTCTTCTCCGAATCCCTTTGTGTGTTAGGCTATTGACCCCGGACTGAAGTCCGAGGTTTACCACACTAACGGCTCTCCAAGCCGTTTTGCCGCTATGGCGGCCGGGGGTGTGGGCAGCGGCAAGGCGGAATATGAAAAAACCCTCCGGGGGACCGGAGGGTTGGGGGTGTGTCGGAAGGGGAGGGAATTACTTCACGAGGGCTTTTTTGCCGTTGATGATGTAGAGACCCTTGGTAGCGTTAGCTACGCGACGGGCCTGCATGTCGTAGATGGCGTTGCCGGCCTTAACAGCAGCATTAACTTCTTTGATAGAGGTGTTAACACCTTCAACCTTAACGAGTTCGGGGCGAACAGCGGGGGTATCGATAACAACGTCGCCTGCTACGTGGGTGTCGCCGGCGAGAAGCTTAACGGGAACGATAGAAACTTCTTCGAGGTAGAAAGTGGGCTGGTTGCCACCGCAAGAAAAACCGCCGGGCATGAAAGTTACAGCACCATAAGCTTTGCCGTCGAGGCCGTTAGTGTAGAGGTCAACTACCTGATAGAGGTCGGGATTTTCCCAGATAGCGGGAATTTCAACTTTGGCATTGGGGCCGGGAACGCCGTCGGCAGCGCCTGCGAGGTCGGCGTTGGTGATACGAACGAGGATGCCGTTGCCGTTGTCCTTACGGGAAGCGTCGGCACCTTCGGTGTCGCAGCGGAAGATTACGCGCACGCGGCAGAGTTCGTCGGCCGCGGGAAGGGCGAAGTTGAAGTTACCGAAGCCCCACCAGTCCATAGCATACATTTTCAGGGCATAGTCACCTGCATTCCAGGGATCGGCAACCACGGGGCAGAGAGCGTCAGCTTCGGCAACGGTGGTGGGCTTGCCGGTTGCACCTTCGGGGAACTGAGAACCGGCGTTGAACCAAACGGCCATGGTGCCGAAAGCGGCTTCGGTTGCAGAACCGAACGAGCAGCCGTCTTCCATCATCAGGGTGGGCCAGTTGATGTTCATTTCGGCGAGTTCTTCGTCGTTGTCGAAGTAGTGGAAGTCGGGATTGATAGGATAAGCGTAGGCCGTACCCTTTTCAAAAACTTCAGCGGATGCGCACAGAGCGAAGCCGGCACAGAGAGCAAGTAAAACTTTTTTCATAAAAACGTTTTGTTTGAAAAATTAGTGAATAAAAATTGGTGAATAGTCAAATATGGTGAGGGCGGGGAAATCCGCGGTGGACTTCCCCACCCTATAGAATCAGTTCATTGCGCTGGTGCGCTTGATGTTGGGGTCTTTAATAACTTCTTTGGTGGGATAGATATAGTACATCGACTCATAACCGCGCCATTTTTCAGCTACCTGATTATCTTCGGCACGAACAACATCGTATGTAATATTGTAATCATATTCCTCAAATTTTGCGCGACCCTGTTTCTTATAAGAGGTGGTAGGAGTACCGGCCTTAACAAGAACTGTTTGCTGCGGGCCATTGCGGTATTCCCAAACATCTTTGAGACGGTCAAGGCGGAAGAGGTCGGCGCGACGGGTAACGAGAGCCAGCGGATAGCCGGTAACTTCGTAGCCATGTTCGAGCACTGCTTGTTCGGCCATGTCGGCTTCAACCGATTTAACGCCCTGTCCATACGCACGGTCGAGCACCATCTGCAGACCATCTTTGGCTTCAGCAACATATTTGCTGCCGGAACGGGCGGCTGCTTCAGCAAACCAGCAAAGCACTTCGGAGTAGCGAATCAGACGATGGTTCTGCGGAACAGACTGACCCTGATAAACAGCCTTACGGCAATCGTAGGGTTCGTAGATAACGGTTTGCTCCTGAGAGCTAACCGCATTAACCTGCATGGAAGCGAAAGTGGGGTGATAGATGGTGTTGCGGGCATTGGTGCGCGAAGCATTAACTTCTTTTTCGTCTTCGGTAGCCCACCAGCTGACGCAGATAATCGGCGATATGGGATTTGCGGCCGAATTTTTCAGGTCGGTAAAGATGACATCTTCATAAACCGCATGCTTACGAGGGCCATCAGGATATTCGGCCCACCATTTGTATTCACCCATAAAGTCAATCCAACCGCTCTGATACTGACCGGAGGTTTGACATTTGGAGAACTGCGAGGTGAAGTTGTTCATATTACCAGGTGTATCCATATAAGCCACGGTTATGAGCTGTTCGGCCGACCAGTTGTTACCAATGCTGTAAACCTGGCCATAGTCTTGCTCAAGTTCGAGGCCATAGGTTTTGGCACCGTCATAAACCTCTTTGAGCAGGTCTGCTGCTTTGCCATACCATTCGGTGCCGAACTGGCCTTTTTCATAGAAAGGCCAGCCGCCACGGTTCATATAAACTGCAGCGAGAGTGGCTTTGACGGCAGCAGAGGTTACCCAATAGTTACACTTTTCAGTGAAGCCATATTTCTGACCCTGATAAGTAGCGGGGAGGTTGAGTGCGTTGGCACGCTCAAGGTCGCTTATGATAAGCTTATAGATGTCTTCAACGCCGGTCATGGGAGGATCGGGAAGGTTATGCTCGTTGAGGGGGAGCGGACCGAACACGCGAACGAGTTCAAAGTAGCTATAGGCGCGCCAGTAGAGGGCATTGCCGAGAGCAATGTTGATTTCTTCCTGAGAAGCTTCGTCGGCATTTTCGGCGTTATCGATAATCAGGTTTGCGGCCTGAATAACCTGATAGCGGAAAGCCCAAAGGTCGTTTGCACCCTTATCGTCAGAGGGATCCTTAAAGGCATCGGCACTTGTATATGCCTCCTTCTCGGTGGTATTGATGGTTATATCATCGCCCTGGAGCTGAATGATGTAGGGGTTCGAGTGACGCTGCGACTGAGTAACCTGGCTATAGAGGGCATTGAGGGCCAAAGTCAGGTCATTGCCGCTTTTGAAGAAGTTTTCGGCAACCATTTTGCCTTCGGGTTCTTCTTCGAGGAAGTTAGCGCAGGAGGTGGCAGTCAGGGCCAGGGCTGCAACCGCGCAGTATTTATATAGTTTTTTCATTGTTGATGAATCGAATTAACGGATTAGAACACGAAGCGAACACCAACGGAGTAGGTGCGGGTTGCGGGAGCGGAACCGAAGTCTATACCCTTCTGATATTCAGCGCCACCGTAGGTGAGGCCGGCGGGGTTAACGCCCTTATAGCCGGTGATGGTGAAGAGGTTCTGAACAGACACTTGCAGGCGGATGTCGGCAAACTTGGTCATAGAGCGCTTGAACTCATAGCTGAGAGCAAGGTTTTCGAGACGCATGTAGTCGGCTTTTTCAACCCACTGCGATGATGCGCCGTGGTAGACGTTACCTTTAGCCACACGGGGGTCGGTGAGCTTGCCGGAGAGCACGTCGTCAATCCAGTTTTCGGCGGTGTAGAACTTGGAGTTGTTGAGATAGCCGTTCATTGCGAAGCGAAGCACATTCAGACGGTCGCCACCGAAGGAGCCGTTGAAGAACACGTTAAGGCTGAGGTTCTTCCAGGTAACGGTGTTGTTCCAACCGAGCATGAAGTCGGGGCTTGCTTTGCCGAGAATGGTGCGGTCGTCAACAGAGGGCGTGCGGGTAATTTCGTTGTCGGCGGTATAGTAGGTGTCGTAGCCTTCAGAATCAACGCCGGCCCAACGGAAGCCGTAGAACGAGCCGATTGCTTCACCCTCTTTAACGATGATAGGATCGGTGTCGAAAATCTGGCTTGCCGGGTTGCTGAAAATAATGGGGTCGGATTCGGTGAGTTTTTCAACGCGGTTTTTCATCCACGAAGCCTGAATGGTGGTCGACCAGGTCCAGTCGCGAGTTTGAACGGCAACTGCGGTCAGCGAGAGATCAACACCGGTATTGCTCACTTCGCCGGCATTCACATAATATTGCTTGCCGCCGAGATAGGCCGGGGGAGTGGTCATCAGCAGGGCGTCCTGAGTGCGTTTGTAGTACCAGTCGAGGCTAACGTCGATGCGACCGTTAACGAAACCGGCGTCCACGCCTACATCGAACTGGTTGGTCTTTTCCCATTTAAGGTCGGGGGTGGGCATGGTGTCGGACCAGTAGCCGGGATAAGCGGTGTTAGTGCCATAGTAAGCAACTGCGCTCGACAGGAGGGTCATGGTCTGATAGGGGGAGATATCCTGGTTACCGATAATACCCCAGCTGGCGCGAACCTTAAGGTTGCTCAGGGTCGAGGGCGATACGTTTTTCATGAAGGGTTCGTTGGTGGCGGTCCATGCAACGGCAACGGAGGGGAAGTATGCCCACTTGTTGTTGCTCAGGCGCGAGGAACCGTCGGCACGGAAGGTGGCAGTCAACATGTAGCGGTCTTTCCACGAGTAGATTGCGCGGGCAACTGCCGACATAAGGGTCCACTTGGAGAAGCCGTTACCGGCGGTCTGGGTGTCGGCAACGCCAACGTTCCACCAACCTACGCTTTCGGTTAGCAGGTTCTTACCGCCGATGCTCATATTGCGGGTAGTCGACGAAGTGGCCTCCCAAACGGCGGTTGCGGTGAGGGCATGGCCGCTTTCCCAGTTCTTCATATAGGTGAAGTTGTTGGTCGACTGCAGCAGCCAGCGGTTGGTGTTGCTGTTGGCCATAGAGCTGGTAGCGCCGGGAATGCGCTTGGTGTCGGAGAAGCTGTAGGTGTACATGTTAGCGTAGTCGACACCGTTAGAGGTGGTGAAGGTCAAGCCCTTGCAGATATTGAACTTCAAGTCAACGCGGCCGTTAAGAATATCGCGGCGGCGCTCGTTGGCGGAAGTAATGGTGCTATAGGGCGAGTTGGCCATAGCGGAGTTGATCGGGTCGAGATTGTAGGCACCGGCCTCGTTAAGGAGCGACATGGTGGGCGAGAAGGTGTAGGCGCCCCAAATCGGGCCTACGCCCATTTCAAAACCGCCTACGCCGTGGCCTACGCCATGGCTCATGTCAACGTCGACGGTGGTTTCCAACCAGGGGGTAACTTTGGCGTGAACGTTGGCGCGGGCTGCGAAGCGTTCGTAGCTCGAGTAGTCGATAACGCCCTTATCGTTCATGTAGTTGGCCGAGAAGTAGGTCTGAATCTGTTCGTTGCCCTTGGTGTAGCTCAGTTTGTAGTTCTGAGTCATGCCGGTGCGGAAGAGCTGGTCGAGCCAGTCAACGCCGGGGTCGGAACCGTCGAGATAAGGAGTAATATACTCGGTGTTGGTCAGCGAAGCTCCGAAGGGCAGGTTAGCCATATCGCCGTTAGTAATCTCACCGGCTTCGTTATATTGCGGAACGAAGTAGGGGTTGGGATAGGGATTTACGAGGGCTTCGGCATATTTTTGGGTGGACATTACCTTGGGCATGTGATAAACGTCGCTCCAGCCGAGCGATGCGTCGAAGGTGATTTCGGCGGAGCCGGTTTTGCCGCGGCGGGTGGTGATGAGCACTACGCCGTTGGCGCCACGCGAACCGTAGATAGCGGTTGAGGAAGCGTCTTTAAGAATCTGCATGGAGGCGATGTCTTCGGGGTTGATGCCTTCGAGGCCTGATTCGCGCACGAGGCCGTCGACAACGTAGAGCGGTTCGTTGCTCTTGTTGATAGAGTTGGCGCCGCGGATGCGGATTTTGGGAGCGGCACCGGGAACGCCGCCGCTGATAACGTTAACGCCGGAAACGCGGCCCTGGAGGGCTTCGCCAACGGTGGTTACGGGCTGAGCGCTGAAGGCTTTGCTGTCGACAACCGATACGGAGCCGGCCAAGTCGGCCTTGCGGACTGTGCCATAGCCGATAACCACTA
The DNA here is from genome assembly GCA_964554665.1 of uncultured Bacteroides sp. Lineage (GTDB taxonomy): Bacteria > Bacteroidota > Bacteroidia > Bacteroidales > Muribaculaceae > UBA3263. The sequence continues at coordinate 6,030 of CAZKPP010000034.1, forward strand.
CTTCGTCGAGCATTTCGGAGTCTTCGGCAAGTTCGATTTTAACGGGGGCGGCCGAGCTGATGGTTACTTTTTTGGTTTGGTAACCAACAGAGGTTACGGTGATTGCGGCCGGATATTTGGCAACTCTGAGGGTGAAGTTGCCGTCGATGTCGGTCGCGGTCGCCGCGCTGGAGTTGTCTACCCTAACGGTAGCTCCGATAACAGGTTCTCCTTCCTTGTCGTTAACAGTGCCTGTAACAGTGAGGCTCTGGGCGGACATGGATAGCCAGGCGGGAAGGAAGCCCACCAGCAGGAGCAAGATAACTCTGAGTTTATCCATGGTAAATAGTTGAAGATTAGTTTATTAAGGCAATGCCTATTATTTAAGATTTGGTTATTTCAATGGTTAACTACGGGCAAATTTAAACCTAATTTTTGGTTTTTCAAAATTTTTAACACACAAAAATCACTTCCACCCCCGACACATTTGCAAAAATTTAGGGTTTGAGGCAACCGACCGGCACCACCCAGATGCCGTCGGCACGCCGGTAGGCAAACTCCCCGACTGCGGTAAGCACCATCAAGAAAGCGGGTTTACCCATTTTGGAATCATCGATTTTAGCGGCGAGCGCAGTGAGGGTTTCGACGGCATGGTTGATAGCGGATTCTCCGCCGAGTTTGATTTCAATCAGGGCGTATGCGCCGTTGCGCAAATGGAGCACAACATCGCATTCGAGGCCTGTTTTGTCGCGATAATGATATGCCTGGCCATTCAACAGCTGGGAATATACGCGCAAATCGCGAACGCAGAGCGTTTCGAATATCAGGCCGAAAGTCTTGAGGTCAGCAACAAGGTCGTCGGGGCCGATGCCGAGCGATGCAACTGCAATCGAAGGGTCGGAGAAATAGCGGGTGTCGGAGGTGCGGATAGCGGTTTTAGATTTCAGATTCGGATTCCACGAAGGCATATCTTCGGTGACGAAAATATTTCGCAGCGCGGTCAGATAGCTATGAAGTGTGTTGATCGACACCAAATTTGAACCTGCGGGAGAGATGTCGTCGAGAATAACCGTTACAGGAGTTTGCGTGCCCTGAATGCGCGCATAAGAGCGCATGAGGCGGCGAATAATTTCAGGATTGCGCAGCTGGGAATCGACGCGGGTAACGTCGGAGCGGACTATGGCCTCATAATAGTCGGAGGCGAGGGCCAGCGCCGCGCGCCGGTTGCGTGAAAGCGTGGCGGGCCAGCCGCCGCGACAGGCCAGATAGGCAACATCTTCGATTTTCAGCGAATTTCGGCCGACCATGTCGGGGCGCCCGGCAAAGAGCTCACTCAAGCTGATTTCGCCGGTAGAGTCGCCTGACTCCCAAAGGGTCATGGGGCGCATGGTCAGCCACGCATAGCGACCGGCTCCGCTATGGCTGATTTTGTCGGTAGACGGCGGCACAGCCGAACCGGTAAGTATGAATTGCCCCACGTCATTGCGATGGTCAACCTCGAAGCGAACCGCATCCCAGATTTCGGGAATTACCTGCCATTCGTCGATAAGCCTCGGCGCGTCGCCGGCCAAAGCGAGCGCGGGATTTATCTCCACCAGGTTCTTGTATTGATCAACAATCTGCTGATTGGAAAGATAGACTATGCTGCGGGCCTTTTGTTCGGCAGTTGTGGTTTTTCCGCACCATTTAGGCCCTTCGATAAGAACGGCACCGGTTTCTTCGAGCTTTTCCTCAAGAACGGTGTCGGCTATGCGTTTGCGATATTCATTCATAAGTTACTGATTTTTGGCGCAAATATACGGAAAAATTTCAACAATTGTGAGAGTTGGCCGGATTTTTTTGTGAGAGTTGGCCGAAAATAATTGTGAGAGTTGGCCGAGATTTTTTGTGAGAGTTGGCGGTTAGATCAAAAAGCGGCGGCAGCATACTGACGCGCAAGCACATGAATTCCATTCAAAATAGTTTGTGCTCTTGCAGACGACGGCTTTTTGAAACCGTTAATATAATTTCGCAACAGCGTGGCATCAATCCCAACCATTTTTGCAAATTCCGAAATCTTTATTTCCTTGTGGGTTAGAAAAAACCGTTGTAATGGCGTGGGCTCAGCATCTTCATAGAAAAAACTCTCGAAACTTATATCCTCACCAACGTTTCTCCAATGAAAGCCATCTAAACCGACTTCATAATCAGCTCTTTGAGCTGATGAAGCATCATATAGTCCGGGATACCACAACAAAGATTGCGGCCACTCCTTGCCCGATTCATCTATTCCGATAATATGGGTATCTGTAAACCGAATAGTATTGATTTTCATAAGTTCATTCCTCCGGATTTCCAAAATGGTTATTCCATTCCTCGATGATTATCTCTATGTTCAATTGCGCAAAACGCCTGATTCGTTTAAGGTCATTAGGCTTTATATTGTGGATTTCGCGTTGCAGTAACTTTCCATCTACAATATCAAATATAACCTTACCACCATTACCTTCAACATGCACATGAATCGGTTCATGCTCACGACTGAAAAAGAAGAAAACAAATCCTGCATATCTAAATAATTCCGGCATAGTATTTTGACTTTTATTTGCGCAAATATAGGTATCATTTTTGATACCGCCAAATTTTTAGAAAACTTTTAGTAAAGAGTTGGCGGTTAGAGGCGGCCTTGGTCGGAGTAGGAGTAGTAGCCGGCGGGGGAGATGATGAGGTGGTCGATGACGCGGATGTCGAGGGTTTCGCAGGCGGCCTTGATGCGGCGGGTCAGCGAATCGTCTTGCATGGAGGGGACAAGGGCGCCCGACGGATGGTTGTGGACCAGGGCCACAGCCACGGCGCGGGCATCGAGGGCGCGCTTGGCAAGCATGCGGATGTCGACGACCGTTGCATCCATGCCGCCCGACGAAATCATTTCCAGGGCCTCGACGCCGAGGCGCTTATTGAGCATGAGGGCCCAGAACTGCTCGTGGTCGAGAAACTCCACACGGTCGCGCACATAGTCGTAGATGTTGGCCGAGCCGGTCATTTGCGGCTTGAGCTGCGAATTGGAGCGGCGCACGCGCTGGCCGAGCTCAAGGGCCGCAATAACGGTGAGGGCCTTGGCGGGGCCGATGCCCTTGACTATGGCCGTTAGCTCGCGGGGCGTGGTTTTGGCGAGGTTGCCGAGGTTGCCGCCGAAATGGTTGAGAATATCTTGCGACACGTCGATTACCGACTTGCCCTGAACGCCCACGCGCAGCAAAATTGCCAGCAGCTCGGCGTTGGTGAGGGTCTGAATTCCGTGGCGCAGGGCCTTTTCGCGGGGTTTTTCGTCGTCGGCGAGGTTGCGTATCATTCGTTTTTGCCTTGTCGGATTTTGAGTTCTTCGGCTTCGTTGCGTCCGCGGCCGAGCACGATTTTCAGGAACCAGGCGCGCAGAAAGCCGTAGCCGTAGCCATAGAGCTGAACCAGCGAGGCAGGCACGGCCAACAGGGCGATTTTCAGCGAGCGGGTTTCAATAATGGCGTCGACAAAGAGCGCAACCAGATATACGCCCAGCGGGAGCAGCCACCAGGGGCTGACAAAGATGCCGAGGGCCACGAGCGCCACCGAGCCTAACAAAAAGAGCGCCGGGAGGGTGTGGACCGCCTTGAGCGACCCGGGATAGAGCAGCTTCAGGGTTATGCGGCTCATGCCGAAAACATAGACCTGGCGGGCAAACTTGCGCCAGCTCAGGCGCCGGCGATGATAAACCGGGCAGTTGCGGATAAGGGCTATGCGGAAGCCTGCGCGGCTGATGCGCGTAGACATGTCGATGTCTTCGGAAAACATTTCGCGGAAGCCGCCCACGCGGTCGTAGACGCGGCGGCTGAAGCCCATGTTGAAGGTGCGGGGCTTGAATTTTTCGAGCTGCACCTTGCCGCCGCGAATGCCGCCGGTGGTCAGCAGCGAGGTCATGGCAAAGTTTATGGCCTTTTGCAGCGGGGTGAACGACTCGTGGGCCGCGTCGGGGCCGCCGAAGCAGTCAACGGGGTCGGCGGCGAGCTCGCGGGCCAGGGTTTCAAAATAGGCGGGAGGAATTACGCAGTCGGAGTCGAAAAATATGAAATAGTCGCCCGAGGCGCGCTCCATGCCGTAGTTTCGGGCCGGCGAGCGCCCTTCGTTTTCTTTCCAGTAGTAGTTAACAAAGTCGGCGTAGGGCTCACATTCGGGGCCGCAGGGGTCGGTGGAGCCGTCGTCGACGATAATCACCTCGAAGTTCCGTTCGGTTTGGGCGGCAAGGCTTTCAAGGAGCGAGGCCACTTCGTCGCGGCGGTTATAAACCGGAATTATTACGCTGAACTTCATGACATTCGCGATTTATAGTCGGCGTATGTGAACTCGCGCAAGGTTTCGCATGAGCCGTCGGCGCGGCAGAGCACCAGGGCGGGGTGTTGAATGCCGTTGAACATGGTGGTTTTCACCGTCGTATAGTGGTTCATGTCTTCGAGCGTGAGCCTCTGGCCGGCGCGGAGGGGGCGGTCGAAGGCCCAGTCGCCGACGTAGTCGCCGCTGAGACATGAATTACCGCCCAGGCGATATATGTATTCGCCGTCGGGGGTCGACTCGGTGATTGCCGGCTGATAGGGCATTTCGAGGGTGTCGGGCATGTGGCAGGCAAAGCTGACATCAACAATGGCGGTTTTAACGCCCTGGTTTTCAACAACGTCAACAACCTCGGTTATCAAATCGCCTGTGCGCCAGGTCCAGGCCGAACCGGGTTCGAGAATTACGTGGAGATTGGGGTGGCGCTGCTTGAAGGCGCGCAGAATTTCAACCAGGCGGTCGCGGTCGTAGCCTTGACGCGTCATCAGGTGGCCGCCCCCCATGTTTACCCACTTCAGCTGCGGCAAAAAGCGGCCAAACTGCGTCTCAAAGGCGTCGAGCACCTTGGCGAGCTCTTCGGGGCCGCTCTCGCAGAGCGCATGGAAGTGGAAGCCCTCAATGCCGTCGGGCAGCCGGTCGGGCATATCTTCGGCGCTGACTCCGAAGCGCGAGCCGGGGAGCGAGGGGTTGTAGATGTCGGTTTCGATTACCGAGCAATGGGGGTTGACGCGCAGGCCGGCCGACACTGCCCCACCCCGCTTCTTGACTTCGGGCAGAAAGCGCTCGGCCTGGCTCAGCGAGTTGAAGGTAATGTGGGTCGAGCCGTCGAGATAGGGGCCGATGGTGGCCTCGGTATAGGCCGGGCAGTAGCTGTGAACGCGGGCGTGGAGTTCCTCGCGGGCCAGCTGCAGCTCGTTGAGGGAGCTGGCGGTGGCGTCGACGCCATATTCGCGAAAAATCGGAAACGTGCGCCAGAGGGCGTTGGCCTTGAAGGCCATGATGATTTCAACATCGGCGCGACGCGCAACGTCGAGAATCATTTCAATGTTGCGGCGAAGCTTTTCTTCGTAAACAACATAAAAGGGGGTTGGAAGCCGGTCAACGGTCATTTGCTCTGAAGGAGGTTTCTGAGAGTTACGAGTCCGCGGGTGGCGGGTTCGGCAATTACGGTTACGCGCGGGCCCACGGGCGCCGGATTGGGGTCGATATAGAAAATCCGGGCGTCGGGGCGCGCATAGTTGATGAGGCCGGCGGCGGGATAAACGTTGAGCGAGGTGCCCACAATGGCCACGATGTCGGCCTCGGCAACAATTTCGGCGGCAGGCTCGATCATGGGCACGGCCTCCTGAAAAAACACGATGTGGGGCCTCACGCGGTGGCCGTCGATAAGGGTCTGAGGCGTAGTGTCGAGCGCGTCGGGGGCGAGGTCGAACAGCAGCGCGTCGTTGTCGAGGGCGCGCACCTTCATCAGCTCGCCGTGGAGGTGGATGATATGGTTGGCGGGGGTGCCGGCGCGCTCGTGGAGGTTGTCGACATTTTGCGTAATGACCATAACGTCGTAGTCGCTCTCAAGCTCGGCGATTGCACGATGGGCGGCATTGGGCTCCACTTCGAGCAGCTGGCGGCGCCGGGCGTTGTAGAAGTCATGAACCAGCGCGGGATTGCGGCGAAAGCCGTCGGCCGAACATACGTCCATAACCGGATATTTCTCCCAAAGGCCGTCGGCATCGCGAAAGGTCGAAATGCCGCTTTCGGCCGAAACTCCGGCCCCGGTGAGGAAAACGAGTTTCTGCTTCATCAGTGGTTAATGGTATAGGAGAAGCCGAGCGAGAAAAGTTCGTAGAGCTGGAACTTCTTCCAGTTGGTTGTCAGGTGCATCGACGAGTCGTAGCGCATGTCAACGTTGAGGTTGGCAGAGAGCCAGCGGTTGATCTGGAAGCCGAACTGGTTCTGCCAGTCATATTGATAAATCTTGTAGTTGGTGAAGTAGAATATGCGCGATTTCCAGTTAACGTTGGTGCATATCGCCCAGTTGAAGTTGGCTTCGAGCGACGAACCGACGGTTGAGAAGGTTTTGTGACCGGCCTCGATGCCATGGGCCGTGGGGTCGATTTCCTTGTCGATGCAGGTTTTGAGGTTATAGGAGAGCGGCGAAATCGAAAGCGACAGGTTGAACTTGTTGTTTTTCGTTTTCATGTTGTAGGTTAAACCTATACCGAGGTTGAACTCGCCGGGCGAGAGCAGCGATGCCGAGCGCACCTGAGTGCCGGATTTATAGGCGGTGAACACCGGAGTCTTGAAAATCGCCTGCATTGAATAATACCAGGTATAGAACGCCTTGTAACCGAACTTGGAGTTGATCTGGAAGCGGTTTTCGGTGAACGAGTAGTTGCGATATTCATCTTCGGGGGTGCGGGTCATAGCCGTGCGCCACTGAAAGAAGTTCTCGAACAGCAGGTTGGGGTGGAACTTGGTGTTAAGGTTGCTGGTATATTGGAAATCGGCCAGCAGGTTCAGGGAGCTGTTGCCACCCTGATACCAGTTGGGGCTCACGAAGCCTTGCGAGAACTGAAGCAGCGCCGAGAACTTGTTGAGCCAGTGCTGGAGCTTGATTTCGGAGGCGGCAACGTCGATGGGCGCGGAGATTTCGGTTGCCGAGGGGAGCGCGCCGATTTCCTCGAAAATCAGAATGGCGGTGTTAGGGTCGGCCGTGGCTATGTATTTTTTGGGGGGAGCAGCCATGGTCTGGAAGTTGTAGGGCACCTGCGACGTGTAGTTCACCGCATGGGTCTGAATCAGGCGGTTGGCATAGAGGCGCGAGCGCACCACGCGCACCAGCCAGTCGGGCAACGCCGGCTCGGGCTGATAGCGGAAGAGCGAGTCGGTTGAGGGGAGCAGGCGGTCATAGCCGGTATATACGGAGGGAAGGAACACCACTGCGGGCAGTTGGTCCGAAGGATATTGGGCAAGGACGGCATCGTCAATCACCAGTTCGTCGGAAACATCAAAAAGCAGCGAATCGGAATCGGCAAGCAGCGAATCGGACATCACTGTTTCAACATCTTGAGCGGCGGCGGCAAAAGCCAGACTCACGCCCAGACCTAAAAGCAATTTGCGCATAAGGGAGTAAGGATGAATTGGTTTATGGCGCAAATTTACGAAAATTTCCGTGAATAGCCAAAATTGACACAAAAAGAGACCTGGGGCGCTTTGCAGCGCACCAGGACGATGGAGAAGGTTTCGGAATTAAGGGTTGGTGACGTTTTAATAACGTCTGAAATACCTTCTCTTTGCTTATTAAACGCCCTTGCTGCAAAAAAGGTTCGGCAAGGGCGAAAAAATTTTTTATCGGGGAGTGACGATTGGCGGCAACGGAGCGGCAACGCCCTGCTCGCCCAAAGGCTCGGGGCCGCGCTCAATGCGGATTTCGTCAACAAGGTTGGCGGCAATAAAGGCGCGCTGCAGCGTGGGGCCGCCCTCAACCAGCAGCGAGGTAATGCCCCGGCCATAGAGCTCGCGCAACTGCTCGCCGAGGTCGCCGCGGCGGAACTCCACGCGCTCGGGGGTGCGGCCGCCGGGCCAGCAGCGGGCGTCGAGGCGCGGGCGGTCGAGCTCGGCCGTGCGCCGCCCAACGGCTATGGCATCAAATGTTGACCGATAGCGGTGAACGGCCATTTGGCTCGCCGGGGTCGATATGCGCAGCGCGGGGGCCGAAGCGTCGGTGCGCACGCGGTCAACGAAGCCGTCGGCGGTTTCAGCCCACTTCAGGGCCACGAACGGGCGCCCCAGCGTGTGGGCAGTGAAGAAGCGGCGGTTAATGTCGCGGCAGGCTTGGGCTATCTCGCCGTCGAGAACCGTAACCTCCACTCCGGCCTCGCGGAGCATGGCGATTCCGCGGCCATGGACCTTGGCAAAGGGGTCGACACACCCAACCACCACCCTCGGAAGCCGGCGCTCGATAATCAGGCCGGCGCAGGGGGGCGTCTTGCCCCAGTGCGAGCAAGGTTCGAGGCTCACGTAGATTGTGGCGTCGGTAATGTCGTTGCCCAGCTCGTCGGCATTGCGCACGGCATTGACTTCGGCGTGGGCGTGGCCGCAGCGTTGATGGTAGCCTTCGCCGAGAATGCGGCCGTCGGGGGCCACGATTACGGCGCCGACCATCGGGTTTGGGTGCGCGCCAATCTCGCCCATGGCGGCAAGCTCAAGGCAGCGGCGCATGTAGGTTTCATGACTTGGTTTCATCGGCATGTAGGGCTGAGTAAAGTATGTTGGCCTTTGCGGGGCCGAGCAGCTCGGCAAGCTGGGCCTGAGTGGCGGCTTTGATGCGCACCACGGAGCGGAACTTCTTGAGCAACAGCTCTTTAGACTTCGGACCTATACCCTGAATGGCATCTAATTCGCTGACGGTCTGACCCTTAGAGCGGCGGTTGCGGTGGAAGGTGATGCCGAAGCGGTGGGCCTCGTCGCGCAGGTGTTGAATAACCCTGAGCGACTCGGAGTTCTTGTCGATATAGAGCGGAATCGAGTCGCCGGGGAAGTAGATTTCTTCGAGGCGCTTGGCAATGCCCACGATGGGAATTGCACCGCGCAGGCCTATGGAGTCGAGGGCCTCAACTGCGGCCGAGAGCTGGCCCTTGCCGCCATCGACCACTATGAGCTGCGGCAGGTCGTCGGGGTCCTCCTGCAGCAACCGCGTGTAGCGCCGGGTAATGATTTCGCGCATCGAAGCAAAGTCGTCGGGGCCCTCGACGGTTTCGATGCAGAAGTGGCGGTAATCTTTTTTCGAGGGTTTGGCGTTGCGAAACACCACGCACGATGCCACCGGGTTCGTGCCCTGAATGTTCGAGTTGTCGAAACACTCGATATGGCGCGGCAGCTCAGGGAGCCGGAAGTCCTCTTTCATGCGGTTGAGCACGCGCATCACGCGCTGCTCGGGGTTGAGTTTTTCGGCGCGTGCCTGAGCCTCGGCGCGGGCTTGGGCGGCGTTGCGGCAGCTCACCTCAAGGAGCTTTGCGCGGTCGCCGCGCTGCGGAATCGTAAAGGTGAAGCCGGGCAGCGGGGTTTCTGGCTCGATGCCCACGACTATTTCGTCGGCATTTTCGGAGAATTGGCTATGTATCTCATTGATAGCCAGCGATAGAAGTGCCGCCGGGTCTTCGTCGAGCGAGCGGGTGTAGTGCAGGGTCATTGAGCGCACAACGGCCCCGCGCCGAACGTGCATATAGTTGATATACACGTCTTTACCGCCGTCGTCCGACATACCGAACACATCTATCTGGTCCAGAACCTGACTGATAATAACCGATTTTGACTGATAGCGGTCAATCAGGTCATATTGCTTCTTGATTTCGTAGGCTTCCTCAAACTTCATTTCCTCGCCCAGACGCTCCATTTCGCCGCGCAGATGCGTCAGCAGTGTGCCGGTTTCGCCGCGCAGAATCTGCTTGACGCGGTCGATGTTGGCCATATACTCGTCGTGGTTGACGAGCCCCACGCAGCAGCCGCCGCACTTTTTCAGGTGATATTCCAGGCAAAGGCGCCCCTTGCCGCGGCGAATGTAGTCGGGCGTTATAGCGTGGCGGCAGTTGCGAATCGGATAGAGCTCATGCACCAGATTGAGCACCGCCTTGGCCGAGGCCGAGTCGGTGTAGGGGCCGAAATATTTCGAGCCATCCTTAATGCGCTCGCGGGTCATGAACACGCGGGGAAAATACTCGTTGGTAACCACAATCCAGGGGTAGGATTTGTCATCTTTGAGCAAGACGTTATAGCGGGGCTTATACTCCTTGATCATCGAGTTTTCGAGATTCAGGGCATCTTGCTCGGTGGGCACAACGATGTAGCTCACGTCGGCAATGGCGCGCACCAGCAGGTTGGTGCGCACGCGGTCGTGGGTGCGGTTGAAATATGAACTTACGCGCCGCTTGAGGTTGATTGCCTTACCGACATAGATTACCGTACCCTCGGCGTCATAGTAGGTATAGACACCGGGGGTAGAGGGCATGAGCGCGATTTTTTCGCGCAGCTGTGGAGATTTCTGGTGGAGCGACAACTGCGGATCAGTAGGTAATCAGCGAGGTTACTTCAGCATCGGCGGGCAGACGGTCGCGACCGTTGAGGGCGGTGAGCTCAATGATGAAGTTGATGTAGATTTTCTTGGGGTTCATCGATTTGATGAGATCGTAGGCAGCGGCCATGGTGCCACCGGTGGCGAGCACGTCGTCGTGGATAACAACGATGTCGTCTTCGGTAATTGCGTCGGCGTGCACTTCGATGGTGTCGGTGCCATATTCTTTTTCATACGAAGCCTTGATGGTGTCGGCGGGGAGCTTGCCCGGCTTGCGGCAGGGCACGAAGCCTGCACCGAGTTCGAAGGCGAGAATAGAGCCGCCGATGAAGCCGCGGCTTTCAATGCCAACCACCTTTGTTACGCCCTTGTCGCGATAGAGCTGACCCAGGTCCCAACCGATAATGTGGAGCGCGCGGGGGTCCTTGAAGGCGGTGGTGAGGTCTTTGAAAAGGACACCTTTAGTGGGGAAGTCCTGAACGTCGCGGATGTGTCGTTTAATGTATTCCATTTTTAAAGATATGTGTTAATGATTTGAAATTACAATTGTTAGCTATGTTCCACGTGGAACATTTATTTACCAAGCATAAGGAGCAGTACGTTAATATCGGCGGGCGACACGCCGGGAATGCGGCTGGCTCGGCCCACAGTTTCGGGCTTCATGGCCTGGAGCTTCTGGCGGGCTTCGGTGGATAGGGCGGTAATCTGCGAGTAGTCGAGTTTGTCGCCCAGGGTGATATGGTCAATGCGGGTCATCTTTTCGGCCAACTGCCGCTCGCGCTCGATATAGCCGGCATATTTCAGGCGGATTTCTACGCCGAGACGAACCTCTTCGGGGAAGTTGTCGATACCGGGAAGTATGCGGGCCATCAACTGCAGAGTCATGCCGGGGCGGAGCAGAATGTCGGCTGCTTTGGTCGACTGGCGGGCCGGGGCCGACCCAATCTCTTCGAGCAGCGGATTGACCAGTTCGGGGCGCAGGGAGGTTGCGCGGAGCTCGTCGGTGAGCTCGGCAATCTGCCGCTCCTTAACCTGCAAAACCTCCAGGCGGTGATCATCGGCCAAACCGAGGCTGTGGCCAATCGGAGTCAGGCGACTGTCGGCATCGTCCTGGCGCAGCAATATGCGATACTCGGCGCGCGAGGTAAACATGCGGTAAGGCTCGTCGACACCCTTGGTAACGAGGTCGTCGATCAAAACTCCGATATATGCCTGGTCACGTCCGAGGGTCAGCGGCTCGGTATCTCTTACTGCAGCCGAGGCGTTCAGGCCGGCAACCAGCCCCTGCCCTGCCGCTTCCTCGTAGCCGGTAGTGCCGTTAATCTGGCCGGCAAAAAAGAGGTTCTTGACCGGTCGGGTTTCGAGGGTATGGTAAAGTTGCGTGGGCGGGAAAAAGTCGTATTCTATGGCATAGCCGGGGCGCAGAATCTGCACGTTGCGCAGGGCGGGTATGGTATGCAGGGCGCGCATCTGAATGTCGAACGGAAGCGACGACGAGAAGCCGTTGAGGTAATATTCGCTGGAGTTCTCGCCTTCAGGTTCAAGGAAGAGATGATGCTCGTCTTTATCGGCAAAGGTTACGATTTTGGTTTCGATGCTGGGGCAATAGCGCGGCCCGATGCTCTGAATCTGGCCATTGTAGAGGGGCGAATCGGGCAGCCCCCGGCGCAGGATTTCGTGCGTCGCGGGGTTGGTTTTGGTGGCCCAGCAGGGGAGCTGCTTCAACACGCGCTTCGACTCGGGGAGAAACGAAAACTTATCGTCGGTTTCGTCGCCGGGCTGTATATCGCAGAGCGAAAAATCGATTGTTCGGGCATCGAGGCGCACGGGAGTGCCGGTTTTCATGCGGTCGGCCTCGAAACCGAGCGTGCGCAGCTGCTCGGTAAGGCCGGTAGAGAAAGGTTCCGACACGCGGCCGCCGCGGATTTGCGCGCGCCCAACGTGCATAAGGCCGTTGAGAAACGTTCCGTTGGTCAAAACAACCGCCTTTGCCTTGAAACTTACACCCCACGCGGTTTTGACGCCGGCAACGGCGCCTTTGTCAATAATCAGCTCCGTGGCGGAGTCCTGCCACATGTAGAGATTCGGCGTATTTTCGAGCACGTGGCGCCACGTGGCGCTGAAAACCATGCGGTCGGCCTGGGCGCGCGGGCTCCACATTGCGGGACCTTTTGAGCGGTTTAGCATGCGGAACTGCAGCGATGAGGCATCGGTAACGAGGCCCATGGCGCCGCCGAGAGCATCAATTTCGCGCACAATCTGACCTTTTGCAATGCCACCGACGGCGGGATTGCAGCTCATTTGCGCGATTTTGTTGAGATCCATGGTTATCAGCAGGGTGCGGCAACCGGTAAGGGCAGCCGTACGCGCAGCTTCGCAACCGGCATGGCCGGCACCAACAACTATAACGTCAAAATCGAATATCATCGGTCGTTAAATAACATTTCAAGGGCTTCGTCTTCGTGTTGCTCCATGATTTCGCGCTCGCCGGGACCCTTGTCGTTGATTCCGCACAGATGCAGCATGCCGTGAGCCAAAACCCTGTAGAGCTCGCGCACCGGATTCTGGCCGAATTGCTCGGCATTGGTGGCAACGGTTTCGAGCGAGATGTAAATGTCGCCGTTTACCATCGTGCGCTTGGAGTAGTCGAAGGTAATGATGTCGGTGAAATAGTCGTGATTCAGAAACTGACGGTTCACACGCAGTATCCCCTCGTCGTCGGTGAGGATGTAAGTCAGCTGACCGGCGATTTTGCCGTGGGCGCGGGCAATTTTTTCCAGCCAAGACTCAACAATCTCCTTGTCGATGACCTCGGGGAACTCAACATTTTCGGTTAACCATCTGAGTTTCATATAGTTAAATATCTTAATGGGCCTATTTTGCCATTTTAAACACTCCAAAGTTACGGAATTTTTTCGACAAAAAAACAAGAAGCACAAAAAACATTCGCAACCCACTAACAATTAGCGAATTGCGAATCAAAAAGGCGGTTTTAGAGCCGCGGAGAATCAAATTTTTGCAGCCGCGCGGGCAGTTGCCCGCAAAAAAACGGCGCTAAAAGGGGTTATTTCTTCAAAACTGCGAGCGCGGCCTTATAGTCGGGCTCCTGAGTGATTTCGGGAACGAGTTCGCGATATACAACCTTGAGGTCGGGATCGTAGATGATGACCGAGCGGGTGAGCAGACCGGCCAAAGGACCGTCGACCAACTCGACTCCGTATTTCTGACCGAACAGGGGCGAACGGAATGCGGAGGCCACGGTGAGGTTCTCGATGCCCTCGGCGGTGCAGAAGCGCTTGGCGGCGAAGGG
>CAZKPP010000035.1:0-19619 GCA_964554665.1 uncultured Bacteroides sp.
CATCCTGCAGGTGGCAGTAGTCGATGGGCAGAACCTTGTCGAAAGCGCCCGGAATATGGAACCCCGCGGCGCGGCGGTCGGCAAACTCCTGGCCTGACGCCATCTGTTCGGGCGTCAGCCAAAGTTTGGCCGAAAAGGTATATTCCATCTTGTTGCGGTAGTCCCAAATCTGCTCCGAGCCGAGGGCAGGCATCACTTCGGGGTGGGGAATCTTGGCGATGCGGTCGAGGCAGTCAACAACCTGCTGGCGCTTGCACTGCAGCTGAAAATCGTAGGGCAGGTGCTGCCAGCGGCAACCGCCGCAGAGCCCGAAGTGGGCACACTTCGGCTCCTCGCGCAGGGGTGAGGGCTGCTCAAGCTTTTCGATGCGCCCTTCGGCGTAGGAGTGTTTCTTGCGGGTCAGGCGCACCGTGGCAATGTCGCCCGGAGCACCGTAGGGAATGAAAACTACCATGTTGTCGACGCGGGCCAGGGCATTGCCCTCGGCTGCCACGCCGGTTATTTCAATGCCCTCTAAAACGGGCAATTCTTTGCGCTTTCTTGACATTTAAAATATATTTTGCGCAAAGTTACGAAAAAGTGTTGAAACTTTCGGTAGTTTTTGTTAAATTTGCGCCTATAAAACCCTCTAACAATTCATCCATTATTATCATGAGCAAAGGCACAATCCTCGTTACCGGCGGCACAGGCTACATCGGTTCGCACACTACTGTTGAACTGCAGGCTGCCGGCTATGACGTAGTTATTATCGACAACCTTTCGAACTCCAACGAAAAGGTTCTCGACGGCATTGAAAAAATCTCGGGCAAGCGTCCGGCCTTTATCAAGGGCGACTGCTGCGACATGACCGTTCTGCGCACCCTCTTCCAGGCCTTCCCCGGAATCAAGGGCATTATCAACTTCGCAGCTTCCAAGGCTGTTGGCGAAAGCATGGAGAAGCCCGTGCTCTACTATCGCAATAACCTCAACACCCTGATGAACCTGCTCGACTGCATGGCCGAATTCGGCGTTAAGGGCATCGTATTCTCCAGCTCTTGCACCGTTTACGGCGAACCCGACGAAAACCCCGTAACCGAACAGGCTCCCATCAAAAAGGCAACCTCGCCCTACGGCAACACCAAGCAGATCAGCGAAGAAGTCATCACCGACGTTATCAACGCCGGCGCTCCGTTCAAGAGCGTAATTCTCCGCTACTTCAACCCCGTTGGCGCTCACCCCAGCGCTGAAATCGGCGAACTGCCCAACGGTGTTCCCCAGAACCTGATTCCCTACATTACCCAAACCGCTATCGGCATCCGCAAGGAACTCAGCGTGTTCGGCAACGACTATCCCACCCCCGACGGCTCCTGCATCCGCGACTTCATCAACGTTGTTGACCTGGCCAAGGCCCACGTTAAGGCTATGGACCGCATGCTCGAAGTTGCCGACGCTCCCTCGATTGAAATCTTCAACCTCGGCACCGGCAACGGCGTGAGCGTTCTCGAACTCATCAACACCTTCGAAAGCGCCACCGGCGTTAAGGTTCCCTATAAGATTGTTGGCCGTCGTGCCGGCGACATCGAAAAGGTTTGGGGCAACCCCTCGCACGCCAACGAAGTTCTCGGCTGGAAGGCCGACACCCCGCTGGCCGACACCATGCGCAGCGCCTGGGCCTGGCAGTGCAAGCTCCGCGAGCGCGGCATCATGTAATCCCCTCTCCCTGCGAAATCAAAACCCCGTAGATGGCTCGGCCATCTGCGGGGTTTAATTATTTTCAGAGTAAATATTGATCGATATTTTCGGGTGTGATAATTTGGAAATCGGCATCAGGGTATGCTTCCTTGAAGCTTTGTGGAATCTTTGCGGTTGACTTTTTGGGGTTCCACTTAATTTCGATTGCACTGAGCTTTCCGTCCGATTCCTCAATCAGGTCGATTTCGCGTTGCTGCTGGGTTCGCCAAAACCAAAGATTGACAAAATCGCGGGAGTAGCTCATCTGTTTGATGCGTTCTGCAATCACGAAGTTTTCCCATATAGCTCCAATGTCATCTCGCAATTCCGGTGCTCTGAAATCAGAAATTATGGCGTTTCTTATTCCGATGTCGTAGAAATAAATCTTTTTGCTTTGTTTGAGTTCGTTCCTGAGGTTTCGGGCGAAACTCCCGAGCCGGAAAACGATATAGCTCTTTTCCAGAATGTCGATATAGCGTTCCACCGTTTTCGGGTCGAGACCCGTAAGTTGACCGATTTCGCGGTATGAAATCTGGTCGCCGATTTGCCTGGCGAGTGCTTGCAAAAGTTTTTGGAGTTTGTCGGGCTTGTTAATACCGTCGATTTGAAGTATATCGCGGTATAGATAGCTTGACGATAGCTCCCGCAAAATCTCCCGTTCTTGGCCGGGCGAAGTTACGACTTCGGGATAGTAGCCGTAAGTGAGTCGTTGGGGAATTAGCCGTAGTTCAGTCAACAAGTCCGTGTGATTGACCATTTCCTTAAATGCGAGCGGAAACATTTGGAATTCTCGTTTTCTTCCGGTTAAAGACTCTCCAACTTTCGATGTGAGCTGAAAAGATGAACTGCCGGATGCGAAAATCTGAACGTCGGGCAGTTGATCAATAATAACTTTCATGCGAAGACCTATGTCGGGTATTCGTTGCGCTTCATCTATAATCAGGATATGTTTGTTGCCCAAAATGGCCTGCATGCGGGTGGCATTAAGGTTCTGAAACAGGAGTTGAACATCTGTGTCATCGCCGTTTAGCCACATAACATTGTCGCTCTCGGCAAAAAGTTGATGCAACAGTGTTGATTTTCCAACCTGACGTGCTCCGACAATAATAATGGCTTTTCGGCCACCGATTTGAGGCTCTATAACCGACTGTAATTCTCGCTTAATCATTGGAGTGGTGTTTAAAATTTCCGCAAATATAGTGAAATTTGTGGAATTAAATCCACAAAAATATTAAAATTTGCGGAATTGAATCCGCAAATTTTAATAAATCGGTCTAAAGGATGGGTGATTAGTTGGCGATGGACCAGCCGCCGCCAAGGGCTTTGTAGAGGTCAATGAGGGCGAAGTATTCGTTGCGGATGGTGTTGCTGACGGCGATGCGGGCGTCGAAGTAGCGGCGCTGTGCGTCGAGCACGTCAATGTAGCTCAAGGTGCCGGCATTGTATTGAAGCCGTGCGAGCTGCACGTATTTTTCCGCTGCATCACACAGGGTTAGCTTCAGCTTGCGCGACTTGCGGGCGTTATCGTAGGCGTTGATTGCCGAATTGACTTCGGTAAAGGCTTGAAGAATAACTTTTTCGTAGTTCAGGCGCGCCTGCTCGTAGGCTGCTATCGAGGCTTGATGTTTGCGGCGGCGACGTCCGAAGTCGAAAATCGGGCCCGAGATAGTGCCGACAATGAATGAGAAAGGCGATTCCAGGAATTTGGTCAGCTCATTGTTTTCGAGTCCGGGAGTGAATCCGAGCTGAAGCGACGGAAAGCGGTTGGCGTATGTTGCCCCGCAGTTTGCCGCTGCGGCTGCCAGGCGTCGTTCGGCCGCGCGTATGTCGGGGCGGCGCTGCAACAGGTCTGACGGCACCCCTGCCGGAATCTTGTCGAGCATAATCGGCTGCAGGTGCTTGATATATGGGGTGAGCGAGTCGGTGGGGAATTCGCCCATCAGCAGCGTCAGTTCGTTGCGGGCCGAGTTGAGCTCCTTGCGCAGGTTCGGCACGAGCGATGCCGCGGTGGAATATTCCACCATGGCCTGCTGGTAGACGGTTTCAGAAGTCAGACCCCCTTCAAAACGGATTTTGGCCATGCGCAGCGACTCTTTGCGCGATTCCATGGTGTGGTTAACAATGGCAACCTCGTTTTCGAGCGCCAGCATCCGGAAATATGCCTCGGCGGTGCGCGCTATCAGCAAAACCTGCAGCGCCCGAAAATCTTCGGCCGAGGCCTGATATTCGGCGTTTGCACGCTTGGCGTTCCAAATTTGAGCGCCCATGATGTTTATTTCCCATGAAATCGGAATCTTAATGCCGATTTCGGGGTCGTAGGTAGTGCCGGTGCCGGAGTAGTTGTTGGTTTCGTCGTTAGCGTAGACCGTTCCGCCGATAACCGGGAAGAGGTTGGCCCGCTCCGAACCATACAGGCGGTTCATCTGGTCGATTTTGTAGGATGCGGCCAGCAGGTCTTTGTTGTTTTCGAGGGTGCGCCCTATAAAGTCGCGCAGGGTAGGGTCGGAGTAGAATTCCCACCAGTCGATGTCGGCCAGACATGTTGAGTCGTTTTCGGCCGCTATGGAGCTGAATGCGGCGGGCACCGCGGTTTGCGGCTTGGTCAGTTTTCTGACTCCCGAGCAGCCCGAAAGCAGGGTGCCGGCGGCAATTATGGTGAGTATGAATATGAAGTGGCGGCTCATTTTTTCTTTCGGTTTCTCAGTTTATCGATGGCTACGAAAAAGAATGGAACGAACACGATGCCTACAACTATGGCCACGAGCATTCCGAAGAAGACCCCGGTGCCGATGTCGCGGCGCGCCGCCGAGCCCGGGCCCGAAGCGAAGAGCAGCGGCAGCAGGCCGAGCATAAAGGCGAGCGAGGTCATGACTATCGGGCGGAAACGCAGGCGCGTGGCGGTTAGCGCGGCGTGGGTGGCATCCATTCCTTTGGCCACCTCCTCTTTGGCAAATTCCACAATCAGAATGGCATTTTTGGCAACGAGACCTATCAGCATAACCAGGCCGATCTGGAAGTAGATATTGTTTTCGAGGCCGCAAATCCAGATTCCAAGATAGGCGCCCACGCCGGCAATGGGCAGGGAGAGGATAACCGCTATGGGCACGCTCCAGCTCTCATATTGCGCGGCCAGGAACAGGAACACGAACAGCAGCGCCAGAGAAAGCACGAAGCCGGTGTTGCCGCTTTCATGTTTTTGCTGATACGAAATGCCGCTCCATTCAACTCCTATGTTGTCTGGCAGGTGTTGCGCAACCAGGTTCTGAATCGCGTCCATGGCCTCGCCGGTGCTATGGCCGGGAGCCGCTTCGCCGGTAACGGTTGCCGAGTTAAACATGTTGAATCGGCCTATGGTACCGGGGCCGGTGGTGTAGTGGCTGCGGCCGAGCGACGAAATAGGCACCATTGAGCCTTTGGCGCTTCTGACAAAGAACAGGTTCAGGTTATCGCGGTTTGAGCGATAGGGGGCCTCGGCCTGGATGTATACTCGGTAGATGCGGTTATACATATTGAAGTCGTTGACATAGATTGACCCGGTGAACGCCTTCATGGTCGAGAATATGTCGCTTACGGGAATGCCCTGCATCTTTGCGCGGTCGCGGTCAACTTCAAAGAACAGCTGGGGAATATCGCTCTGCAGGGTAGTTGATATGTCGGCGAGCGCAGGTTCGCCGGCGGCGTAATATTTCAGGGTGTCTACGGCGTTTTGCAGGTCGGCGTAGGTGGCGTTGCCTCGGGCTTCCAAAACCATTTCAAAGCCGCCCGACGAGCCGAGGCCCGGAATAATGGCCGGAGTGAAAATATAGACCTTGCTTTCGGGATATTTCGAGAGTTCGGCGTGGATTCTGTTGCGCACCTCGCTCAGCGAACCTGATTTGCGCTCGTCCCAGGGCTTGAGAATTACTGTTAGCTGCGTGTGGGCCTGATTGGTGCCTACGCGGGGCGACGAGCCGGTAACGTTGAGCACATAGGCCACGTCGGGGTCGTTGAGCAGATAGGCCATGGCGCGTTCGGTCACGGCGCGGCTGCGCTCGATTGTGGCTCCTTCGGGCAGTTCGAGCTCAATGGTGAAGTAGCCTTGGTCTTCCTGCGACATAAAGCTCTGGGGGAGCAGCGTGTTCATCATCCAGATAAACACCAGCGCCAGGCCGAAGGCCGCATACATGCGCCGCGGATGGTGGATGGCCCGGTTGACCGAGCGCCCGTAGAAGCGGTTGCTCTTGTTCAGCCACAGGTTTATCAGTCGGAAGATTTTCGCTTTCTTTTTCTTTCCTTCGGGTCGAAGCAGCTTCGAGCACATGACCGGAGTCAGCGTGAGGGCCACGATGGTTGAAATCACCACCGACACGGCAATGGTTACCGCAAACTGGCGGTAGAGTTGGCCGGTGATTCCCGGCAGGAAACTTACGGGAACAAACACCGCGCAGAGCACCAGCGACATGGCAATCAGCGCGCTGCCGAGGTTCGACATAGCCTTTTCCGTGGCGTCGAACGGCGAAAGGTGCTCGGTGTTCATTATACGGTCAACGTTTTCAACCACCACGATTGCATCGTCGACCACTATGCCGATTGCCAGAATCAGTCCGAGCAGCGTCAGCATGTTGAGCGAGAACCCGAACAGCAGCATGACGCCGAAGGTGCCCACCAGCGATATGGGCACCGCGATTACCGGAATCAGCGCCACACGCCAGTTTTGCAACGACAGGAACACCACGATAATCACCAGTATCAACGCCTCGAAGAAGGTGCGGTAAACATGGTGAATCGACTCGGCAATGTAGGTTGTCATGTCGAAGGGAATATCGTAGGTAACCCCTTCGGGGAAGTTCTTGGCAATTTCGGCCATTTCCTTCTTAACGGCTTCGGCAACCTCCATGGCGTTGGCGCCGGGGAGCATGTTGAGGTTGAGCACTGCGGCATTGCCCCCGTTGATTCCGCTTTCGGTGGCGTAGCTCGATGCTTCGAGCGATACGCGGGCGACGTCGCGCAGGCGGATAATCGAGCCGTCGGCATTGGCTCGGAGCACTATGTCTTCAAATTCCGAAACCGACGACAGGCGACCCCGGGCAATAATCGGCATGGTGATGTCAACATCACGCGCCGGAGCCTGACCCAAAGCGCCGGCCGCCGATTCGCGGTTCTGGTCTTTAAGGGCGCTTTGAATGTCTTGCACGGTAATTCCAAGGTCGGCGAGCTTATCGGGCTGAACCCATATTTGCATGGCATAGTATCGTCCGCCGACCGCCGTTAGGCTGCCAACGCCAGGAATGCGCCTGAGCGGGTCTACGACGTTGAGTGTGGTGTAGTTGCTCAGATATACTTCGTCGAACTTCGGGTCGTCGGACTGAATGGTTATGGTCATCAGCTTGCTGGCGGTTTCCTTGACTACGGAAATGCCGTTCTGGACCACTTCGGCCGGCAGGCGCGATTCGGCTTTCTTAACGCGGTTCTGAATGTCGACCGCAGCAAGCTCCGGGTCGGTGTCGATGTCGAAGGTCACCAGCGCCGTGAACCCGCCGGAGTTTGAGCTCGACGACGACATGTAGATCATTCCCGGAGTGCCGTTGAGTTCCTGCTCGATGGGAGTGGCTACGGCTTGGGTAACGGTCGACGCATCCGCTCCGGGATATGACGCGGTGATTTTAACCACCGGGGGGACGATTTCCGGATACTGGTCGATCGGCAGCAGCTGCAGGCCTATGAGGCCCACAATCAGGATTACCAGCGATATGACTATCGAAAAAACCGGATGGCGAAGAAAGAAATTCTTTTTCATTCCTCTTTGACGGCTTCTATGGGGTTAACCTTCATGGCCTGCGAGAGCTTATGGTAGCCTTCAACAACTATTTTCTCTCCTTTGCCCAGGCCGCGCTCAACTATGGTGCTGTTGTTGAGTTCGGGGCCGGTTTCGATGAAGCGTTTCTCAACAATACTGTCGGGGCGTACAACGTAAACGTAGGCGCCGCCTTTTTCAATAACGATTGCCTTCGACGGAATGGCTACGGCATCGCGCCTGAGGTCGAGCAGCACTTTAACCTTGGTGAACTCGCCCGGCAGCAGCTGGCGGTTGGGGTTGGGCATTTCGGCGCGCACGGAGAAGGTGCCCGTCTGTGAGTCAACCTGAGGCTCCGCAAAGTCAACCAGTCCGCGATATGGATATTCCGAGCCGTCGGCAAGGGTTATGGTAACGTAGGATGTCAGCTTGTCCGATTCCTCGTCGCTGCCGAGGCTAACGTTGCGGTCTTTGCTGCGCAGATAGTCGAGCGCGGTCATTGAAAAGTCGATTCTGACGGTGTCGCTCTTAACCACCGTGGCCAGCAGCGATTTGCCTCCCGACGGACCCACAAGGGTGCCTATGTCGGCCACTCGCTCCGAAATGTAGCCCGAAATCGGCGAGGTTACGTGGGTGTAGCTCAGCGTGAGCTCGGCCTGGGTGAGGTCGGCTTTGGCCACGGCTTCTTCGGCGTTGGCGCTTTCGGCGGCGGCAATGGCGTTATCCAAATCGAGTTGCGATGCGGCATTCTGCTCATAGAGCGGACGGATGCGCTTGAGGTCGCGATCGGCCTTCTGGGCCTGGGCCTTAGCCTTGTTGAGCTGAGCTTTGGCTTTATTGACTCTGGCTTCGTAGACGCGCGGGTCGATAACAAACAGGGTCTGGCCCTTTTCAATGCGCGAGCCTTCCTTGAAAGTCATCTGCTCCAGGTAGCCTTCAACGCGGGCATGGATTTCAACGAACTGCTGCGCGCGGATGCGTCCAACGTATTCGCCATAGATATTAACGTCGGAAGTATTGACTGTTTCTACTTCTACATTCGGCAACACTATAACCTGGTGTTTTGGCTTGAGCAGAAAATATAGGGCGGCTGCCAGAATCAGCAACACAAGCACAATGATGAGCCATAGTTTTTTGCCACGAAGCAACATGCGCGACAATGATCGGATATTCTTTTTCATCGTTTTGGTTATATATCCGCAAATATATGTATAATCCCCCGAACCACCAAAGATTCGGGGGATTACTTGGTAAAAATTGAATTAGATGCGGTCGAGGACGGTGCGGACCAGGTCGGCGATGGCGTTTTTATATTGCGGGTTGGCCGTGTTGTTATAGCGGTTGGCAATGATTGAGCAAACAGTCATGGCTTTGTGGCCCATCAGTCGGGCGAGGCCCTGAAGCGGAGCGGATTCCATTTCGTAGTTGGTGATTTTGCGGCCGTTGAAGCGGAATTCTTCAATGCGGGCGTTCAAATCGGGGTTGGCCAGGTGGAGGCGCACTTCGCGGCCTTGCGGGCCATAGAAGCCAACGGCCGAAATGGTGTTGCCGCGCACCATGTCGTCGCCGCCGATGCGGTCAACCAGCGAAGCGTCGGCATCGACAACGTAGGGCTTGGCCCAGAGGGAATTCCAACCTGTGTGGTCACACAAGGCATGCTCGAAGTCGAGGTCGGCAACGCTGTTGCGGCCGGCATAGTAGTTCAAAACGCCGTCGAAGCCAATGGCCTTTTCGGCAATTACCGGGGTGCCGAGGGTCAGTTCGGGCTGCAGGGCGCCTGAGGTGCCGATGCGCACCATTGTGAGCGAGCGGGTGTTTTCGCGTACCTCGCGGGTTTGAAAGTCAACGTTGGCCAGGGCGTCGAGCTCGGTAACCACAATGTCGATATTGTCGGGGCCGATGCCGTGGCTCAGACACATTATCGGTTTGCCCTTATAAGTGCCGCCAATGGTGTGGAACTCGCGCGACGACACTTCAAACGTGCGCTCGTCGAAAAATGAGGCCACCATGTCTACTCGGCCCGGGTCGCCAACAAGGATTATGCGGTCGGTGAGCTGGTCGGGGCGCAGGTGGAGGTGAAAAACAGACCCGTCGGGGTTTATAATCAGTTCTGATGGGGGGATGATTCGTGGCATATATACTTAGATTTTAAGGTTATACTCGCTGATAGCGTCCGCCGGGCAGAGCAAGCACCAGCCCGCGGAATTCCATGTCGATGAGCAGCGACATGAGTTTGCTGACGCTGAATCCGGTGAGGGCGGTTAGCTGCTGCACGCTTGCTCCGGAATCGGTGGTCAAACTTTCAACAATCCGGGCCTCGTCGGAGTTCATTTCTATGGGCAATTGGGGCGACGCGACGCTGTCGGCGGCATTCTTTACCGGCCATTGGAGTGCCCGGCAAAGGTCGCTGGCGTCGCTGATGAGCATGGCCGTCGAGGCGGCAATCAGCCGATTGCAGCCGGCCGAGTAGGGGTCGGAAATGCGCCCGGGCAGGGCAAAAACGTCGCGGTTATAGCCTGCGGCGATATTTGCGGTTATCAGCGCGCCCCCTTTTTCGGCGCTTTCGGCAACTACGACGCAGTCACACAAGCCGGCGATTATGCGGTTGCGGGCAACGAAGTTTCCTTTATGAACTGGCGTGCGGTGGCCATATTCGGTCACGAGCAGGCCGCCGTCGCTGACCATGCGCCGGGCGTCGCCGCGATGGTCGGCCGGATAAATGTTGTTGAGGCCGGTGGCCATGACGCCGACCGTCGGCACTCCCACGGCCAGGGCCGCGCGGTGGGCGGCAATGTCGATGCCGTAGGCCAGGCCGCTGACAATTGCCACATTGCCAACATTTTCGGCAAGGTCGGTTACCAGCTTGCGGGTAAATTCAATGCCGTAGGGGGTTGCATGGCGCGTACCGACTATGCCTACCATGCGGCGCTCGTTGAGGTCGAGCGACCCGCAGGTGTAGATAACCGTCGGCGCATCGTCGCATTCGAGCAACCGGTGAGGATACGCCGGGTCGGTAAAATAGAGCGCGGTAATCTTGTTGGCTTCCAGAAACGATAATTCCGCGGCCGCGTCCTCAAGAACTTTGGCGCGATAGTCGGCGCTGTAGATGCGGGCCTTGGATTGAGTTAGATAGCGCAGGCGGGTTTCCGGCATTTCGAAAAACTCTTTTTCGCTGCCGGCAAGTTGCAATAACTCGCGCCCGAGGGTCAGATTCATGCCCCGGACCGAACTGAACGCGATTTTATAGAGCAACTCCCTGTTGGTCATTTATTCTTGGTCGACGATATATTCGCTGAAGGCTTCGGCAAATTCCTCGCCGCGGCTCGGGCGGCCGTTGATAACGTTAACAATGGTGACCTGCGCGTCGACAACCATGCGGCCGTCGGCAGCAACTATCCACTGATGAAAAATAAAGCGTGCGCCCTTGCGGCGAAGGCTTACGAGGCTCGTGAACTCTTCGCCCAGCCCCAGCGACGACAGATAGTCGATTTCAACGCGGCGAACCACCGGCGACATGTTGCGGCGGCGCATTTCGGCGAACGAGAATCCGGCCAGGGCACAGAACTCGTGGCGCGTATGTTCCAGATAGTTGAGGTAGCGCGCGTTGTTGACAATGCCTTCACAGTCGACTTCGTAGTCGCGCACTTTCATCGGCAGTTCAAAAGCTGGTTTGTCCATGGGTGGGAGCGGAAAAATCGGTTAAACTTGCAGGCGGGCGAAGGGCGCGGCATCGAGGTCGCCGAATTCGCCGCGGCGGAATTTGAAGGCACCGGCAATGGCTACCATCGCGGCATTGTCGGTAGTGAACTTCCGCGGCGGAATCCACGCTTTCAGGCCACGGGCGGCGCAAAAGTCGGCAACGGCCTGACGCACGCCGGAGTTGGCCGACACCCCTCCGCCTATGGCCACGGCTTTGACGCCGGTTTGCTTTACGGCCAGTTCGAGCTTGGCCATCAGGGTTTCGATTATAGCGCTCTGAATCGAAGCGGCCAGGTCGGCCAGGTTATCTTCTATAAAGGTTGGCGACTGTTTAAGGCCGTCGCGCACTGTGTAGAGAAACGAGGTTTTCAGACCGCTGAAGCTATAGTCGAGGCCGGGAATGTGGGGCTTGGCGAACTTAAACGCCTTGGGGTTGCCTTCGGCGGCCAGGCGGTCGATGTGCGGGCCGCCGGGGTAGGGGAGGCCCATAACTTTTGCGCACTTGTCGAAGGCCTCGCCGGCGGCATCGTCGATTGTGCGCCCCAGGATTTCCATGTCGGAGTCGGAGCGCACGAGCACCAACTGCGAGTTGCCCCCCGAAATCAGCAGGGCAAGATAGGGGAATTCGGGAACTTCATCGTCGGGCTGCTCGCGCACGAAGTGGCTCAACACGTGGCCGTGGAGGTGGTTGACGTCGATCAGCGGAATGCCGAGGCCCAGGGCCATGCCTTTGGCAAACGAAGTGCCGACCAGCAGTGAGCCGAGCAGGCCGGGGCCGCGGGTGTAGGCAATTGCCGACAGCTGCGACTTGTCAACGCCGGCGCGGCGCAGCGCGGTGTCGACCACCGGCAGGATGTTTTGCTGATGGGCGCGCGAGGCGAGCTCGGGCACTACGCCGCCATATTCTTCGTGGACCGATTGCGAGGCGATTACGTTCGACAGCATCAGGCCGTTGCGGATAACGGCGGCCGAGGTGTCGTCGCACGACGATTCGATGGCAAGAATTATTTCGTCCGGTCGGTTCATTTGCGGAAGCGTGCGGCCTGCGAGGAAATCAGTTCGTTGTCGTCGAAATAGTTGATGTGCATTGCGCGGCGCACTTCGTCGAGGGTCTGTGCGGCGGTTTCGCGGGCCTTTTCGGAGCCTTTGCGCAGAATTTCGTAGACTTCGGGAATATTCTGCTCGAAATATTGGCGACGCTCGCGAATGGGGGCGAGCAGCTCTTCGAGAATGTTGATCAGCAGCTTCTTGACGGTGCCGTCGCCGAGGCCGCCGCGGGTGTAGTGGGCCTTGAGCTCGTCGAGGTTGGCATAGTCGGGCAGATATTTAGCAAAATGCTCATCGCGGCAGAATGCGTCGAGATAGATAAACGGCGCGTTGCCTTCGAGGTGTCCGGGCGAGTCGATGGTCAGGTGCTCGGGGTCGGTATACATGCTGTTGACCTTTTTCTTAACCTCTTTGGGAGTGTCAGACAGGTAGATGCAGTTGCCGAGGCTTTTGCTCATTTTGGCTTTGCCGTCGGTTCCGGGCAGGCGCATGCAGGCGGCGTTGTCGGGCAGCAGTATTTCGGGCTCAACCAGCGTCGGGCCATAGATATGGTTGAAGCGGTTAACGATTTCGCGGGTGAGCTCAATCATCGGGGCCTGGTCTTCGCCCACGGGAACGGTGGTGGCCTTGAATGCGGTGATGTCCGATGCCTGGCTGATGGGGTAGCAGAAGAAGCCTACGGGTATCGACTGCTCGAAGTTGCGCATTTTGATTTCGGTCTTCACCGTAGGGTTGCGCTGAACGCGGCTAACGCTCACGAGGTTCATATAGTAGAACGCCAGTTCGCAAAGCTCGGGAACCTGAGTTTGAACGAATATGGTCGTTTTGGTCGGGTCGATGCCCACCGAAAGATAGTCCAGGGCGACTTCGATAACGTTTTGGCGCACTTTTTCGGGGTTGTCGGCGTTGTCGGTCAGGGCCTGGGCGTCGGCAATCATAACGAAAATTTTGTCAAACAGGCCGGTGTTCTGCAGTTCGACGCGGCGGCGCAGCGAACCAACAAAGTGGCCGAGATGGAGTTTGCCGGTAGGACGGTCGCCGGTAAGGATGATTTTTTCCATTATATACTTAAGGAGATTAGTTTAGAGTTGTTACGCGGACTTTTTTGCCTTTGATTCGTCCGGCGGAAAGAGTTTGGGCCAGGGCTGCGGTGTCGGCGCCGGTAATGGCTACCAAGGCGCGGTGGTCGTGGAGCGCTATGGGGCCGATTTGGTTGGCGGCGAGGCCTCCGGGGCCTGTCAGCGCGCCGACGATGTCGCCTTTCGACAGTTTTTCCTTGCGCCCGCTGTGGAAGTAGAGTGTGCGGCAGGGCCGGGCCCACGGCTGCGGCTCAACGTGGGCGAACGAAATCGGGCCTGCGCCCGCCGGGGCTTCTTCTTTGGGCCCAATGAGGTAGTAAACGTCGCCTTCGGCACCCATGCGTCCGGCGCGTCCGTTGCGGTGGGTCAGGGTTTCGTCGGTCAGGGGCAGATGGTAGTGAACAACGTTGCGCACCTGCGGAATGTCGAGGCCGCGCGCCGCAAGGTCGGTGGCAACCAATATCGGCGCCGAGCCGTTAGTAAAAACGTCGACTGCCGTTTCGCGGTCGTGCTGGTCGAGGGCGCCGTGATAGAGCGCGGCCGGAAAGCCTCCCTTTTTCAGAAATTCATAGACCCGCTCGGCGCTTTCGCGATGGTTGACGAACACTATTGTTCGCTCCTGGGGCAGGCGCAGCAACAGGCCCTTGAGGGTGTCGAGCTTGTCGGCATCGGAGCTGGGGATCGCATATTCCTTCAGCTTGGGTTGTTCGGCCGAGCCGTCGGTGAAGTCGAGGGTCTGCAGGCCGCGGGCCGGAAGCCAGTCGGGGAGTTCGTCGAGACGTGT
Source organism: uncultured Bacteroides sp. (assembly GCA_964554665.1). GTDB lineage: Bacteria > Bacteroidota > Bacteroidia > Bacteroidales > Muribaculaceae > UBA3263. The sequence continues at coordinate 14,093 of CAZKPP010000035.1, forward strand.
GGCCGAAGTGAGTATCAGTAGCTGCGGGGCGTGGATTTTGCGCACAATGCGGCGCATTTCGTCCTGAAAACCGAGTTCGAGCGATTTGTCGTATTCATCGGTGGCGAGCACCTTAACTCGATAGAGGTCGAGGCGTCCGCGCCCTATGTGGTCGAGAATGCGCCCGGGGGTGCCGACTACCACGTCGGGCACCGCGGCCTCCAGCGAACGTGTTTCGTCGAGCACGGAGTGGCCGCCGTAGAGTGCAACTATTCTCAATTGCGGCGCCAGGGCCGCAAGGGTTTTGGTAATCTGAAGCACCAGCTCGCGGGTCGGGGCAATCACCAGGGCCTCAACGTGGCCCGTGCCTCCTTTTACGCGAGGGAGCAGCGCCAGGGCGAAGGCCAGGGTTTTGCCTGAGCCGGTGGGCGCAATCAGCGCCACCGCCGGTGTTTCGGCCGGCAGCCCCGCCATTTTATGCTGCATCGGAGTCAGCTGCTCAACATTGAGCCTCTTACCCGCATTGCCAATAATCTCCTTTACTTCCATCTTAATGGTGCGTTACACGCCGAGAATAATGTTAGCGTCTATGTTTAACGACCTGCTCAAGGCTCGTCCTTGTTTAAGGGTCGGTTCTTTTTTGCCTGAGAGGTATTCGCTTATTCTTGACGGGCTTACACCAATGAGTCGGGCCAATGCCGTTTGATTTAATCCCATTTCGAACATTCGCAGTTTTATGACATCGGCTAATGAAGGCTCACCAATGGAATAATGCGCGTCGGCGTAGTCGGCAACCAGCCCCGATAGCAGGTCGAGTTCTATACTATTCGGGTCTGAAAGGGGAGTGGAGTCGTTGACCAGGGGTAAAAGTTCATCAATGCGACCAAGTGCCCAACGGTATTGTTCTTCATTCTCAATCTTTGTCATATCTAAAATCGCTAAATTGTTGAACAATCGATTCTGTCGTATTCACTATGAGTCCCGATAAATCGGATGTAGACCCATTTAATAGTGAATTTGATAACAACCACGAGCCTGTGATGGTTTCCTTTGATGTTGAAAACATAGTGTTGGTTTCCTACGGAGTCAACGCTATTGAATGTCGCCTTGACGTCTGCGAAGCTCTTCCATTCGGCATGTCGCACAACGCGAACCCATTCTTGAAGCGCAACGCGTGTTTCAGGAAACCGTTCAATATATTTTTTCAGAGGCTCTTCGGTTATTATCCTCATAGATTCTGATAGCTCGATTGCAAATTTAGGAAAAATATTCCAAATTGTGAAATAAATATTACAAAATAATATTTAAACTTGTCTCTACAGGCTATGCGGGGGGATTAGGCGTTGTAGGTGAAGGAGCCGTGGGGGGAGTGGATGGTGAGGCGGGGTTGGGCGTCGGTGCGGGGCTCGACGCGGCCGATGATTTGGGCCGGAATGTCGAAGCGGGCGGCAATGTCGATTACGCGCTGCGCGTCGGCGGGGTCGACGTAAACTTCAAGGCGCGTTCCGCAGTTGAATACCTTAAACATCTCTTCCCAGTCGGTTGCGCTTTCGCGCTGAATCAGCTCAAACAGCGGCGGAATCGGCAGCAGATTGTCTTTAACAACCTTCAGCTGCGGATCGAGGAAGTGGAGAATCTTGGTTTGGGCGCCTCCCGAGCAGTGAATCATGCCGCGCACCTGCGGGCGCATTTCGTCGAGCATGGCTTTGACGAAGGGGGCGTAGGTGCGGGTGGGGGAGAGCACGAGTTTGCCGGCGTCGACGCCTTCAACTTCGGTGGGGTCGGTCAGGCGCACCGAGCCGCTGTAGACCAGGTCGGCCGGGGTTGCGGCATCGAAGCTTTCGGGATATTTTTCAGCCAGGTAGCGGTGAAAAACGTCGTGGCGGGCCGAGGTGAGGCCGTTTGAGCCCATGCCGCCGTTGTATGTGGTTTCGTAGGCGGCTTTGCCATACGAAGCCAGGCCTACGATAACCTGGCCGGCGGCGATGTTGGCGTTGTCGATAACGTCGGCGCGCTTCATGCGGCAGGTAACCGTTGAGTCAACGATGATTGTGCGCACCAGGTCGCCCACGTCGGCGGTTTCGCCGCCGGTTGAGTGGATGTCTATTCCGTGCGAGCGCATTTCGGCCAGCAGCTCTTCGGTGCCGTTGATAATGGCGGCAATGACCTCGCCGGGAATCAGGTGCTTGTTGCGCCCGATGGTCGAGCTGACGAGAATTCCCGAAGTCGCGCCTACGCAAATCAGGTCGTCGATGTTCATAACCAGTGCGTCTTGCGCTATGCCCTTCCATACGCTCAGGTCGCCGGTTTCACGCCAGTAAACGTAGGCGAGGCTCGACTTGGTGCCGGCGCCGTCGGCGTGCATAATGTTGCAGTAGTCGGGGTCTCCGCCGAGAATGTCGGGGATTATTTTGCAGAAGGCTTTCGGGAAGATGCCTTTGTCGATGTTGCGAATGGCGGAGTGAACGTCTTCTTTGGTAGCGGAAACTCCGCGCAGGGAATATCTTTTATCCACGTCTGGTTTATTTTTTCTTGTTTTTACCTTGAGCTTGTTCGCGCATCAGCTGTTGCTGCTGGCGCTGGGCGGCCTCCATGCGGGCGAGCCAGCCCGATTTCTTTTTGGGCTTTTTGGCGTTGGCGGCCATTTCGGCGCGCACTTTGTCTTCGTCGATAACCCAGTGGCGGATGGCGTAGGTCTGCAGAATGGTCAGCAGCAGGAACACGAAGTAGTAGTAGCTCAGGCCTGCGGGGTAGTTATTGAACAGGAACAGGAACATCAGCGGCATGGCGTAGGTCATCATCTTCATGCCGGGCATCGAGTTGCCGCCGGGCTGCGAATCCATCATAACCTTTGAGTAGACAATGTTGGTTGCGGTCATCAGCAGGCAGAAGAGGCTCAGGTGGTAGTCAAACAGCCATGAAATCAGCGGAATGTTGGCGGTCCACGAAATTATGGCGTCGGGAGCGGCAAGGTCTTTCGCCCAGAGGAATTGCTCGCCGCGCAGCTCGATGCAGCTGGGGAAGAACGAGAACATGGCCACGAGGATAGGCATCTGCAACAGCATCGGCAGACAGCCGCCCATTGGGTTGACGCCCGCTTTGGTGTAGAGTTCCATGGTTTTCTGGCTCTTTTTCATGGCGTCTTCCGGAGCGGAATATTTTTCGTTGATGGCCTTGATTTCGGGAGCCAAAAGTCGCATCTTGGCTTGCGAGCGATAGGTCTTATAGGTGAAGGGATAGAGCACCACCTTAATCAGGAATGCCAGCAGCAGAATAATAATGCCGTAATTGACAATATATTTGCTCAGGAAGCCGAACACGGGAATGATAACGCCGGTGTTGATCCAGCGGAAGAGGCTCCAGCCCAGGGGAATCACATGGGTGAGGTCGAGGTGGCCTTCGGGGTCTACGCGGTCCATGTCGCGCAGCTCGGCGTAGAGGTTCGGGCCGAGGTAGAAGTTGAAGCCGGCAACCTGTTCGGCCGATGTCGAATAGTTGACCTGGGCCGTGGTGGTCATGGCCTTCAGGTAGGTGATGTTGTCGGAAAGGTCTTCGCTAACAACTTTCGAGCCGGCGTTGAAAGTGTCGTCGGCAATCAGCATTGAGCTGAAGAACTGGTTTTTGTAGCCGAACCATTTAACCGGCACGTCAACGGTCTTGGCGGCGTCTTTCTGTTCCGACAGGTGTTCAACGTCGTCGCCCGCCTCCTTATAGTAAAGTGCGGAGTTGCGCTGCTCATAAACGCGGCCGCGTTCAAAGCGGGCCATTTTCTGGTGCCAGTTGAATTCCATGGTGGTTACGCCCACGGGAATCACTCCGGCCGACTGCATTGAGTGTTGAACAACATCCATCTTCACGCGATAGCCGTCGGCTTCGGGCAGGGTGTAGCGTATGCCCCACCAGGCGCCGGCGCCCAGGTCGAGTTTCATCAGCAGGGTCGAGTCGTTTTCCATCACCGGAGTGAAGTAGAACTGCGACGACTCGAACTTTTCGCTGTCGGAACGCAGGGTGAACGAATAGGAGTTCGTGTCGGCCTTCCAGAGCTGAATCTTGGTGGTGTCGTCGGGATTGATGTAGCAGTCGTAGTTTTTCAGTATAACGTTGCTGATCTGGCCGCCGCGGCTCGAAAATTCGAGGGCTATAACGTCGTTCTCCATGCCGATTACGGTGTCGGTGCCGTTGAGGTGGGCGGCGAAGTTGCGATAGCGCTGCAGGTCGGAAATCGCGCCTTTGAGGGCACGGGCGGCGTTGGCGCGGGTCAGCTGATCGGCGTCGGCGGTGTTGTTGATAACGTCGTTAACGTCAATTTCGCCGTTGGCGGTTTTAATGACGCCGGAGACTGTAGAATCGTTTTCGAGGGTCAGCTCGTAGGTGTCGCTGCCAACTCCGCGCAGACCGTTGGCCATTTCGCGGCCATAAAGGGCCAGGCCGTTGCAGAGGGCTGCTTTGTCGGCAGCAGTGATTTCGGGAATGGTCAGAGCTTCCTCGCGGGCGCTTTCGGCGCGGCGCAGCGAGTCGGCGCGTTGCTCCTGCTGCTCCTTGCGGGCTTGCTCGATTTCTTCGGCCGTGGGCTTGTTGAGCCACATGAAGCCGAATATGATTGCGCCCATGAGCAGGACGCCGGTCAATGTGTTCTTATCCATTATTTGTTGATATTGTTTTTATCGTTTCTATAGTCAATGGCGGCTTTGATGAAGTCGAGGAAAATCGGGCCGGGGGCAACCACCGTCGACGAGTATTCGGGGTGGAACTGAGTGCCTAAATACCAGCGCAGGGTGGGAATCTCAACGATTTCCACCAGTCGGGTGTCGGGGTTTTCGCCCGAGCAGCGCATGCCGGCGGCCTCGAAGTCGTTGCGGTAGCGCGAGTTGAACTCAAAGCGGTGGCGGTGGCGTTCGCTGATTATTTTTGCGCCGCCGTAGGCTTTGCTTGCCAGCGAGCCTTCGGCCAGGGCGCAGTCATAGGCCCCCAGGCGCATGGTACCACCCTTTTCGGTAACGCTTTTCTGCTCTTCCATCAGGTCGATTACCGGGTCGGGCGTCAGGGCGTCCATTTCGCGGGAGTTCGCCCGGCTCAGGCCGAGCACGTTACGGGCAAACTCAATGACCATGCACTGCATGCCCAGGCAGATGCCAAAGGTGGGAACGTCGTGTTCGCGGGCCCATTTCAGCGCGGCGAATTTGCCTTCGATGCCGCGTTGGCCAAAGCCGGGGGCAACGATTATGCCGTCCATGTCGCCGAGCAGTTCGCCGGCGTTGGAGTCGTCGATTTTTTCGCTGTGGATGCTGGTCAGCTTCAGGCGCCGGTCGAGATAGGTTGCGGCTATGAAGAGCGATTCGTTGATTGATTTATAGGCATCTTGCAGCTCAACGTATTTGCCAACGAGGGCAATCTTGATTTCGTCTTTGGGCGATTGAAGTTTTTCGAGGAATGTATGCCAGGCCTTCAGGTCGGGCTGGCGGTCGGATTCAACGTGGCATACGCGCAAAACTATGTCGTCGAGATGCTGGCGGTGCATACGCATCGGCACTTCGTAGATCGACGGTGC
>CAZKPP010000036.1:0-19618 GCA_964554665.1 uncultured Bacteroides sp.
GCACTGGTCTCCAAAACCAGGTGTCGGGAGTTCGAGCCTCTCTTCCCGTGCTCAACAAACTAACAATGAAAAAACTGAAACTACTTACGGATTTGCAAGAGTCTTACACCGAACTCCGGTATAAGACTTCTTGGCCTACCAAGACTCAGCTGGTCAAGAGTGCAATCATCGTGCTCATCGCTTCCATCATCATAGCACTGGTGATTCTCTGCATGGACCAGATTGTTGAAAACATCATGAAGCTGATCTACAGCCTCAAGAGCTAATTCAACAATTCACCAACCCTTCCATCCCTCAATTCATTTCAACTAACCAATCCCCACAAGCGAAGTTAAGTCATGGCCGACCAAAACGTCAGAAAGCCCCTTCCCAGAGCCTGGTACGTGCTCCGCGCCATTTCCGGCAAGGAAGCCAAGGTTAAGGAGGTGCTTGAAGCACAGATGCGCAACACCGACATGGGCAACTACCTGTTTCAGGTACTCATACCCACGGAAAAAGTCTTGACTGTCCGCAATGGCAAAAAAGTCGTTAAAGAGCGTAATCTCTATAGCGGCTACGTGTTCATTGACGCTCAGCCGACGGGTGAGGCACAGTATGTGCTTTCAAACACGACTAACGTAATCGACTTTCTGCGTGGCCGCGAAAAGGGTTCCGACCCGCTGGCGCTCCGCGAAGCCGACGTTAAACGCATGTTGGGCCAGGTTGACGAAATGAACGAAGACCCGCTGGAAGACGGCATCAACGACTACATGGTCGGAGAGAGCGTAAAGGTTATCAGTGGACCCTTCAGCGGCTTCATCGGCGAAATCGAAGAAGTTAACCGCGAAAAGAAGAAACTGAAGGTAATGGTTAAGGTATTCGGGCGCAAAACACCTTTGGAGCTCGAAAATTCACAAGTAGAGCGCGACTTCTCGACAGGCGAAGCATAAAGAAAGATGAGGACGGACGGTTACGAGCCCGCCCTCGTTTAACGCTAACCGATATCGTAGGACGAAACGCACAGTAAATAACCCACAATCTTCTAAATTATTGTAACACAATGGCTAAAGAAATTGCTGGACAGATCAAATTGCAAATTAAGGGTGGCGCTGCCAATCCCTCTCCGCCAGTAGGTCCCGCACTGGGCTCTAAGGGTATCAACATTATGGAGTTTTGCAAGCAGTTTAACGCCCGCACCCAGGACAAGGCCGGTAAGGTGCTCCCCGTAGTAATCACCTACTACACGGACAAGAGTTTCGACTTCATCGTCAAGACCCCCCCGGTTGCAATCCAACTGCTGGAAGTTACCAAAAAGAAAAGCGGCTCCGCTCAGCCTAACCGCGTAAAGGTAGCTGAAATCACCTGGGACCAGGTTAAGACTATTGCAGAAGACAAGATGCCTGATTTGAACTGTTTCTCTGTAGAATCGGCAATGCGTATGGTTGCCGGTACGGCCAGAAGCATGGGTATCACCGTTAAAGGCGAATTCCCCGGTAATAACTAATTTAAGACTATCTCACAATGGCAAAATTGACCAAAAATCAAAAAATCGCTGCTGAGAAAATCGAGGCCGGGAAAGCGTACACTCTCGCTGAAGCATCCGAACTGGTAAAGGAAGTAAACTATGCCAAATTCGACGCTTCGCTTGACATTGACGTACGCCTCGGCGTAGACCCTCGCAAGGCTAACCAAATGGTTCGCGGCGTAGTGACCCTGCCCCACGGAACCGGTAAAGAAATCCGCGTACTCGTGCTCTGCACCCCCGATGCCGAAGCAGCCGCCAAGGCCGCCGGTGCCGACTACGTTGGTCTTGACGAATACATCAACAAGATCAAAGGCGGATGGACCGACGTTGACGTTATCATCACCCAGCCCGCAATCATGGGTAAGATCGGTGCTCTGGGCCGTATTCTCGGTCCCCGCGGCCTGATGCCTAACCCCAAGAGCGGCACCGTAACCGTCGACGTTGCCAAAGCAGTTGAAGAAGTTAAGAAAGGTAAGATCGACTTCAAGGTCGACAAGAACGGCATCGTTCACTCGTCGATTGGCAAAATCTCCTTCACTCCCGAAAAGATTAAGGAAAACGCCCGCGAGTTCATCAACACCCTGATTAAACTCAAACCCGCAGCTGCCAAAGGCACCTACATCAAGAGCATCTACATTTCCTCAACCATGAGCCCCGGCATCAAAGTGGACTCTAAGAGCGTTGACGAATAAAAAGTTTTCACCATCATAAACAATCTGCACAAGAACAATGAGAAAGGAAGAAAAGGCAACTATCATTGCCAACATTACCGACACTCTGAAAGCGTACAGTTGCTTCTATCTGGTGGAAACCAACGGACTGGACGCTGAAAAAACCTCACAGCTCCGCAGAGCCTGCGCCAAGGCCGACGTGAAGATGGTTGTTGTTAAAAACACCCTGCTCCACAAGGCTCTCGAAGCAATGGACGGCGACTACTCCGAAATCTACGGTGCGCTCAAGGGCGCTACCACCCTGATGTGCTCCAACGTAGGCAACGCCCCCGCAAAGCTCATCAAGGACTTCACCAAGAAAGACGACAAACTGCCCGCACTGAAAGCCGCCTACGTAGAAGAAACCGTCTACATGGGCTCCGACCAGCTCGATGCACTCTGCGCAATCAAGAGCAAGAGCGAACTTCTGGCCGATGTTATTGCACTGCTGCAATCGCCGGTTAAGAACGTTATTTCCGGACTTCAGGGCGCAGCCGGCAACAAGATTCACGGCCTGCTGGAAACCCTGTCGAAAAAGGAAGGCTGAACCTGACCAAAAACCAGCCGCATAAAACCAAATCCCCAAATAATTAACCAAGTCAATAACAATCTAAAATTTTAATAAAATGGCAGATATCAAGAACCTCGCAGAAGAACTCGTGAACCTCACCGTTAAGGAAGTTAACGAACTCGCTCAGATCCTCAAGGAAGAGTATGGCATCGAACCCGCCGCAGCCGCTGTTGCTGTTGCTGCCGGTCCCGCCGCAGGCGCAGCCGCCGCTGAAGAAAAAACCTCGTTCGACGTTGTACTGAAGAACGCCGGTGCCAGCAAGCTCGCCGTTGTTAAACTCGTTAAGGAACTCACCGGCCTGGGCCTCAAAGAAGCCAAGGAAATGGTTGACGGCGCTCCCTCCGTTATCAAGGAAGGCGTTGCCAAAGCCGACGCTGAAGGCCTCAAGAAACAGCTTGAGGAAGCCGGCGCTGAAGTTGAGTTGAAATAAGATTACCTGGCTATCAGGTATTTAGGTTAAGTGTTCGTTAAGGCACGAACACTTAACCTAATTGTGTCTTAGTTCATTTCTCCTCCTCACTTAATCCCCTAAATCCAACAATAGTTTCTTAGATGTCAGTATCCGAAAACAAGCCTCGCGTAAATTTCGCGACGGTTAAGAATCCACTGCCCTACCCCGATTTTCTGGAAGTACAGCTGCAGTCGTTTCATGATTTCCTGCAGTTAGACACCGCTCCGGAAGAGCGCAACAACGAGGGTCTTTATAAGGTGTTTTCTGAGAACTTCCCTATTGCCGACACCCGCAATAACTTCGTGCTGGAGTTTCTCGACTACTACATTGACCCCCCGCGCTATTCCATCGACGAATGCTTTACCCGCGGCCTAACATACTCCGTGCCCCTGAAGGCTAAACTCAAACTCTACTGCACGGACCCCGACCACGAAGACTTCGACACGGTAGTTCAAGATGTTTATCTGGGTCAGATTCCCTACATGACCGATAAAGGCACGTTTATTATCAACGGTGCCGAACGCGTCGTAGTTTCGCAACTCCATCGCTCGCCCGGCGTATTCTTCGGCCAGAGCATGCACACCAACGGAACCAAGCTCTATTCGGCGCGCATAATCCCCTTCCGCGGCTCATGGATTGAGTTCGCTACCGACATCAACAATGTGATGTATGCCTACATCGACCGCAAAAAGAAATTGCCCCTGACAACTCTTTTGCGCGCAATCGGTCTGGAAACCGATAAGGACATCATCGACATTTTCGACCTCGCCGAAGAGGTTAAAGTCAACAAAAAGACCCTCAAGAACTACGTTGGCCGCACCCTGGCTGCCCGCGTACTGAAAACCTGGGGCGAAGACTTCGTCGACGAAGACACCGGCGAAGTTGTATCCATCGAGCGCAACGAAGTAGTGCTCGAGCGCGACACCGTGCTCACCGAAGAAGGCATCGAACAGATTCTTGAAAGCGGCGTATCAACCATTCTGCTGCGCAAGGAAACCGCCAACCCCGCGGACTATGCCATTATCTTCAACACCCTGAAAAAGGACCCCACCAACTCCGAAAAAGAAGCCATTGCCTACATCTATCGCCAGCTGCGCAACGCAGAGCCGCCGGATGAGGCCTCGGCCCGCGAAGTCATCCAAAACCTCTTCTTCTCCGAAAAACGCTACGACCTCGGAGACGTTGGCCGCTATCGCCTGAACAAAAAGCTGGACCTCGCAACTCCGGCCAACGTTCGCGTGCTCACCCAGGAAGACATCGTGGCCATTATCAAATACCTTATTGAACTGATCAACTCCAAAGCCGACGTTGACGACATCGACCACCTGTCGAACCGTCGCGTACGCACCGTTGGCGAACAGCTCTACAATCAGTTCTCCGTTGGTCTGGCCCGCATGAGCCGCACCATCCGCGAGCGCATGAACGTGCGCGACAACGAGGTGTTCACCCCCATCGACCTTATCAACGCAAAAACCATTTCTTCCGTAATCAATTCCTTCTTCGGAACGAACGCTCTGAGCCAGTTCATGGACCAGACCAACCCGCTGGCCGAAATCACCCACAAGCGCCGTATGTCGGCCCTGGGCCCCGGCGGTCTGACCCGTGAGCGCGCCGGCTTTGAGGTTCGCGACGTACACTATACCCACTACGGCCGTCTCTGCCCGATCGAAACCCCTGAAGGCCCCAACATCGGCCTGATTTCGTCGCTCTGCGTCTACGCCAAGATCAACGACCTCGGCTTCATCGAAACCCCCTACCGCAAGGTTGAAAACTCCGTCGTTAACCTCAAGAACGACGAAGTTGTTTACCTCACCGCCGAAATGGAGGAAAACAAAATCATTGCCCAGGGCAACGCTCCGCTCAACGACGACGGCACCTTTATCCGCACCCGCGTAAAAGCCCGCCAGGACGCCGACTTCCCCGTTGTGGCTCCCGACCAGGTAGAACTCATGGACGTATCGCCCACGCAGATCGCCTCGATTGCCGCATCGCTCATCCCCTTCCTGGAACACGACGACGCAAACCGCGCACTCATGGGCTCGAACATGATGCGTCAGGCCGTGCCTCTGATGCGCTCCGAAGCGCCCATCGTCGGCACCGGCCTCGAAGGACAGCTCATCCGCGACTCCCGCACCCAGATTACCGCCGAGGGTCCCGGCACCATCGAGTTTGTTGACGCAACCACCATCCGCATCCGCTACGACCGCACCGAAGAAGAAGAATTCGTTGCCTTCGAAAGCGCCGTTAAGGAATATCACCTGCCCAAGTTCCGCAAAACCAACCAGTCAACCACCATTGACCTGCGTCCGATTTGCTCGGTAGGCGACCGCGTCGACAACGGCACAATCCTTACCGAAGGCTACTCCACCGAAAACGGCGAACTCGCCCTGGGCCGCAACCTCAAAGTTGCGTTCATGCCATGGAAGGGTTACAACTATGAGGATGCTATCGTGCTGAACGAACGCATGGTACGCGAAGACATCCTCACCTCGGTTCACGTTGACGAATATCAGCTCGAAGTGCGCGAAACCAAGCGCGGCATGGAGGAACTCACCAACGATATTCCCAACGTTGGCGAAGACGCCACCAAAGACCTCGACGAACGCGGCATTATCCGCGTCGGTGCCCACGTAATCCCCGGCGACATCATGATCGGTAAAATCACCCCTAAAGGCGAATCCGATCCCACCCCCGAAGAAAAACTGCTCCGCGCAATCTTCGGCGACAAGGCCGGCGACGTTAAAGACGCCTCGCTGCGCGCAACCCCGTCGCTCAAGGGCGTAATCATCGGCACCAACCTCTTTGCCCGCGCCGTCAAGACCTCCAAGACCCGCACCAACGCCCTGCTGCCCAAGCTCGACGAAGAATACGAAGAACGTCAGGCCGCACTCAAGGAAGAACTCGTCAGCAAGCTCATGGAACTCACCAAAAACAAGAGCTCGCAAGGCGTCAAAGACTTCCTGGGTGTAGAAATCATTCCCAAGGCCCAGAAGTTCTCGCCGGAAGTTCTCCGCGACATCGACTACGACACCATCAACCTGTCGAAATGGACAACCGATGCCCACAAGAACAAACTCATCCGCGCCACAATCGTCAACTACCTGCGCAAAGCCAAGGAAATCGACGCCGAACTCCGCCGTAAGAAATACGACATCTCCATCGGCGACGAACTCCCCTCGGGCATCATGCAGCTGGCCAAGGTCTACATCGCCAAGAAGCGCAAAATCTCCGTGGGCGACAAGATGGCAGGCCGCCACGGCAACAAGGGTATCGTTTCGCGCATCGTGCGCCAGGAAGATATGCCCTTCCTTGCCGACGGCACTCCGGTCGACATCTGCCTGAACCCCCTGGGCGTGCCCTCGCGTATGAACCTGGGTCAGATTTTTGAAACCGTTCTCGGTTGGGCCGGTCGCGAACTCGGCGAAAAATTCGCCACCCCGATTTTCGACGGCGCTACCCTCGACGACCTCAACGCCTGGACCGACAAGGCCGGCCTGCCCCGATACGGCAAGACCTACCTCTACGACGGCGGCACCGGCGAACGCTTCGACCAGCCCGCAACAGTTGGCGTAATCTACATGCTTAAACTCGGCCACATGGTTGAAGACAAGATGCACGCCCGCTCCATCGGCCCGTACTCGCTCATCACCCAGCAGCCTCTGGGCGGTAAAGCACAGTTCGGTGGCCAGCGTTTCGGCGAAATGGAAGTTTGGGCGCTCGAAGCATTCGGCGCATCGCATATCCTCCAGGAAATCCTGACCATCAAGTCCGACGACGTTACCGGCCGCTCCAAGGCCTACGAAGCCATCGTTAAGGGCGACGCCATGCCTACTCCGGGCATCCCCGAATCGCTCAACGTGTTGCTCCACGAACTCCGTGGCCTCGGTCTTTCTATCAATATGGATTAACGACACTATATACCGACTATGGCATTTAAAAAAGATACCAAACCATCCAAATCCGGCTTCTCCAAAATCACCATCGGGCTCGCTTCGCCCGAGGAGATTCTGGAGCGCAGCTCCGGTGAGGTTCTCAAGCCCGAAACCATCAACTACCGCACCTACAAGCCCGAACGCGACGGCCTTTTCTGCGAACGCATTTTCGGCCCCGTCAAGGACTATGAATGTCACTGCGGCAAATATAAGCGCATCCGCTATAAAGGTATCATCTGCGACCGATGCGGCGTAGAAGTTACCGAAAAAAAGGTGCGCCGCGAACGCTCGGGTCACATCAAACTCGAAGTTCCCGTTGCCCACATCTGGTACTTCCGTTCGTTGCCCAACAAAATCGGCTATCTGCTCGGCCTTCCGTCGAAAAAGCTCGATGCCGTTATCTACTACGAACGCTACGTAGTTATCCAGCCCGGCAATGCCCAGCTCAACGGCGAACCCGTTGAAGCCAACCAGCTGCTCACCGAAGAAGAATACTTCCAGATCGTTGACAGCCTCCCCAAAGAAAACGCCCTGCTCGAAGACACCGACCCCAACAAGTTCATTGCCAAGATGGGTGCCGAAGCCGTGCAGGAAATGCTCTCGCGCATCGACCTCGACGACCTGTCGTATCAGCTGCGCGAACAGGCCAACAACGAAGGCTCGCAGCAGCGCAAAACCGAAGCGCTCAAGCGCCTGCAGGTTGTTGAAAGCTTCCGCATGTCAAAGGGCAAAAACAAACCCGAATGGATGATTCTTCAGGTCGTTCCGGTAATTCCCCCGGAACTGCGTCCTCTGGTGCCCCTCGATGGCGGCCGCTTCGCAACCTCCGACCTCAACGACCTCTATCGCCGCGTTATCATCCGCAACAACCGCCTGAAACGCCTCGTAGAAATCAAGGCCCCCGAAGTGATTCTCCGCAACGAAAAGCGCATGCTTCAGGAAGCCGTTGACTCGCTGCTCGACAACAGCCGCAAATCGTCGGCCGTCAAGTCCGAAGCCAACCGCCCCCTCAAATCGCTCTCCGACTCGCTCAAGGGTAAAGCCGGCCGCTTTCGTCAAAACCTGCTCGGTAAGCGCGTCGACTACTCCGCGCGTTCGGTAATCGTTGTAGGCCCCGAACTGAAAATGCACGAGTGCGGCATACCCAAATACATGGCTGCCGAACTCTACAAACCCTTCGTAATCCGCAAACTCATTGAACGCGGCATCGTAAAAACCGTTAAATCGGCAAAAAAAATCGTTGACCGCAAGGAACCCATCGTATTCGACATCCTCGAACACGTTATGAAGGGCCACCCCGTTCTGCTGAACCGTGCACCAACACTTCACCGCCTCGGCATCCAGGCCTTCCAGCCCAAAATGATCGAAGGCAAGGCCATTCAGCTCCACCCGCTGGCATGTACGGCATTCAACGCCGACTTCGACGGTGACCAGATGGCCGTTCACCTCCCCCTGGGCAACGAAGCCATTCTCGAAGCCCAGATGCTGATGCTCGGCTCACACAACATCCTCAACCCCGCCAACGGCTCGCCTATCACCGTGCCCTCGCAGGACATGGTGCTCGGCCTCTACTACATCACCAAACTCCGTCCCGGCGACAAGGGCGAAGGCTACAAGTTCTACGGCCCCGAAGAAGCGGAAATCGCCTACAACGAAGGCCGCATAACCCTCCACGCCCCGATTTCCGTAATTGTTGACGACATCGACGAAAACGGCAACCCCATCCAGCACATGGTCAACAACACCAGCGTTGGCCGCATTCTGGTTAACCGCTTCGTGCCCAAAGAAATCGGCTACGTCAACACCATCCTCTCGAAAAAGAGCCTGCGCGACATCATCTCCAAAGTTATCAAAACCTGCGGTATCCCCCGCTCCGCACAATTCCTCGACGACATCAAAAACCTCGGTTACTACATGGCGTTCAAGGGCGGCCTGAGCTTCAACCTCGGCGACGTTATTATCCCCGCCGAAAAAGAAGGCATGGTGCAGAAAGGCTACGAGCAGGTCGAAGAGGTGATGAACAACTACGCAATGGGCTTCATTACCAACAACGAACGCTACAACCAGATCATCGACATCTGGACACACGTAAACTCCGAACTGGCCAACACCCTGATGAAGCAGCTCGCTGCCGACCAGCAGGGCTTCAACCCGGTTTACATGATGCTCGACTCCGGCGCCCGTGGTTCTAAAGACCAGATCCGTCAGCTCTCCGGCATGCGTGGCCTTATGGCCAAACCCCAAAAGAGCGGTGCCGAAGGCGGCCAGATCATCGAAAACCCGATTCTTGCCAACTTTAAAGAAGGCCTGTCGGTGCTCGAATACTTCATCTCAACCCACGGTGCCCGTAAGGGTCTGGCCGACACGGCACTGAAAACCGCCGACGCCGGTTACCTTACCCGCCGTCTGGTCGACGTTGCCCACGACGTTATTATCCGCGAAGACGACTGCGGCACCCTCCGCGGCCTCGTTTGCAAGGAAATCAAAAATAACGATGAAGTCGTTGCCTCGTTGGGCGAACGCATTCTGGGCCGCGTGAGCGTTCACGACATCGTTGACCCCACCACCGGCGACATCATCGTTGCCGCCGGCGAAGAAATCAACGACGCCGCCGCCGAACGCATCAACAACTCCCCCATCGAAAGCGTTGAAATCCGCTCGGTGCTCACCTGCGAAAGCAAATCGGGCGTCTGCGCAAAATGCTACGGCCGCAACCTCTCCAACCTCCGCATGGTTCAGAAAGGCGAAGCCGTCGGCGTTATCGCCGCCCAGTCAATCGGCGAACCCGGCACCCAGCTCACCCTCCGCACCTTCCACGTCGGCGGTGTGGCCTCTAACGTGGCTGCAGTGTCGACCCTCACCTCGCGCTACGACGGTGTGCTCGAAATCGAAGAACTCCGCACCGTACAGACCGACGAAATCGGCCCCAACGGCAAACCCGTCGACGTAGTTATCGGCCGTCTGGCAGAAATGCGCATCAACGACCCCAACACCGGCATGATGCTCACAACCGCCCCCATCATCTACGGTTCGAAACTCTACTTCAAAGATGGCGACACCATTAAGAAAGGCGACACCATTGCCGAATGGGACCCCTTCAACCAGGTTATCGTTTCCGAAGTCGGCGGCAAAATCCAGTTCGTCAACATGGAAGAGGGCGTTACCTACCGCACCGAAACCGACGAACAGACCGGCAACTCCGAAAAAATCATCATCGAGTCCAAAGACCGCACCAAAGCCCCCGAAGCCAACATCGTCGACGCCAAGGGCGAAGTACTCAAAACCTACGCTCTGCCCGTGGGCGCTCACCTGATGGTTGAACAGGGCGACGAAGTCAAACCCGGTTCCGTACTCGTTAAGATGACCCGCGCAACCTCCGGCGCCGGCGACATCACCGGCGGTCTGCCCCGCGTTACCGAGCTCTTCGAAGCCCGCAACCCGTCGAACCCCGCAATCGTTTCGGCCATCGACGGCGAAGTGCACTTCGGCAAGGTTAAACGCGGCAACCGCGAAATCACCGTAGTTTCCAAGCTCGGCGAAGAACGCAAATACCTCGTTCCGCAGTCCAAGCAGCTCCTCGTGCAGGAAAATGACTACGTACGCGCCGGCACTCCCCTCTCCGACGGTGCCATCACCCCCGACGACATCCTCAACATCCTCGGCCCCACCGCCGTGCAGGAATACATCGTCAACGAGGTGCAAGACGTTTACCGCATGCAGGGTGTGAAAATCAACGACAAACACTTCGAAGTTATCGTTCGCCAGATGATGCGCAAAGTCAACATCATCGATCCGGGCGACACCGGCTTCCTTGAACAGCAAATCGTTGACAAACGCGAATTCCAGGAAGAAAACGACCGCATCTGGGGCAAGAAATACGTGCTCGACTCCGGCGACTCCGAAAACGTCAAGCCCGGCATGATTATCACCGCCCGCCGCCTGCGCGACGAAAACTCCGCCCTCAAGCGCAAAGACCTCAAGCTCGTTACCGTTCGCGACGCCGTTCCGGCAACCTCCGAACAGATTCTCCAGGGCATCACCCGCGCCGCCCTGCAGACCACCAGCTTCATGTCGGCCGCATCGTTCCAGGAAACCACCAAGGTGCTCAACGAAGCAGCCATCCAGGGCAAAACCGACAACCTCGTCGGCATGAAGGAAAACGTTATCTGCGGCCACCTCATTCCCGCCGGTACCGGTCTTCCCGAATACGAACGCCTGGTAGTAACCTCCACCGACGACGTCGAATCAATCTTCAACGACCTATAATCTCGAAAAACCATCAACAACGCAGCGCCGTGAGCCCAACTCACGGCGCTGATTTTTTATATTTCCACACTAACTCATAAAAAAACTGCCTGACATAGACAATTTTCAAAATAATTTTTGTAACTTTGCCGGGCAGACCGCAAAGCAGAAGCCCGGTCCGGGACGAGCGGGCGGGAGGCAAAAAAGACATAATAGAAAGCGTTTATCCGCGCTGATTCTTGATGAACAGAAATTCTCGCAAAATTTCAATCAATAGTCAAGGGTTGAGCAACGGTAGATGCCCGTGGATATGTAACATCCTGTATTCGGCCCTGCATCTTGTGAAAGATGCGGCCGGACACATTGTTTTACATATACAAGCGTGGGCTTCTGCGTTGCCGTCCGGCTATTGATGGGCAATGCGAGAAGCCTCTGTTCGTTGGACGGCAACAGATACAGAGTCCTACGCTTTTCTCATATCCACCAATCAATGCCAACGAGAGGACGACCGAGGCTTTTTTCAACATCGCCATGGGCCTATTCCGCAAGGTTAACTCAAATGATTCCGGCCAGTCCGACTCAAGCCGCAATGTTATGGAGCACATTCAGAGTGCTCACGACACCGAAACACTCATCTATCTCGATTCTACCGAGAATTTCAACACTTCATCGTGCATCACCGTTCCGCCATCGAAACAGGCAATTTTCGTGAAAAATGGCGAACTTTACGGCATCTTGCCATCGGGACGTCATCAGGTTCAAACTGAAAATTATCCGTTTCTGAGCCGTCTGCGCAACGCCATGAGCGGTGGAGTATCAACCTTCACCTGCTCGGTCTATCATGTCAGCCTCAACGAGCAAAATGTGCATTGGGGCACCCCGTCTCCTATAGAGATTCAAGACTTCTACCTCGGCGGCGGAATAATCGGCGTTCCAACCCTGGTGCGCGGTTCGGGAGAATTCAGGGTGCGCTTCAACATCAACGAAGACGACGAGGCCGCCAAACAAACATTCATGCGGCTCATGGGCGACAAGTCTATCTACACGGTCAACGACCTGAGCATGCTCTTTCGCGCACAAATCAGCCAAAAAATCGCCTCTACAATCGGCAAGCAGCTACAGGCTCGATCGAAAAAAGAGTCCATCAACGCCATTTCAAGCGAACTTGAGGATTTTTCAATGACCTTGACTCCGATTTTCAAGGAATTATTCCGTGGCTACGGACTCGATTTGGTCGATTTTTCGTTCTACAATCTGTCAATCGATGAAACAGATGAGCGCAAAAAGTACCTTGACCGACTCATAGGCGCTGCCCACACATCGAATGCGGGCTACAACACAGCCGTGCAGCAAGAAATCTTGAAAGACATGGCAAACGCCCCCGGCGGCATGGCCGAAACCGGCGCCGGCATAGGCATGGGCATGGCCGCCATGGGGGCTTTTGCCGGTATGAGCCAAAATATGTTTCAACAATCCGCACCCCAGACCGCTGCGCAACCTCAACAGGACCCCATGGCCGTGTTATCCAAACTCAAGCAGATGCTCGACGCCGGCCTTATTTCACAAGAGAAATATGACGCTAAAGTCGATGAAATAATGAGCCGCCTGTAAGTTAACCGGCATCTAAACCCACACTATTCATCAATAATTCATTATTATGTCAAAAGTTCTTGTCAACACGTGTTGGATTCTCCCGTTGCTGCTACTCAATGTAATCTTCTTTGCAGTAGGAGGCACCGACTATTCAACCTCCCAATGGATATCATACGGATTTATCAATCTGGCAATACTGACCATTCCGGCCACTGCATTCACCCTTCCGCGGACCAAGGGGCTGACTGTATTGTCTGCAACCATGTGGGTGCGCAATGCGGTTTATGTGATTATTGAGCTCTGTCTCGGAATCGTTTTGCTCGTTGTCAATCCGGCAGACCCCACATGGGTTGCAATATCCCAAGCCACCATTTTCGTGATATTCGCCATTTGGCAAATCTCTGCTATAGCCGCCAACGAAGCTACCTCACAGTCCATTGAAAAACAACGCCGCGAGTCGCTAAACGTGCGCACGCTCACTGAAATGGTAAAGAATAGCGGTCGCAACGTAACTGATGAAAACGCACGCGCGCTGATATTCCGTTGTGCCGAAAACATTTCATACCTATCCATCGAAAGCTTTCCGCAGACCGAGGCATACGAACTCGCACTCCGCGAGGCCGTAAATGAACTGTGTGCAGCAGTTGACCTCGGAGCTCCACAGGAACAGGTGGTCGCTGCAGCGTCGAAGGTAATACTGGCAACCCGCAGCTTGTCGTCGGCCGTGAAACTCGCCCGACTCTCCTGACGCATATTTTCTAATTCACTATTTAATAACAATCAAATCATTAACACAAAAATGGCCGAAACACTTGAACTACAACAGGTGATATGCCCGAGCTGCAAGCGCTCAATCACCTCTTTCAGCCCATTCCAGGCGCAAGTTGAATGTCCTTATTGCCATAATAAGGCCTTCAATCCACTGATCACAGCAAAGAAAGTGCCTATTCCCGAACGCGTCATTGTTTTCCGCACAGCCGAGGGCGACTTCGAAAAAGCGATGATCAACAATCTTGTTGAGCGCGACTATGTTCCCACCAACATCTTCGAGGCAATCAGCCCCGACAATGTAATCAAGGCCTATTTGCCTATGTTCCTCTACGAGGGAACCTACCACTCATCGTGGACATGCAAGGTAGCTGTCGAAACCAATGAGCTGCAAGCATCGTCGGACGGCACCAAAGTAAAGAACAAAAAGGTGAAGAAATTCTTGCCTCATACCGGCACATCGCAGGGCAATTTCGCATTCCTCTGCCTGGCCTACGAAGGCAAGGATATTCCCGAAGAATTACGCGAATTCTCAAGTCAGTTCCCCTATAACGTAATGGCGTCGAAGGAATATGACCCCGACCTGCTTGTGCGTCCCGGAGAGGATAGCCCCATGACAATGGCCATGGACACTGATGCCGACATAACCTGGAGCAAATATGGCAATTCGCTGGTTGACGGCATGGCCAAACAGAATGCTATGGAGCAGCTCGACGGCGACGAAATCAAGGATTTCCGCGCATCGAACAGCTTTGACCTCAAGCACGGCGGTCGATACGTTTTGGCTCCGTTCTGGTTTGTATATTACACGTACAACAACGAGCGCCACTACTTCATTATGGACGGCCTCGGCGAAAATACGGCCATGTCAACACCCATCGACGAAGACGAACTTTCTTACGTTAAATCTAAAGAAAAGATTACAACCATCGTCAAGTGGTTGTGGCTTCTTGCCATAGTCATGATGTTCGTGGCCGGATTTACGGCCGCGCTCATCACTCTTGGCGTTTGGGGCGTTGCCTACCTCATTACCAAGAGCGTAATGAACAATCAGATCAAGAATAAGCTGGAGGGTTCGCGAGAACTGCGACGAGCTGCTGCCGCAAAGCTGCAATAACAGAAGTAAAATCCCTAAAAGTAAGCGGGTCCGACGATTGCCGGACCCGCTGATTTTATCGGAGGTGTGCGTGGGGTTATTTAACCAGCACTTTCTTGTTGTTCACAATGTTGATGCCCTTGACGGGAGCTGCCAGGCGGCGGCCCTGGAGGTCATAGCATTGAGCGGCAGCCTTGTCGGCAACGATGCCCTGCAGGCCTGTGGTTGAGCCATCGGCATTGATGGTAAACGCACGTTCTACGCCCTTGGAGTCAGTGTCGGGGTGGTAGCCGTAGTAGTTAACAACGCCGGCAGGCACGGTGAACGTGTGGGTGTTGCCTTCAACATTGTCTGCCATGTCGTAGCCGGTGTGGTCGGCAGCGCGGCGAGCTGCTTTTTCTTCAGGCAGAGTGTGCTTGAAGTAAACTTCACAATCGGAGTGAGGCATAACGATGGTCACGTCGAAGGTTCCGGCGAGATTCTTCTCAACGCTGATTACTTCGTGAAGAGGAGTCAGTTTTTCCGGATCCATGGTGATGGGATAGAGCTCGGCAGCGTCAGCGGCGCTTTGGGCGATGTAGGCCTTGAAGCCGGGGATATAGTTGCCGGTGTATTCGCGGAAATTATTGGAGTGAGACTCATGCAGGGTGAAGTACTTGGTGTCGGCAGCCTTGGCGATGGCATAGATGCCGCCGCCGAGATTACCTGCGGTTTCGCCGGCAGCTTCTGCTTCGTAAACAATCGGGAGATTGATGTAAGAGATGTGCTGGCGACCGGCCATTTCAGAATTCTCGGCCGAGCCCTCACCATTATAGTAGAGAATGGTGGTGTGGTTGGCGGGAACGACTGCGTTTTCGCCTACCTTGGCGGGTTCTACGATTTCGCCGTTGAATGTGCCATTATAGGCGGTCAGGCCGCTTTCGGCGGGGATTTCGAGGGCCACGGGCGAGTAAATCGACGACCAGCCCTGGTCAGTGTAACCGTCGATACCGGTAACGTTATAGAGGGTAACGGGCAGTTCCTTAACGGGCTCTACATACCACTGATAGTCATTGCCGGTGTTATTGCCTGCGCAGTCAACGATCTTGGCGTTATTCTGAGTATTGCCGGCGCCATAGAGGTGGCGGTGAGGAATATTGGCGGAATCGGTACCGCTAACGTGGATAAGGTAACAACCGTTGTTTTGGTAAGTGAGTTTGGTGCCCTTAGCAGCATCGGCATCGGTTTTGAGAACCGGAACCCAGTTGGTGCTGTTGAAAGAGGGCATCACGAGGCCGTTGTCGAAGCAAACCAGGGTGTAGTCGTCCTCGCCGTTCTGAGCGTAGTAGAACACGGTGTTCGAGCGGGTGTTGTCGGCGGTGAGGTCCATATAGGCTCTACCCTTGATGGTGGAGCTCGAAATCGACGAAATGTAGAGGTTGCTGGTCTTGTTCTTGAAACGATAGAAGCGGTTAGCAACGAGCTCTCTGAACTTCAGCTTGGTAACATCGAGGGCGCTAACGATTTCAGCCTTTTCTTCGTCGGAAGCATCATCGGCAAGGGTGAGAGCCTTCTGATACATTTCGTAGGCATTATCGTTTTCATTGTCGTATTGGCCGACGTAGGGGCCGATAAGAGTTGCGCCGAAATAGCGCACGCGACGCAGAGCTGCCGAAACATTCACATCATTGAAGTCTTTCACGGCCTGCGAGAGGTTGTCGACTGTCGGTTCGGTCGAGGGGTCGAGGCCAAGCACTTCAAGGTCTTCGGCCAGAATCGGATAGAGACGCATGGTGCTTCCTGCATCGCCCTTGCCTGCGCTGCTGGTCCAGTTGGCCAGGTAATTGCCGCGGTCGTTGAGGTAGTTGCGGTTGTTGGCGCCATAAGTCATGTTGAAGTCGCCCATCATTGCACCGTTCCAGGTTGAAACGCCGAACTTAAATTCGGTAGGAGCGTTGGTGTCGTCAGAGAGCATTGCGTAGGCAATGTGCTGTTGGCTGTCATGGCTATCTTCGATGTAGATACCCTTGGTCTGGTCGGCCATGGTGTGGAGGGTATAAACGCCGGGCTTACCTTCTACGGGCACGAAGTACCACAGACGTTCGGGCACCAGGCTGTTAAAGGTCTCTTCGTTGTAGTCCACGGTAGTCTTGACGCGGTCGTCGACGGCATCATATCGCATAGCTGCGGGCTTATCGCTCGGTTTCAGGCAAATGCGATAAACGTGGTTGGCAATCAGTTCCTTATCCCAGTGGCCGGTAACGGTGAACACGCGGTTGGTCTTCGAGGGAATCAGAGTGCCGTCTTCGCCGGTAATGGTCGGTTTGGCCATGCCGCCGAGGTTGGCGAGAATCTCTTTGATCTGAGCTTCAACGTTCATGCCCGAAAGAACTTCGAGGGTTTGGTCGGCAACTTCGGTGCCGTTGATGGCGGGGAGCTTGACGGTAATGTTCATCTGAGCTACTTCGCGAACAACGGCCGGAACGAGCTCGATCTGCAGGTAACCCTGGGGTTTGGTGTTATAGTTCCAGTAAGCAACGTTTTCGGCAGATGTATCGGTGCCGTTACTCATCAGGCAAACATTCTCGCCACGGCCGTCAACATCGGGCCATGTGGCGTTGGTCAGACGGAACCAGAAATGGGTGTGCTCGGGAGTGTTAGCGCTATATGCGGCGCCTTCGGGAATAGATTCGAGAGCAAAGATAGCTGCGTCCTCGTCATCGGGGCTGCTAACTGCCTTGATGTTATTCTTGGAGATGTTTATAGCGCCCTGACGAGACAACCAGTAACCGCCGGCGCCTACACACTGAACTTTGAAGCCTTCGGGAGTGCCGACAATTTTCCATACATAGTTGGTGTTGTTAAGGCCATTAACGTCCATGCCTTCTGCAGGAATCTCGGTCATGTGCTCACCGGCATAGCGGGCATATTGGCCATTAGTATTGCCTTCAATGCCTACCATGTAGCCGTCTTTGTTGCGGTCGCCGCGGAAGGCTACATTCAAGAAATAGAGGCCGCCATCCTGAAGTTCGGAAGCGTTTTTGATGGGAGTACCGGCAAAGTAACGACGGTCAACATTGTTGGGGTCTTCGCCGTAGATTACGGTGCCGTCGGGGGTCTTTACGAAGGCCACGAGGTCTTTGATGTCTTCGTAGCCGCTGAGGCTGGCTGCATCGGGAATAACGATAACAACCTCGCTCAGGTCGATGGGAGTGTACTGCCAGCCAACGTTTGCTACAAATGTGGCATTGGTCAGGGCGTTGGTCGACAGGCCGATCGAAGGACCGTTGAACACGATTTCGCTCAGCGACGTGCAGTTGGTGAATACACCGTCGCCCAGATAGGTGAGCGAAGCGGGGAGGGTTACCTTCTGCAGTTTGGTGCAGTCGCGGAACATCAGGTTGTTGAGCACGCTGATGTCGCCCTTGATTTCAACTTCGGTCAGCTCGCCGCAACCCTGGAACACGCCGTTGGGAAGGTTGGTAACACCTTCGGGCACAACGAAGCTGGTAACCAGAGTGCCTTCGAAGGCGGCAGAGCCGATTTTGGTGAGGGTCGAGGGGAGGTTAATGTTTTCGAGCAGCGTGCAACGCGAGAATGCGCTGCTGCCGATTTCGCGCAGGCCTTCGGGCAGGGTAACCGAGGTGATGCCGGCGCAGAGATCGAAGACGTTGTCCATGATGCCTACAACGCTGATAATGTTGCCCTGATATTCAACGGTCTGCGGAATGTTGACGGGACCATAGTATGACTTATCGCCAAACGCGCGCACAACGGCTTCGGCGGGGTCGACCGAAGTTACGCGATACTGAATCTTGCCGTCGGCGAAGCTTTTGCCTAAAACCAGGGGAGTAACCTCCGACTTAACGGTGGCGCCAAGCTCCTTGAGATTTTCGAAGTTTGCGGCTTGACCGGCGGGAACAACTACGGTCACCCCACTGAGGTTAACGCCGTCGAACGCGTCGCCTGCGTATGCCAGCGACGAGCCCTTAACGGTGATTTTCTGAAGATTGGAGCAACCGGCAAAGGCACCGAAACCAAGGTTGGTAATCGAGGCGGGCAGGGTAACTTCCTTCAGCGAGCTGCAACCCTTAAAGGTGTAGTTGGGCAGAATGCCTGAGGTGAGGTTTGCCTGGAAGTCAACGTTGGTCAGCGACGAGCAGTTTTCAAAAACGTTGCTGCCCATGGTGGTTACCGACGACGGAACGTTAACGCTGACCAGCGAGCCACAGTTCTGAAAAACTTCGTCGGCAATGGTGGTGATGGTGCTCGGCAGGCTTACGGTCTTGACGCAGTTGATAAACTCAAGGCGGTCAGGGTCATAAGATCTGTCGTTAACGTCGGTGTAGCACTGAAATGCATGGTAGGCGATGTTCGTAATCGTATACGTGCCTGCAAAATCCGGGTCATCGGACTGAACGGTAATCTGGGTAGGAACTACAATATTGGTAACCTTGGGATTTGTAGCCCAGCCAGATTCCCAAATAATGAAACCGTTTTCATCGGTGTAGGGCGACAGGCGCTGCATAGTGCCATTGGCCTTCTTTGAGGAATCCAGATGAAACATCTGATATTCCTGGGCGCGAACGTTGCCCACAGTTGCGTTGGTCGTAGCAACAGTTCCCAGTGTCGCAGCGGCAAGCAACAATTTAAGTTTGTTTAACATTACTGATTAGATAATTATGGTTTGGAATTGGTTATTATTTACAAGGTGCAAAATTACTCAATTCTGGCCAAATTATCCGTATCAGTATGTTAAAAAAGATTAA
>CAZKPP010000037.1:0-19593 GCA_964554665.1 uncultured Bacteroides sp.
GCTCCTCCGTTCATAAACTCGATGTGGTCGGTATAGACACGGATGCAGGAGCGCAACGAATCAAAGTGGTCACAGTGCATGACCATATTGGCAAGTGCTTCGCGGAGAACTTTGTATTGACTCTCGTCTGTTGTGGCAAAGCCATCGTCCTTGATATGGATAGGAGCATCAACGAGTGTGCGGAAACGGCGCAAGATGATCTGAACCGCCTCCCAGATGTTATCTTGCTCCGGAATGCGGTATGTGTATCTCACTTCTGCCTGTTGGATTGTCGGACCCGGAATTTCGATGTAGTCAACGCAGAATGTCGGCACATAACGGAGAACGTAGGGTGCTTTGCCGAACATCAGGAGCCCGGCATACGTTAGCAACCCATTTCGGGTAATATTGACCTGTTCGCAGAACTCAGCATCATCAACCTCACGAAGGTTTACAAGATTCTGAGTCTGATTAAGAGCGAAACGATAGCTTTTCAGAGTATTGAGATTCAGCATTTCAATACTTGTATCGGGAATGGTCTCTTCTGTTTTCTTGCCAAAGGATTGATCGCGGAACATTGCACGGATTTCTCCCTCTGTTGCCCGTTGGTCGCCGCTACCCATTCGGATGAACGTGTTGATAGGACTGCCGAAATACACCGGCTTCAAATCAACCTCCGGAACATAAAACGCGAGGAGTTTCTTTCCTTCAATGTCATATTGCTTGGAGGTGACAGCCAATCTCTGATTGAACTTCTCGGAGCGGAGAGTGCCAAGAAAATCCTGTTCAAGTTTCTCGATGTTGTCCACACCTTGAATCTCGAATTTCTTGCCGGACTGTTTCACTCCGAGCACAATCCATCCGCCGGAGGTATTGGAGAATGCACTGACGCTTTCCCAGATATTCTTCGGCAACTCGGATTTTGCGGTCTTGACCTCAAAATCTTCCCATTCTATGTCATGCAGCTTCGCTACGAGTTCGTCCTTGGTCATTTCAACCGCAAAGTTACAAAAATTCTTTCAATCTCCCTAACACACACCCTAATGCCGGGGGAGTTTTAGGGGTTTGAGGGGGCGGGGAGGGTGTTGCGACAGGGCGTAGGCGGCAATGGCGCGGGTCATCACCATGTCGTCGTGGCAGCCGGGCGCCGCCTCGGTTTTCTCGCCGCGGCGCAGGTAGGTGCTCATTTCCGACAGCGCCGCCGCCGAGCGCTCTATCAGCAGGCCGTCGCGCATGGCGTAGCTGAGCTCAAAAATCGCCGAAGCCTTGCTCGACGCATTGGTGTGGAAGCCGATGCGCGACGACATTTGGTTCGTAACCGAGTCAAACGACTGCCGGCGGTAGAGATTCGGATAGCGCGACCGGCCGAGCTTTTCCAACGCGTGTTCGCCGCGGGTTTCCAGCGTGTTGCTCTCGAAAACCACTAATGCCCGATGGTAGATGCCGCCAAGGGTGGTTGCTATGTCGCAAAGGCGATCGATCTCAACATGCCCGCGCCATTGCGCCACTAACTCCATGCACCCCGGCCGGCGAACATCAAAAACGGCAACTACGCTCCAGTCGGCACCCTCCCAGTTGCCGCCAACGTCTACGGCAACGATATAGCCGGGCCGGGCGGCAATCTCCTCCGGCCGGCAGGGGTGGCTCCAAACCTCCAGATGGCCCGACGGACTTTCAACCAGCCGCCTGCCGGCAACGTCGACCTCGTAGCGTCCAGCCGGGTCGCACACTCCCGCGCGCAGCCGATCCAGCCACTCGGGGTCGAACACCATCTGCCCCGCCTCGGAAAATGCCTCGTCGGGCGAAACGGGATATTCGCGCTTAACGGCCAGGTGGCTCCCCTGGGCCCGCACCTGGTTGTGATACCAATAAATCTGCTCCAGCGACAGGTTCAGCGGCGGCTCCCACAGCTTGCGCTCATAGTCGGTCAGCATCTGCCAGGTTTTTTCGCGGGTCATGCGCAGCGGCTCGGCATTGTATTCCACCTCATGCCAGGTGGCAAACACCGCCGTCTTGTCGCTCTCTCCCGCCAGGGCGCGCTGCCATTCGCGGTGAAAAAAGTTGCCCGGGCCATTGGCCGTGCTCTCCATGATTATTGCCGACTCCGCAACTCGCGGAATCGAACTACACACCGCGCGCACCAGCTCCGAGGCGTCGCGCTCGCCGCCGTCGGGCCAGTAGGCCACTTCGCTCAAAAGGGCCATCATATAGTCGGCACCGCGCGCTCCGTCGGGGTTCAGCGCCGTGCATATGGTCAGGCGAGAGCCGCTCGGCAGCAGTTCCCTGACCGAACGCAGCCCCTCGTAGCTAACAATCTTGGGCGCATCCATGTCGGGCGGACAGTGGCGCACAATGTCGCTCACCTGCCCCGACAGCACCGCCGACGCCGACTTTTGGTGGCAGCATAGCAGCGAATGCCAGTTTTCGTTGCGGCGTATCATCAGCCACATAAAATAGTGAAGAATCAGGGTTGAGCAGCCCCATTGCCGCGACTTCAGCACTATAAGTCGCAGCGGTAGCCCCGCGCGCCGTTGCCGCTCCAGCTCGGCCAGCACCTTGCGCTGCGCC
Source organism: uncultured Bacteroides sp. (assembly GCA_964554665.1). Classification (GTDB taxonomy): domain Bacteria; phylum Bacteroidota; class Bacteroidia; order Bacteroidales; family Muribaculaceae; genus UBA3263. Next base: position 2,548 of record CAZKPP010000037.1, read on the forward strand.
CGGTTGAGTTTAAAGGGTATGCGTCGCCCCGAGTTCTTCTCCTTAATGCGTGCGCAGCGAAACGCCCAGAACTCAAAATCCTCGTTCAGGCGCTCGTCAACCGTCTTCCACTTTTCCATGCCCTCTTCGGGGTTATGTTCAACGAAGCGCCAGAGGTTGCGGCGCTCGTTTTCGGCAGTCATTGCATCGGTCCATTTCTTTATCATGACCGCAAATTTAGGGCCATACAACCGACCCGGAGCGTAGAATCTAAATTTTCGGCAATTTTTAGAATCTACGGTCGCCCTCGTCGCCACGGTCGTAACTTTGCGGCATGGAAAACGAACAAACCACACAGCAAACCGAACAGAGCCTCAGCCAACTGCTGGCCGAGGCCGAAGAGCGCGGCTATCGCCGCGGAGTTGAAGAACGCCTGGCCCGCCCCGGGGTCTGGGAGTCAGCCGATTCGCAGGCCGAAAATCAAGATGATAATCAGGCCGACGACTCTTTTTGTATTCTTCAGGGCGCCCGCCGCTCTATCTGGGACTAATCAACATTATTTTTTCTTAATTCTTAAAACCTAATTTTCTTTATGGTACAAAACCCGCTTACTACCGAAAACGTTTCAACCGCAGCCCCCGAGCTGCTCCGCAACGAAGTTGACCAACGCCTGACCAAGCTCCGCCCCATGGCAACGCCGGTTGACCAGCTCAGCCGCTACGCCGCCTCGCGACCCTGCAAGAGCATGATCGTTGACTACTACGCCGTGGCCACCCGACCCGAACAGGCGCGCATCAAACAGAGCGCAACCCTCAAGGCCAACGAAATCCTCACCCTTACCATCGACAACCCCCACGCCTTCGACACCTCCGAAACGGCCATGCTTCCCGGCGTTGTTAACGACAACGACGAAGCAGTAATAGTCTACGTTGTCGGCGTCACCGACTCGGCGCTCCGCCTCAAAGCCGTAAACCTTGCCGACGACGAATCCGTGGCCCTCGGCATCGGCAGCAAACTCGTGCGCATGGGCCGCGCCGCCGGCGAACTCGACGTGCAAACCTCGCAATACGCAACCCTCCCCACCAAGCAGCAAAACTACTGCCAGATCTTCAAGGCCCAGGTTGAACAGTCAACCCTGCTCAGCTCGGCCAACAAAGAAGTGGGCTGGAGCTTCTCCGACCAGGAAGAAGTTGCCATCTACGACATGCGCCTGGGCATGGAGCGCAGCTTCCTCTTCGGCAACCGCGCCCGCATTATCGACCCCGACAAAAAGAGCGAGGTGTTCCTCACCGGCGGCATCTGGAACCAGGCCGGCAAAGACGCCTCCTACACCAAAGACGGTCTCACCAACGCCGAATGGCTCAAGGTTATGTCTACGGCCTTCACCGGCCACGCCGGCTCGGCCCGCAAAATCCTCATTGCCGGCACCGGCCTGATTGAGCAGCTGAGCATGCTCGACGGCAACAACCGCGTAATGCTTCCGGGCGACGTAGTTACCCGCTGGGGCCTCGACTTTACCGAAATGCACTCGAAGTTCGGCACCCTCTACGTTATCCACTCCGAGGTTCTCGACAGCTGCGGCCACAAAACCGACGGCCTCATCATCGACCCCGAATTCCTGACCAAATACGTGCGCGTGCCCTTCTCGGCAACCACCCTCGACCTCCGCACCAGCGGCCAGCGCAACACCCAGGCCGTAGTCATGACCGAAGTCAGCTGCCTGGTGCTCCGCTATCCTGAAGCCCACGTTAGAGTAACCGCAGAATGAAAAAGTCACTGACCTCAGACGAAATGCTAAACCTGTGGCGCAACCTCCGCATAGCCGAGCCCCCGCGGCTCGACTGTGCGGTCGAGCGCGTCGACGGCCCCGACTTCACCCAATGGCTCGAAACCCAAATGCGCGCATGGTATCTCGACCTGCTCGACCACGGCGACCTTAACCACGTCTGTCCGACCGACGTTTCCTACAACGCCATAGTCAAGGGCACAGACCTCAAGCACATCGAAGTGTCAGCCGCCACACGCCGCATAATCAGCGTTGAATACTCCGAATGGGGCGCACCGGTGCCGGTCAACGCCACCGAGGCCCGGGTTCGCGCCGCAGCCGCCAACCCCTACATACGCCGCCCCTTAGTGGCCGCCATCGGCCCCTACACCCTGCTCGTTGCCGGCGCCCGAGGCACCCTCAAGGCCATCAACGCCATAGTCGACCCCGGCCCCGGCCTCTACCTTCTCGACGACTCCGCCCTCGCCCTAATCAGCAATTAGTAATGGAGGGTCAATAAGCCATGGAATCACCAAGCGGCATCAGATATTCAATTCTGACGCCAAGAGCATTCATTATACGATAAAACGTTGAAATTCTGGGCTCCACAACTCCATTTTCAACATGAGAAATATAGGAGCGGTTCGACCCGATGCGCCTTGCAAGTTCGGCTTGCGTGATTTTGGCTTTCTTTCGAGCATCCTCGATAATCTGACCGGTATAAAAGGCATAAGCCTTTTCCTCCGCTTCGATGCGCTCCGGCGAGCCGGGTTTCCCATATTTTTCATCGAGAACTGCACTGTAGTCCCTTACTTTATGATCATTTGTGTGCATAGTAATCATCCTTAATTTTTAATGCTTTTTCAATTTCATTTTTTGGTGTTTTCTGTGTCTTCTTCTGGAAACCATTGAACAACACAACTATGCTCCCGGCATCAAAGATAAAGAAAACACGATAAATATTACCTTCAAATTCTATACGGAGTTCAAAAAGTCCGTCTCTAATGCTTTTTACGAACTTAACCGGAATTCTGTCCTTTGTGGCTAATAGAAGTAATCCATAATCCACCTTCTTTTGTACGCTCGCGCTTAAAGAATCATAGAACTCTTCAAAATAGCCTCCGTATGTAAGAATTTTTCTTTCCATGGCGCAAAGATAATAAATGTTGTCGAATCAGACAACATCGCCGTCATTATTTTAACATTTTTAAAACAACATCCCCGACTGATGTCTCAACATTCAACACTCCAATGATTGAACAAGTAAACAAGGCTTATGGGCGCCTGGCCGCGATGCGCGCCGCCCGACGCCGCTTCAAGCGCTTTGCCTTCGGCAAGCAATGGGGCGACACCATGACCGCCCCCGACGGCTCAACCCTCACCGAGGGCGAATACGCCTCGCTCAACGGCCGCCAGCCGCTGACCAACAACATGATTCACCGCCTGCTCGCAACCATAGTGGGCCATTTCCGCTCGCGCGAGGACCCTTTGGCAACGCCCGCCGACAGCCGCAACCGCCTCGACGAGCTCGATGCGCGCATGCTCGAAGAATTCCTCATCAGCGGCTGCGCGGTACAGCGCGTGGTCAACGAGCGGCGCCCGGCGGGCACCGGCGTGTGGGTCGACAACGTTAACCCCGACGACTTTTTCTGCTCCGAGGTGCGCGACCCGCGCGGCATCGACGTGGAGCTCATCGGCATGTTCCACTCCTGGTCGCTCCCCGAAACCATTGCACGCTTTGCCGCCGGCTCGCGGGCCAGGGCCGACGAGGTTCGCCGGCTATATGCCGACGCCGAGCGCTGCACGGTTATCGAAGTATGGACCCTCGAAGCCGCGGCGCGCTTCAAACTCTATGACCGCGCGGCAAACACCGTGAGCTACCTTCCCGCCGAGCGCGAACACGAAATCACGGCCCTAAACCGCAAGCGCGCAAAAAAGGGGCTGGCCCGCGTTGAAGCGCGCCTGGAGTACACAACGGCGTGGGTCGGCCGCTACCTAACGCCCGACGGCATAGAGCTGGCGCAAACCCGCGTCGACCGCCATCCGTTTGCCTTTAAGTTCTATCCGCTGCTCGACGGCGAGATTCACCCCTTGGTGGAGTCGCTGATCGACAGCCAGAAGCACCTCAACCGGCTCATAACGCTCATCGACAACATGATGGCCACGTCGGCCAAGGGCGTTCTGCTCTTTCCCGAAGACCAGCTTTGCGACCAGCTCGACTGGCAGGACGTGCGTCAACTCTGGGCGAGCTACGACGGCGTGATTCCCTACAATCCGCGCCCCGGAGTGCCCGGGCCGCAGCAGGTGGTGACCAACCCGGCGACCAACGGCGCCTTCGAGCTGGTAAACCTTGAAATGAAGCTCTTTGAAAAGGCCGGCGGCGTTAGCGACGCATTGCAAGGGCAGCCATCGGTTGCCGCCGGAAACTCAGCGTCGCTGTTCGACGCTCAGACCCGCAACTCGATGGCCGCCCTGGCTGATATTTTCAAGAGCTACGATGACTTCCGCGCCACGCGCAACTCTTTACTTTCGAAGAATTAGAGGCGCACGGTGCGCGAAACCGAACGCGCGCAGCTAACGGCGTTTACGATGTAAATGCCGGCGACGGGCGCCTTCAGCATAAAACATTCGTCAGCACCGGAGCACGTGGCAACAACGCGTCCTTCGGTGTCTGACACCAACACGCGCTTCATGGCGCCTGCGGTGCCGGGAAGGCACACGTTAACGGTGTCGCCGCCGGTGGTAACCTCCATGCGGGCAATAGCGTCGGCGGTAGCCTCGGTGATGCCGGTCTGCGGCTCTCTGGTCGACAGACGGTAAACGGCGGTTGCGTGGCTCGGCACTGTGCCGCAATCCAGCGTACCCTTGGCTTCGGGGCCGGCGGTGTGATTAACAACGTCGCGAACAAAATATTCCTTATCGGGGTCGAGAGCGCTGATTTTCGACAGGTCGATTGAATAAGGCTTGGGAGCGGCGGTGAGGTTGGTGAGCGAAACCGCTACGTCGCCGTTTTCAAGGTCTTTGGCCAGAATCAGGCAGTCGTTTTCGTCGTGGAAAATGGTTTCGGCGGCCTGACCCATGCGGTCCTGGTTAAGGGCGATGAGTTCGCTGTTGGTCATAATGGCGAGGTCTTCGTCGGAAATGGGCTTGGTCATGTCGTTAGACAGGGTCAGGGGCGACGACCACATGCACCACAAAGCCATTTGGGTGCGATATTCATCTTTGGTCATGCCGGGGCCGGTCTGACAGAGGGCGTTCGACGATTTGCCGGTGCCGTTGATGCCTACGCACATCATGTCGGCGTCGTTGAAGCGGTTAACGCCGTTGTAGGCCCAGATGTCCTTCATGCCGGCGATGGACTGCACGATGCCGATGCCGCCGCTGCGGCCAACCCAGCAGTCGCGGGTGTCGAAGGTGGCGCGCCAGCACGAACCGCCGGCTTCAGCGCCCCATTTCCACGGTTCGCGCGGACCCCATTCGCAGATATAGAGAATAATGTTGCGGCCAGAGTTCTTCAGGGCGTTACCCATGGCGGTATAGCGGGCCTTGGCGGTAGCAACGTCGGCCGGAGCGTGGCAGTAGTCATATTTAAGAATGTCGACACCCCATTCGGCATACTGCTTGGCGTCGATTTCCTCGTAGCCATAGCCGCCAAAAGCGCCTGCGCAGGTGCTGCCTGCAGCGTCGGAATACATGCCGAACTTCAAACCCTTGGAGTGAACATAGTCAGCCGAAGCCTTTATGCCGAGCGGGAACTTGTTGGGGTGCTCAACCGGCTTGCCGTCGGCTGCGCGCGAGCTTGCGTGCCACAGGTCATCGATAACCAGATACTTATAGCCGGCATCAACCAGGCCCTTGCTAACCATGTTGTCGGCAACGGTCTTAACCACGTCGCCCGAAATGTTGCCTTCGATTGAGTTCCAGCTCAGCCATCCCATAAAGGGCACGGGCTGCTGCAGGTTGGAGCTGACGGTAAGGGTTACGGGCTGTACGATTTCGTCGTTATCGGCATAAACTGTAACGTTGTAGGTATAAACGCCCTCGGCGTCAACAATGCCCTCGATCAGGTTGCGCTTTTCGTTGTAGGTAAGGCCCTGGGGCAGGTCGGTGACGGCAAAAGTGGCGTCGGGGTTGGCCGAGCGGAGCTTGTGCATGAAGCGGACGCCGGGCTGCGAGAACACGGTGGTTGCGGCATCGAGGCCTGCGGCGAGCACCGATTCCGAAACCAGTTCGGGCTCGTTGGAGTTCTGATAAACGAACTCGAAGTAGGCGTTGCCAAGGTCAACGTGGTCATAGGAGTTCGCGCCGTTCTGGTCGAGCTCGATAATCAGATACTTATACTCGGTGAGGTTGTCGAGGTCGATTTCAACCGTTTCGGGGTCGTTGTAGGTCAGTTTGCCCTCCATAACGGTGGTTTCAGCGCCACCCTGGCGGCGGAGAATAACCTTGTAGCCCACCAGTTCGGAAGTGCGGCTGACCGAGGCATCGCGGTCGAGTGCTGCGCCGATTTCGTCGTCGATGCCCAGCGAAGCGTGGAATTTGGGGGTCGAGCCGTTGAGCTTAACAACCACTTTGGCTGTTGCATGCAGGCCCACGCCACTAACATAGCGCTTGCCCTTCATGGTTATGGGGTTATTGTCGATCGAGCGGTTGGCGCGGATGGTGCCCCAGCCGTTGGTAATCACGCTCAGGTCCATGGAGCTCATGGGAATGATGCGGCCGCCTTCGAGCGACGAAGTTTCGGGCAGGTTGACGATGTTTTCAACAAACATGTCAGATGCGCCCACGATGCGGGGCACAGTGCCCTCGTAGGTCAGGCGGGCGTCAGCCAGGTCAACGTGGTCGGCCCACGCCTTGTCGCCCTGCTTGATGTCGATTTTCAGATATTTGTAGCCGTCGAGATTGGTCAGCGAAACTACGTCGTGGTAGATAGGGGTCTGGCGGTCGAGATGGCCGGAAGCCAGGGTGGTTTCGTCGGTCAGCGACTTGTAGCCGATGATTTCGTAGTCAACAATGCCGTGGTTGGCGCGCTGGTCGGCCTCGTCGTCAACGCCGATGATGGTGTAGAACGATTTTGCGCCGTTCAGCTCGATAATGGTCACCGAGGGAGCGTGGGTGCCGATGCCGCTTTCGTAAACGGTGCCTTCGATGGTTATCGGGTTGTTGTTGGTCGACTTATTGACGCGCACAGCCTCGCCGGCCAGGAAGGTGATGTTTTCAATGCCTTCGAGTTCCGAGAGCTGCACTATGCCGGGCCCGGTGGTGGGGCTCACGGTGGCTGCCGATGCCGACAAGGCAATGCCGGCAGCTAACAGCGAAAGTGTTTTAAAGAAATTCATGATAATGATTATTTAGGTTGTTATTTACTATTCAGAATACGGAGTTTTTCGGCCTGCTGAACGCCGTTGATATAGCGTTCGAAGCGGAGCGACGAGCGGGGCCCGGGGTAGAACAGATAGGTGTCGCCGGGCGAAAAGAGGCGGAAGCGCGAGTCGTCGAGCGGCCGGTCGGGCCAGTTGATCCAGCTCCAGTGCAGATAGCCGTCGGTGCCGCGGGCAACGCAGTCGAGCGGCAGGCGGTAGGCGTCGCCCGGATGATTGTTGCTGAGCAGGTTCGGCTCCGACTCGGTGCAGCAGGTATAGAGCGTCGAGGTCAGGCCTGCCCGGCGCCGCGCGTCCAACACGTCGGCCGGAAACTCATGGCGCACGGTTATGGAATAATCGTGCAGCTTGTCGGCCAGCTCGGGATGATAGTTGCCGGCAAGGGCCATTTTCATGCCGGGCACGGTTTGCTGCACCAGCTCCCAAGCGGCGAGCATGGCGTGGAGCGGGCGCTCGTCCATGGCTATGCAGGTTCGGTCAAACCACCCCTTTTCGCGCAGGTGGGCAGCAAAATCGGTGAGGAAGGCGGTCCAGAGGTCGCGATATTCCGGCGAGTCGATTGCCGACTGAATGTAGCGGTACTCACCCGAGGGGAGGTCGATGTAGCGAAACGACATATCCCACGGAATCATGGAGTAGCACGAAATCTGCGGACCGATGCCGCAGGAATCGGCCAGCTCTACGTAGCGGTCAAACACGTCGTAGGTAAACACCCACGAGCCGTCGGCCGCACGCGCCGTCTGCACCATCGGGTCGAACTTGTCGTGGCTCTGGTCGCCCCACGGCTCATAGAACAAAATGGTTGTTATTGCCTTTTGGCCGGCACGCGCCAACTGGCGCAGATACGGTTCCAGGGCGGCGAAGTGTTCGGGGCTCCAGCGCTCCAGGCCATAGTAGCGGGCAACGGCGTAGGGCTGCTGCCAGAAGTCGGTATGGAATTGCCACCGGGCGGGCGGGGGAAGCAGCGAGTCAACAACATTGACCGTCAGCGGCAGCGAGGCCAGGGCCGAGCCGTCGGGCCGGCGCAAGGTCAGGCTATAGTCGTGCAGCCCCGGGGCGGCGTCGGCTGCTATGGGAATGGTTACCCACACGGGCTGCACCTCGCCGGCTGCAACCGTCGAGCGTCCCGGCAGGTCTATAACGTCGGCCACCGACCATGTTGGCAAGCTGAAATTATGGGGGCCACACGAGCGCTGGTCGTCGGTGAGCAGATAGCGCACCCAGCGGGGGTCGGCGCCCGGCATATCGAGGCTCAGCGAGTCGCCGATGCCCTCGGGAGCAAAAATCAACGCCCGGGCCGAAAGGGTTTCGCCCCTCCAGCCGGTCAGGGTGTCGGTTTTGAGCAGCGGCGATGCGGGCAACGCATAGCGCGGCTGAATGGAGTCGACATCAGTCCAGCCGAAATCAATCCCATCCGCCGAGGCCATAAACAAAGCACCCCACAGGAGCGCCAAAGCAGATATAGCTCGCTTCATTACCGCAAAAATACACATTTTCCCAAAACCTTGCAAATAAATTTAAAAAAGGCGGAAAAAAGGGGGGTTGCGGCCGCTAATGCGGTGCGCAACCCCCGGCTATGGGATTTATTTTACAGCGATTATTTTACAAGGACTTTCTTGCCGTTGACGATGTTGAGGCCCTTGACGGGAGCTGCCAGGCGGCGGCCCATGATGTCGTAAACCACTTCAGCGTTTGCGGCGTTGGTAACTTCCTTGATGCCGGTGGTGCCGGCTTCGGTGTAGGTGAAGGTGCGGTTGTCGGCCTTCGAGAGCTTGTTGTCGCCAATCTTAACCAGACCTGCGGGAATGGCCACGTCGTAGGCCTGACCCTCTTCGAGCAGACCGTTTTCGTTGATGGGGAACGAAACGGTGCCGCGGGTGGCGTCGTAGGTCAGCTTGTCGGGGGTAACCAGCATAGCTTCGGAGTCTTCGCCGGCGCGGGCCTGAGCCTGACGCATGCCGCCCTTGGCCTTGGTGATTACGATGGTGTGGAGTTCATCGCAGTAGTTGTCGTGGAGCGACACGCCCTGAGCATGGCTGAATACCATGTGCTGGCTGTCGGTGAGAACCTCTTCGTAGGTAACGTCGAAGCCGTCGGAGATTTCATCGTCTTCGGCGAGCATAACGGTCCAAGCCGAGGCGTGAGAGTTAATGGGATCTGACCACTTAACGATTCGGTCTTCGCTTCTGCCCGATACCTGGTGGAGATAGCGGTAGGTGGCGTTAGCGGTGCTCTTGACGCCGATAACGTGTTTGTTTGAAAGCATGTAGGCTTCGAATTCAAACGAAGCGGGATCTGCCGCAGCGGCGGGGATGTTGGTTTCGACGCTGTTTACGTTCTGCATCCAGAGGCCGGTGCCGTAGTTCTTCAGATATACGGTGCCCTGAGCTGCGTCGGCGGTTTCAATCTGCCAGATGGTGGTGTTGGCGGTGTTGTCGGTGAGGCCGTTCAGGCGGTAATTTCCGTCCGATACCTCGGCTACGCCCATATAGAGGTTAGTGTGGTCGAAGCTGCGGAACTGCACGAGCTTGCCGGCAGCGGTGTTGCGGATCTGCTTGAGGCCTTCGGTGAAGGTTCCGGCGGCAACTGCGGCATCCATGGCGGCAACCTGAGCGGCGGTTACGGTTGCTTCCTCGCCGGCGGCTGCGTCAACGGCAGCCTTGTGGGCAGCAACGGCGGCGTCAATAGCGTCGGCGTCGAAGAGGCAAATGTCGCGATAAGCGTCGTAGCCGTTGTTGACCGAGGTGTAATACATATCCTTGAGCTGCTGCTTGGAGCAGTAGTTAACGTTGACGGTCTTGTTAGCGGCGTCGAGCTTGATAACCGGGTAGAGGCTACCGTCGGCAACATCTTCGGCAACGAAGTCGGCTGCGCTGACGGTTGCACCCTTGGTGAAGAAGAAGTTACCGGAGTTATAAACCTTGGCAAGGCCCTTGTTGGCAGCGTTGGTGCATTCAACTCTCATGTCGTCCTGGATAGCGGCTGCGTTGGCAACGCCGGTGATGTTAACGGTCCAGATGTCATAGAGCTCGTCGGGATTTTCCTTGAAAGTGGCCCAATAGTAGTTGGCGCCTGCGCCGCCCTGACCGATCAGGTCGTAAGTAACGCCGTCAACATTGGGGTTATACGAATTCCAGTAGTTACCGATTACCGCGGTGCGGTTGGCATCGTTGACGTTACGGAAGCGGGTGTTGCTGCCGCGGGTACGCGAGGTGGTGCCGTTTTCGTTAACGTAGTGGCCGTTGGGCGACTTAAAGTAGCGGTTATCGCCGTTAACATCAATGTAGATGAGGCCGGCGGCGGGAGCGTTGGAGAGGTCGTCGGCAACAGAGAGGCAATAATAGTTAGTTTCGTTCTGCTTAACGTCCTTATCGAGGCTGACAACCCATTTCGAAGCGTAAGCGTCGAGGTTATTGGCTGCAAGAATCGAATACCAACCGCTCTGGGCGGGAACGCCGCACTCAGCGGCGGAGTGGCGATATTTAATCTTGAGGTCGGTGATGCGAACCTGCTGGTTGTTGCCGTGGAACTCAAGAACCGGCTCGGAAGCGATGATGGTTTTGGGCTCGGAGGTGATTTGGATATCCTCGCCGTCGACGGTAACATATTCAGTGGTGGCGGTTGACGATGCCTTGAACGAAATGCCCATAATGGTCAATCCGGGGTGGTAGCATTCAAACACGTAGCGCGAGCGTTTAGCCTGGCCGTTGCGGAAGTCAAAGGTATTGTCGTCAAGCTTGGTAATGTTGCCGGCCAGACCTTCCGAAGTACCGGAGTGAGCGATAATTTTTACGAAAGCGCCCTTGGTATCAAGCAGGGTGTGGTTCCAACCGGTCGCATTGTTCGTGTTATAATGAACGGTGAGGGGGGTTACGGTTGCGGTATAGTCAGCTTCGAGGTTAAAGAGTTCCTTCTGGAATTCGGCGCGCAGGTCGTCGATGAAGGTTGCGGCGTTGGTCAGGGCCGAAATATCGGGCACGGGCATTGCGTTAACCTGCTCCTGATAGTGTTCGGATTCGGAAGTTGCGCACTCTTCTTCCTGGAATACCTTCCAGAGCGCAGCGGCAGCGCCGGCGAAGTCATCGGCGGAGATTACCATGTAGGCGCGAAGCAGGGGCGACCAAGAGTCGGTAAGACCGGCACCTGCACCAATAACATTCAGGTCCCAACCTTTTTGGCTACCGGTTTGACTTCTCGAATACCAGCCAATTCCACCGTTAGGATTGATCATGAAAATCTGCTGGAAGTTAGCGGAATTGGAGGGGTTAACATGGAGCTGGAACAAGAATTCACCGGCGAAAGCCTCAACAGTAGTGTTGGGCACGAACTCAAGGTTGGTTGCCGCATCGGTTTTGGCAGCCAGGTTCTTATTGGTTGAATTCAGGAGTTTGAGCGCCTTTTCGGTGCCGTTAAAGTTTTGCGAGAGCTGCAGAACTTTGTGCGGGCCGTTGTGGTTAGCGTGAGCCAAGTTACAGGAGTAGTTGGGATTTACGCTCGCGGTCCAGATCATGTCGGGGGTGAAATCGAGGTTCGGCTTGGATTCGAAGTCAAAAGTATTGCCGTCGGCATTAGCCTTGAAGCACATGGGGTTACGCGGAACCCAAGCTGTTGCGTTTGTGCCGACAAAACCGAGAACATATTTGCCACCGGTCTGCAGCATGGCTTCGCTTGTTACCGGCACATAGTTGATAACTTCGGGGAGCTTGGCCTGAATTGCTGCGTAGGCGTCAAGAATCTGACTTGCGCCGGAAGCGCTGTTGTTGATAACGGCAACTTCGGCGGCAAATTTTGCCTGGTTGGCAGCCGACAGGTGAGCGATAGCGCCGAGATAATGCTCCTTGAGGGTAGCGATAACGGCTTCATCGTTGTCGACAACTTCGATATACCACGACGAAGCGCTGTTGGCATCGGCAGAAGTTTGCCAGCCCACAAGGGTGCCGGCATTGCCGCCTGACCAACCGCTGGTGTGCATGGCGCGAGTATTCAGGATGCATACCTGGCCGGAGGTGCCAATCTGAGAAACGGTAACTTCAGGCTTAGCGGTGCCCAGGATAAAGTTGCTGCTGTTGCCGTTCTGGGTCTGCTGATAGAGGCCGTTGTAGGCGTTTCTGAGCGTATACTTGCCTGCGGCGCTGCCGGGGGTGAATACCCAGATTGCGGTGGCGTCAGCTTCGTCGAGCGTCTTCCATTGCATGCTCAGGTCGTTGGCATAGGCTGCTTTGGTAGCCGCATAAGGATAGCCGCTGATCAGGCGGTAAAATTTAGTTCCGTCGGGTGTTGTGGTGCGATTAGCTTCGCCGGCAGCCCAAGCCGGGGCAGCCATAGCCACACATCCGAGAAACATTAGTGCTTTTAAGATGTGTTTAATCATTTGAAAATCTGCGATTAGTGATTGGAGTTAAAAAACGGGGCAAATATAGCAATTTTTATTGCATGCAGTCAACGATTTAACAACTTTTAACCCTCAATCCCACTTCTGGTGGGCCCAACGGTTGTGGCTCCAGAGCCAGGGAGCGGGGTTGCGGCGTATAGTAGCCTCAAGCATGCGCAGATAGCCCACGGTCATGGGAAATTCTTCGCCCTCGACCGGCTCGACCGGTTTCAGGGTCATGCGCAAGCGCCCGCGGCCAATGGTTTCGATGTCGATATAGTAGTAGACCGCATCGATGCGGCGGCCGATTTCTTCGGCGCCGGTAACGAAGACCGTGGGCAGCCCCAGGAAAGTTGTCATGGCATGAAAACGCCCGTTGGGGCGCTGGTCGGCCAAAAAGCCGGTGCAGGTAATGAGCCCGCGGCGGTTTTGGCGCACAAGGTGCAGAAACGCGCTCTGCTGGTCGATGTTCTCGGCATGAAAGCGGTTGCGGATGCGCTCCATAATAGTGTGGCCCAACGGATTGTGGGGCTTTTTGTAAATCTGACCCTTGATGTAGGCGTCGGGAATGGCCCACACGCAGGTAGGCACTAACTCCCAGTTGCCGTAGTGGCCCAGAAAAACCACCGCGCTGCGCCGGGCTTCGGCCTCGGCATTGAGCTGCTCCCAGCCAACGAACTCCACCTTGCGGCGGAGCGAGCGCTCGGAGGCGGTTAGCAATTTCAGGGTTTCAACAACGTTGTCGGCAAACTGACGATAGAAGCCGCGCTCGATTTGGCGGCGCTCCTTGTCGGTCTTTTCGGGAAAGGCGCGGGCAATGTTGCCATGAACGATTTTATAGCGATAGAGCTTGAAAGTAAACATCAGCCACGCCGCAAACGAGGCGAAGCCATAGAGAAACCACCAGGGGAGGCGGCTCAGGGCCATGGCGCAGTTATAGAGCAGTTTCTCGGTATTCATTGCTTGGATGCCAAAATGCGGTTGACTATGCGGTTGGTGGCGCCGGCCTGGCGGAAGCAGAACTGGCGCGACTTTTGGCGGATTTCGTGCAGCTCCTGCTCGGAGGCATTGAAATAATGGTCAGCCCAGGCCGAAAACTCGTCGGGAGTGGAGGTTTGAGTGGCGATGCCGAGCTTGAGCATCATGCGCGCAACCACCTTGCGCTCGGTGCGCGGGCCAAAGGAGATTGGCAGGCCGTAGACCGCGGGCTCAAGCACCGAATGGAGCTGGCTGGTGAAGCCACCGCCGATGTAGGCCATGGTGCCCAAACGGTAGATATAGGCCAAGGCTCCGACCGAGTCGACAATCAGAACGCGCTCGGTCATTGCGGGGTCGTAGTTGGAGAGCAGCCGCGAGGGCACGTCGAGGGCCTGCTGCACCCGGGCGAGGCTCGCCGGGTCAACCTCGTGGGGCACAATCAGGTAGCGCCGCTCGGGGTGGGCGTTGATTTCGGGGGCTATGAGGCGGAGGTCGTCGCCATTGTGAACGGAGCCGCAAATCAGCGTTGGCGACGCCGAGCAGAAGGCATTGAGCTCGGGCGAATGCCAGGGGGTTTCGGCTATGCGCAAGGCGTTGTCGACCAGCGGGTCGCCCTCGACAACGGCGTTGTCGCAGCCGAGCGAGCGGAGCAGCTCCACGGAGCTTTCGGTGAGGCAGAAAATTTCAGCATAGGCGCTGAGCGAGTCGCGAAACACCGACCCGACAACCGAATTGAAGTGGGGCGCGGCTTTGGTGAAGATACACGACACCAGATAGGCGGGAATGCCGCGCTTTTTGAGTTCAAGAAGATAGTTGGGCCAATATTCCGACACCATGAACACGGCGGCCTTGGGGCGGAAAATATCAAGCAGGGCGCGGGCGTTGGCGCGGGTGTCGAGCGGCAGGTAGCCCACAAAATCGGCGCTGAGCGCCTGCGAGCGCCTGAGGGCTTCGACTCCGGTCGACGAAAAGAAGGTCAGCGCTATGCGGCAGTCGGGGCGGCGGCGCTTGAGTTCGGAAATCAGAGGCCGCGCAATGGCATATTCGCCCAGGCTGGCACAGTGAAACCAATAGTTTTCGGCTGCGGGTTCAAAGGCCCGGGCGGCTTCGAGGGCCTCGCGCTGGCCGCGCAGAAACCGCGAGGTTTTGCCCGACCCGATAAGCGACTCGGGCAGCGATGCGGCGGCAACTACAGCCGAGCGGGCCGCGGAAATGGCCGAGCTATAGAGTGTTTTCTTCATAGTCGCTCAAGAGTTGGCGGAGCTGGTCAATAACTCCGGAATTCATGGAGTTGATAGGGGTGCAGCCGGCGAGCAGGTCGTTGACGCGGGCGCGCACCTGGGCCGAGCCGTTGGCCAGGTTCAGCAGCAGGCGCAGCGCGGCATATTGCACGAGCGGGCGACTGTCGTTGAGGCGCCCGGCAGCGGCCTCGAAGGCTCCGGGGCAGCGGCGCAGCAGCGAGTGGCAGAGCAGGTCGGCCTCTTCGGCGCTGCGGACCTGTTCGAGCCAGGGGAGCATGTTGGCCGAGGGCTCGGCAATCATCGGCGCCAGCAGTCGCGACTCCCTGACGTCGGAGTCGGCCCAGAGTTGCGCCGCGAGGTCGGGGTTGCAGCCGGTTTCGGCGGCAATTTCGCGCAGCTGAATAACGTTCAGTCCGAAAATGGTGCGGTGGGGGCTCACGCCCTGGCGGCGCAACATGTCGGCCAGCAGGCCGTTTCGGAAAGTAAAAAAGCGCTGCTTGATTTTCATCGGCTTATTTCAGGCGGGCAATCACTTCGTCGACCGGAAGCGAAGCCTGGTCGCCGGTCGACATGTTTTTGAGCGTCACGGTGCCGTCGGCAAGTTCGCTTTCGCCGATTATGGCAACGTAGGGAATAGCCTTGGCGTCGGCATAGCCCATCTGTTTTTTCATTTTGGCCGGGTCGGGATAGAGTTCGGCGGCAATGCCGGCGCCACGCAGTTGCGCAATAACCTGCAGCGAGCGGGCGGCCTCGGGGGCGCCCATGTTGAGGAAGAGCACCTTGGCGCCGGTGAGCAGGTCGGCCGGATAGAGGTTGAGCTGGTTGAGGACGTCGTAGATGCGGTCGGCACCGAAGCTGATGCCTACGCCCGACAGGCCGGGCATGCCGAAGACGCCGGTGAGGTTGTCGTAGCGGCCACCGCCGGTAATCGAGCCGATGGCAACGTCGTTGGCCTTGACTTCGATAATGGCGCCGGTGTAGTAGTTGAGTCCGCGGGCCAGGGCCACGTCGAGGTCGAGGTTGGCGCGCAGGCCGAGGGCTTCGACGCCGGCAACTATTTCGCGGAGTTCGTCGACGCCGCGGCGGCCTTCGTCAACATCGGCCAGCAGCTGAGCCAGGCGATCGAGGCGCTCGGCAACGGTGCCGTCGATTTTCAGAATCGGCTCCAGAGCGGCCACGGCCTCGGGGGTGAGACCGCGTTCGAGCAGCTCGGCGTTGACGGCTTCGAGGCCGATTTTGTCGAGTTTGTCGATGGCAACGGTGATGTCGACAATCTTTTCGGGGAAACCGATGAGCTGAGCGATGCCGGCAAGCACCTTGCGGTTATTGAGCTTTATGGTGATGGAGATTCCGAGGCGGGCAAACACTTCGTCGATAAGCGTCAGCAGCTCAACTTCGTTGATGAGCGAGTCGGAGCCCACGATGTCGGCGTCGCACTGATAAAATTCGCGGTAGCGGCCCTTTTGCGGGCGGTCGGCGCGCCATACGGGCTGAATCTGATAGCGCTTGAAGGGCATCTGCAGGTCGTTGCGGTGCATAACCACGAAGCGCGCAAAGGGCACCGTAAGGTCATAGCGCAGGCCCTTTTCGCAGAGCTGGCCGGTGAGCTTGCCCATCTGCCCCTCGGGGTTATCGAGCAGCGCGGGGTCTACGCCGCGCAGAAAGTCGCCGGAGTTGAGAATTTTAAAGAGCAGCTTGTCGCCTTCCTCGCCATATTTGCCCATCAGGGTCTGAAGGGTTTCCATTGCGGGGGTTTCGATGGGCGCGAAGCCATAGAGTTTAAAAACGGAGCGGATGGTGTCGAAAATATAGTTGCGGCGCGCCATTTCAGCGGGCGTAAAATCGCGGGTGCCTTTGGGAATCGAAGGTTTCACAGATGTAAATGATTTAGATAATTATGGCGCAAAGTTACGAAAATTTCCCCGACCTGCAAAAAAGAGAATTTGCACAGGTGAATTATTTATTTTAAATTTGTGGGGTTAAAAAATCATTCATCATGAGAAACCTGAAAATTTATCCCTGGGTAGTGGTTGCCCTGCTATGGGTGGTTGCGTTGCTTAACTATCTTGACCGCCAGATGCTTTCAACCATGCAATCAAACATTGCCAACGATATTACGGCCCTGCGCAATGCCGAGGCTTTCGGCGCGCTGATGGCCATATTTTTGTGGGTCTACGGCATTGCATCGCCCTTTTCGGGAGCCGTTGCCGACCGCGTGAGCCGCAAGTGGCTCATAGTCGGGTCGCTGGGCGTATGGTCGGGAGTTACCCTGGCCATGGGCTATGCAACGAGCCTCAACCAGCTCATGTGGCTTCGCGGCATCATGGGCAT
>CAZKPP010000038.1:0-19399 GCA_964554665.1 uncultured Bacteroides sp.
AAACCAAAAATAAAGGAAGCGCGGCCGGGGGTCGCGCTTCCTTGTTGAAGGGGAGGGGGATTATCGGATGAAGATTTTGTGGCCGTTGCGGATGTAGAAGCCGGGGCGGAGTGCGCCGCGAACGCGGCGGCCCTGAAGGTCGAAGGTTTGGTCTTCAACAGGGCGGTTGTTGTCGATGCTCTGGATTTCGGTGGCAATGTCGTCGGTGACGTCGTAGGGAAAATGGTCGGCTTCCATGGTTTCCGGAGCTACGATGTAGGCCGAGTTGGCGGGAACGATGCCGCTTGCGTGGCGCACGAACTGCATGCCGTCGAGCTCATAATAGGGCTGGTCGAGGCTGATGGCGCTCGTTGTGCCGCGCAGCAGATTGTCGTTGATTCCGGCGGCCATTTTTCGTGTGGTGGTGTTGGCGATTTCAAAGTCAGCCGAACCGCCGTAGGTAATCAGCGCGTGGCCGGCGGGAACTATGGTGCCGGGCTCGATGTTGAATAGCACGGCGCCTTTTTCGTCTATGCTCTCTACGCCTTTAACCACTGCGTCTTCGCCAACAACTACGGCCACCGGGAAAGTGATTACGTGGGGCATGCCTGTTTCAACCGGGGCCTGCAGGCTGCTAACCGGGCTGAAGCGGAAGCGGTGAGGCTCGTCGCCAACGCGGATTTCGTTTTCGTAGATGCCCAGGTGGGTTTCTTCGTCGAGCGAGAAGTGTAGCGTGGGGTTGCCGTTGCCGTAGATGAGTTTATAGTCAAATTCGCCGTGATTCAGGCTAACGTTATTGCCGATGGCATTAAGGTGTGCGCCCGAGTTGACGTGGGTCAGGTGTTTTTCAGCGCCTAACTGCCACAGGGAGTTGAAGTAGGTGTGGAAGTCGCCCGGAGTCACTTCGGTTTCTGTCAATTCGTCGTTTACGATAACAGGAGCGGCACCGATGGCAATATCCGAGTCGGTTGTCAGCACAAACGGGGCGGCAAACAGACGGCCTTCGGGATAGGCGATGCAATTGTTTTGGTTGTTGATGTCGTAGAGCACGCCGTCGGCTTCAACTGCATAGTCGGCGCCCGAGGCGAGGTGGATATTCTGCAGGTTCATGCAGCCGGCAAAGAGTTCGCCCTCGTTGTAGGGGAAGAAGATTTCTTCGCCTTCGAGGTGGATTTTCTCGATGTTGACGCCAACTGGAATTGAAGCGCAGAACGATTCGATGCGGTTGAGCTTGTAGTTCGAAATTACCGACGATTGCGACTTGCCGTTGCAGCTAACGGTTACCGTGAGCGAGTAGTTGTTGCCGCCATCTTTATTATAGGCGAACGCAATGGTGAAATGCTGTGGATTGTCGTCGGAGGTGTCGGCGGTGTTAATCGGAACTTTGTCGAACGTGATTTCCTGGGCATTGCGCTTCAGAATCAGGTAGCCGCCATGGTTGGTGCTGACCGGCAGATAAAGCTGGAAACCGCCGTTGTAGGTGGTGGCCGTAGCGTTTGTGCCGGTTGCGAAAAGGCCGCTGCCCCATTCGTTGAAGCCCTTGCCGTTGCTGCTCACTTCCATGGTCATTTGCCAGGGGGTGTTGCCGCTTAGGGCCTGCGGCAGAACCAGCGTGTGGTTATTCTTGCCGGTGCCTTCGAGGGCGCTGTTGTAGTAGTGGTGGGCCAGGCGCGACGCGGGCAGGGTGATTCCGTGCAGGTCGGGGTGATTAACGAACATGGCGGGGTCGATGTCAACCACGCGGTCGCCGGTTTCTTCAATCGGGTCGCTCAGGTCGAGCTCGGGAATGCCCGATTCAATGGCTGCGGTCAGGCAGATAACGTTTTCGTTATATGAATAGCGCCAGTCGAACTTCCAGCCGTCGATTTCCACCGGGTGGTAGCCCTCGGGTTGGTAGCGGAATTGGGCAACGTCGAGCAGGCCGGCGGGAACGTAGCCGGTGTTGGCGGCCACGGTGCCGGAATTGTGGCGTACAAAATATTCGCCTTCAAGCGCGTAGTAGGGGGTGTTGAGCACAAGGTCAACCGTAGTGCCGTCGAGCAGATCGGGAGTTTCGGCCGACGACTGCGACGTGATTTCAAAGGGCGCGACTGCACCTTCGATCAACACACCGGTGCCGGCGGGAATAATATGGCCGGGCATGATGTGGCTGATATAGCCGCCTTTGGTGCCTACTTTGTCGAGTGAGAACACTTCGGCTCCTTCAGGCACTACAACGTTTACCGGAAAGGCTGCGGTGCGTATGCCGCTGCCGGGCACTGTCAGTTCCGACAAGGCGTAGAAGTCGAAGGTGAACTTGTCGGCACTCATGCCGGCGGGTGTCAGGTAGTGATTCTTATGGTCGGTGAACATAATTGAGGGCTCGCCTTCGTCGTAGACCAAAGAATAGGTAAACACTGCGTCGTCGGCCGACAGCTTGGTGCCGTTGGCGTCAACGCCCAGGCCAGAGTTGTAGTGAACGAGCGAGCCTTCCTGGTCGATGGTCCATAGCGTGTTCCAGTTTGTGGTCTGGGTGGTGGTTGTTATGCCGAGGTTGCTGAAAGTGTCGTCTTCTTTGAGCGGTGATGCGGTCAGCTCGTTGACGCCGTTGCCGGTTTTCAGCGAAAATGCGCCGCCGAGAATGCGGCCTTCGGGGTAGGCGATGCAGTTAACGCCGGTCTTGTCGTAGATAACGCCCTTCTTCTCAACAGCATATTTATTGTCGCTGCTAACGCGGATGTCCATCAGGTTGCGGCACCCTAAAATCAGCTCGCCCGGAATTTCGGGCTCATCCGGTTGGGTGAAACTTACGCTAATCGACGAGCCTTGGGGCAGGGCGGTTGCGAAGCGGGCAATCGCCTTCATGTTCGCGGAGTTCGATATGGTTTTGGTAATCGACTCTCCTGCAGCGTTGGAAACGGTGAAGCGAGTTTGCTTGTTTCCGAGATATTCAACGGTTATTTTGAAATTTCCTACGGTAGAAATCGGAAAGTTGACGGCGCTGGCCGAGTCCCATTTAATGTCGATTTGTCCGTCGCTTTTCAGGTAAATCTGGCTCCAGCCGTTGCTGTAGTCATCGGCAAAGCCGTTATCGCCGTTGGCAAACAGAACCGAACCCCATTGGTTGTAAGATTTGCCGTTGTTATAGCCGGTAATTTTGATGGTAAACGGTTTGGCAAAATCAATCGGGGTGTTGGCCATTGCATAGTCCGTGCCGGCGTCATTTTTGAGCCAGGTAACGGTCTGGGCGCCGGTGCCGGCAACAGTGCCGACTTTGTTGATAACCTCGCCCTTCTTAACCAGTTGTTGGTCGGGGAGCACGAGGGAACGCAGCTGTTGATTGCCGGCAAACACTTCGGGCTTGATATATTTGATGTAGTTGATGCCGCTGTGGTGGGCCGACAGGTCAAGGTCGGGCTCGCCGGCTTCAATGAGTTCCGAAATAAAGTATTCTTTGTCTTCATCAACGTCTACCGAAAACGTCCAGTGGTCGATTTCAATAGGCGCGCGCTCGAAAACCGCAGTGATGTCGGCGTTGTCGAAGGCTGTAAACATAATGGTGTTGCCATCCATCCACTCTTCGGGCAATATGCGGCCGTGAGAGTCCTCCCAGTGCAGCAGGCGAGTGCCGGGGTTGGGGAAGGCGGTGAGGATTACGGTTTCGCCGGGCAGGTAGACGTTGGTGGAGTTTTCGGTGCGCACGGTGCCGAGGTCCTCGTTGGCGCTCTTGACGGTAACGGTTGTGGGATATTCAACGCCCTTGTTAAGCTCAAGCAGAACTTCGTAGATAACGCGGTTGGTGGGAGCGTCGGGCTTAAATGCGCCCGGAGGATTAACCCACGAGCCGGGAGACTCGCTGTTGTCCATCCATGCGCCGTCGAAGCGCAGGCGAATGTGAGTGGTGCCGAGCGGGGTGTCGTAGGGGAGCATCACGTCGAAGCCGCCTTTGCCCACCGATGCGTCGCGGGTGTGATATGTGCCCTTTGTGCCGAGCAGTTCAGCGGAATTGATGTCGAAAATGCCGTCGGAATTCAGGTCGCAATAGGCCGACAGGAACTGATATTCCATAGTGCCCTGGCCCTGATAGTTGAAGTGGAAGCTACCGCCGGGCGCTGCCTTGATGCGGTTGCTGACATAGTAGAAATGTTCGGCGGGGGGAGTGTTTGACTCGAAGAACGTTGTTGTTTCGCCGCCTTGAGTAACGCCCAGCGAAATCAGATACTGGCCGTAGGTGGTCATATCGGCCGGCGGGAAAGTGCCGCCGCTGAAACCGGGCACGCCCCATTTGTTGGGAATGAAGTGTGCGGTAAATTCTGCGGCCTCTTTGCCGTAATATTTCATCGGGTTGTCGTTGCCAACGTTATTGCCGTTGGCGTCTGTCCAGTGGTCGAAATCATATTTCTGAGTCGGGGTGGCAAGAATAACAACAACGTCGGTATTGGTAACGCTCAGGGCATTTGAGCCCTCGATGCTTACCGAACCCTTGGATGCGTCAGATGTTTTAACCGTTACGGTGCGCGGCTCGGTAATATCTTCGACTATGCTGAGGGTATAGACGAACACAGTGCCGTCAGCCAGCGTAATCCTGCACTTGCGTTCGCCGATGGGAGCGTCGGCGGGAATTACGAAGCTGCCTTCCGGGTCGGTGGATTTTTCGGAGTCTTCATAGATGTTGCTCTTGTTGAAGTCGATGGCTATTTCTGCAACCTCAACGTCGGCAGCGAACCGGGGCAGATATTCCTGGTCGCGATATGCGCGGTCGATAACCTTCGACGATGCGTCGGTCGACATCATTCGCTGAATGTAATAGGTGTCGGCGTCGCCCGTAGCAGGGGTGAAGGGCAGGATATATTTCGGCAGCAGGCGCGAAGCAACTTCGCGGGTGCTCCCGGTGGGAACGGCATTGTAGGCGTCGGGGTTGGAGTGCGCCCAGTTCCATTCCCAGGAGAACCAGTTCTGGCCTTTCATCCCTTCGTCAAACCATTTTTTCCAGCGTGCATAGTAGAAGTCTTTCACCATGCCGCCCCATTGACGATAGGAATAGTCGCGCAGACCACCGCCTTCGCTGACGCCTTGCGGGCCCCAGGTGGTGATTATGGTGCGGGCGTTGTTGAGCTCCAGCCAGTTGCGATCCGAAAGGGTGGTGCCGGGCACTTCGTCGGCCATTTTGCGGGCGCGTTCGGTCCAGTGGCCGAGCATGAAGTCGGAGTGGGTGCAGAGCAGTTCGTCAACGCCCAGCATCAGTTCCAAGAAAGCCTCTTTCAGTTCGTTGAAACGCTGGGTATTGCCTGCGCTGTTTGCGCGGTTCATTTCGCCGAGCAGCGACTTGGAGTAGTCGGTAATTGCCTGGCGCACGAGGTCTACAAGGTCGTAGTCGTAGTTGTTGCCGCTCAGATTAGCATTGAGCAGCTTATAGGCTGCCGCTGCGGTTTTGTTTTGGTCGTAGAAGATTTCGCTACCGCCCCAGCTCGACACCTTATTTATGTTCAGGGCCGGACGACCGCACATAACGGCTTCGTGGGGGCCCTGGAGGTCTGACTGGCAGTCGAGGGCCGAGGTGCGCAAAAGGTCCCATGCCTCGCGCGCGTTGTCGTTATCCGACTGATAGCGGCGCTTGGCGTATTCGGCAACCCACTGTTTGGCGTCGGGTTTGGAGTCCATCCAGGGGAGTTCAAAGAGCAGGTCATACATTATCGGCGTCTGCTCGATGGCTTCGGGTGCTGCGCCGATGCCTTTTACGGAAGCTACGGTACGGGCATCGAAGTAGCCGTCGATAACCTTTTGAACGCGGCCGAAAAAGCCGGTGCGACCACCGAAGTTAAATATGGTCGAGTAAACCGTTTCGTGGCCGTTGTAGCTGCGGTAGGCGGGACGGCCGTCGGAGTAAAGGTCAAGAACTATCAGCTCGCCCACGGGAATGTTGCTCAGGCAGGTGCGCTGGGCGCCTGACCATTGCCAGGACTGGATAACCCACTTCGCATCGGGTTTGGCAGCGTGAAGTGCCGTGTTCATCTTCTGATAGCCGAGGCCGGGGTTGGCGGGCGCGGTGCCTCCTTCGTGGTAGGGGTCGATGGAGTAATATTTGCTTTCGCCCATTACCTCTTTGAGGCGCTTATAGTAGTTGGCGGATACGGTAGTGAACTGGTCGCCGGTGGAGTCGACGATATAGGGGCGCTGGAATCCGCACCATTTGCCCTGGCTCGAAGCGGCGATTCCGGTCTTAGACGTGAAATTGCTCGGAACCATGCCCGCAAAGCCCGGAAGAACCGGCTCGATGCCGAGCGAGCGCATGCGTTCGGTAATCTGACGGCCTAGCTGGGCTTGGCGGGTGTACCACCAGTCGGGGTTAGGACCGCCCCAGCCTTCGAGGTTGTTCATGCCGAACCAGGCCATGAATGACGGGCCGCCGACAAAGTCGTTGGCCTCATCCTTGCTGTAGCCGTAGTCTTCCATCAGGAATTTGCGCCAAACCTCTTCCAGGCCGATAATCTGCAGCGGCATGTTTATGCCGCGCAGGGCCATCCAGTCGATTTCTTCCTGCCAGCGGTCCCAGGTCCATGTGCTCATCGAGTAGCTGAACGTGCAGTAGTTCAGATAGTAGCGATATTGTGCCGAGGTGGTGTGTTCCTCGGTGCCCTGGGGCAGGGGGAAGCTGCTGATTGTTGTTTTCGGAAAGTTCCAGCAGAGGTTAAGGCCTACGGTATGGTTCAGATACCAGCCCAAACCGGCCGTGACGGCCGATAGGGTAGTGCCCTTAATCCAGGGCTTGCCGTTTTTCGAAGAAATCTGAAACATTTCCGCTCCGGTGCCCGACACGTAGGTGTCGTCGACCGTAGTTTCGATTTGCGAACCCGCGCCGCGACCGCCTATGCGGTCCAGTAAGTCGCTTACGCTCTGCGGGTTGTCTACTGCCGCCGACATCCACAAGGCTGAAAGCATGCATAATCCGGCAGCAAATGAAATCCTAAGATTTTTCATGTGTGATTAAGGAGTTTGATTCTATATAATGTGCAAATCTACGAATTTATTTCGTAACCTCAAAATCAGCTTTTGCATATCTCAAATTTTATTCGTAACTTTGTGTGCAATTTAACACCCTAAAACAACCTTTTTAGATATGTCGTTTATTGCCGATCGAGTGAAAATGGACGGTCTCACTTTCGATGACGTCCTGTTGATTCCCGCCTATTCCGAAGTGCTTCCGCGCGATGTGAGCCTCAAAACCAAGTTTTCACGCAACATTACTTTGAATGTGCCGTTGGTTTCGGCCGCCATGGACACTGTTACCGAAGCTCCCTTGGCAATTGCCATTGCCCGCGAAGGCGGTATCGGCGTTATTCATAAAAACATGTCGATTGCCGAGCAGGCCCGTCAGGTACACGCAGTAAAGCGCGCCGAAAACGGCATGATTACCGACCCCGTGACCATTCAGGCCGGCGCCACCGTGGCCGATGCCCTGGCAATGATGGAGGAATATCACATCGGCGGCATTCCCGTAGTCGACGGCGACCGCAAGCTCGTTGGTATCGTTACCAACCGCGACCTCCGTTTTGAAACCGATTCCACCCGCCCCATCGAGGAAGTTATGACCCGCGATAATCTGGTAACCACCTCGCAGTCGACCGACCTCGAAGAAGCGGCCCGCATTCTTCAGCAACATAAAATCGAAAAACTCCCCGTTGTTGACTCCGAAGGCCGCCTGCTCGGACTGGTAACCTACAAAGACATCACCAAGGCCAAGGACAAACCCATGGCCTGCAAAGATAAATACGGCCGCCTGCGCGTTGCCGCCGGCATCGGCGTGACTGCCGACTCGCTTGAGCGCGCTACCGCCCTGGTTGAGGCCGGAGTTGATGCCATAGTCATCGACACCGCCCACGGCCACTCGGCCGGCGTTGTGCGCACCCTGCGTCAGGTCAAGGATAAGTTCCCGCAGATCGACGTTGTTGTGGGCAACATCGCTACCGGCGAAGCCGCCAAATATCTGGTTGACAATGGCGCTGACGGCGTTAAGGTCGGCATCGGCCCCGGCTCGATTTGCACAACCCGCGTGATTGCCGGTGTTGGCGTTCCGCAGCTCTCGGCTGTTTACGACGTTGCCAAGGCCCTCGACGGCACTGGTGTGCCCCTGATAGCCGACGGCGGCATTCGCTATAGCGGCGACATCGTCAAGGCCCTGGCTGCCGGCGCCTATTGCGTAATGCTCGGCGGCATGCTCGCCGGCGTTGACGAAACCCCCGGCGACACCATTATCTACAACGGCCGTAAATACAAGGCATATCGCGGCATGGGCTCGCTCGAAGCTATGGAAAAAGGCTCCAAAGACCGTTATTTCCAGGGCAACGTTTCCGATGCCAAAAAGCTCGTGCCCGAAGGCATTGCTGCCCGTGTGCCCTACAAAGGTTCGCTCTATGAGGTTGTTTATCAAATGCTTGGCGGCCTCCGCTCCGGCATGGGCTACTGCGGCGCTCCGAATATCGACGCCCTGCACTCGGCCAAGTTTACCCGCATAACCAATGCCGGTGTTGCCGAGAGCCACCCCCACGACGTTGCAATCACTTCGGAGGCTCCCAACTATTCAGCTAACGCAAATTGATTTTACATTGAAGCTATGAAAAAAATCTTGCTCTTTTCAGCAATCGCTGCCGGAGTTCTGGTGGTTGCCGCCAAGGCGCCCAAAGACCCGGTTCTCATGACCGTCAACGGCGATCCCGTCACCCTTGGCGAGTTTGAATATTACTACCATAAAAACGACGGCAACGAAATTGAACACGAAACGCCCGAGCAATATCTGCAGCGTTTCATTGACTATAAACTCAAGGTGCAACGCGCTCGCGACGAACGTCAGGACACTACCGCCGCCTTCATTAAGGATTTCCGCGACTATCGCCGCGAACTCGCCGAGCCCTATATGAGCGACACAGCCGTTTATAACAAAACGCTGCATAACTCATACCTCCATACCCTCAAGGACGTTAAGGTTGACCACCTGATGCTCGCCCTCGGCCAGGAGGCTCGCATGGATTCGCTGCGCAACGTGCTTGTTAACGGCGGCGATTTCGAAGCCATTGTGGCTCAATATTCTATCGACCCCGGTGCTCCCCGCGACCATGGCCACTACGGCTTTATCTCCGCCGGCGACTTCCCCTACGAATTTGAGGAAATAGCCTTTGAAACCCCGCTCAACGAGTGGAGCCCCGTGGCAAAAACCGCCTATGGTCTGCACCTGGTGCGCCCGGTTGACCAGCGTCCCAACATCGGCGAAATCCGCGCCGCCCACATTCTGGTGCAGGTTCCCGAAGGGGACGATGATGCCGAGGCTAAAGAACGCATCGACTCAATCTATAACCTGCTTGAACAGGGTTATACCTTTGAACAGCTGGCCCGCACCTGCTCCGACTGCCCCTCCAAGGCAAAGAGCGGCGACCTCGGCTTCTTTGGCCGCGGCAAAATGGTCCCCGAATTCGAGGAAGTGGCTTTTGCGCTGAGCAATAACTCCTATTCCAAGCCCTTCAAATCGCGTTTTGGCTGGCACATTGTTAAGAAATACGAAGAACGCAAGGCCAACTATGCCGAAACCATCAACATGATCAAGAACCTGATGAAGCGCGATGCCCGCAACATCCGTCCGCGCCTGGCCCGCGCCAAGCAGCTTCGCGAGCAGTATAATTCGCACTACGACGCTCAGGTGTTTGATCAGCTCATGGTTCAGGTCGACGAGCTCGGCTATGATTCCGTAATGGCCCTCAATGCCAATAACACGACTCCGTTGATTTTCGTTGCCGACTCCGTGGTTACCGTTGCCGATTTCTTCGCCGTGAACTACCGCCTGAATCCCCAGGACAAGGCTTCGCACCAGCTCCGCGACCGCATCGATACCCGCCAGAACGCCATCGTTATGAACTACGAAGATAACCGCCTGGAGCAGAAATATCCCGAGTTCCGCAATCTCGTTGGCGAGTATCGCGACGGCCTCATGCTCGTTGCTTCGCTCGAACAGAACGTTTGGAACCGTCCCACCGACGACCCCGAAGGCCTCAAGGCTTACTTCGAAGCTAACCGCGCAAACTACTCGTTCAGCGAACCCCGCTGGAAAGGCTATATCATCTATTCGACCAGCGACTCAATTGTTGGCGAAATCGACCAATATCTCGCTCGCGTTCAGCCCACCCCCGACCAGCTCAACGATTCGCTCCGCACCAATTTCCCCGGCGAAGTGAGAATCGAGCGCGCCGTGCTCCCCAAGGGTGAGAACGCCACCGTAGACTTCATCGCCTTTGGCGGCGAAGCTCCCAAAATCAACTCGCGCTGGAGATACTTCACCACCTACATGGGCGGCCTGATAGATGCCCCCGCCGAAGTTGCCGACGTTCGCAACCGCGTTACCAACGACTGGACCGCCGAACTCGAAAAACAGTTTGTCGACGAGCTCCGCAAGGCATATCCGGTTAAGGTTAACAAAAAAGTTCTCAAAAAAGCCAAATAACCCCTCTTTGACCATATAGCCGGCGGGTCCGCACTGTCGGACCCGCCTTAACTTTTTTATGCGCAAGTTTTTATTCTTATCATTGGTGCTGGTCGGATGCTCGCATGCTCCGGAACTATCGGACGACGCCGTGGCGCTTATCGGCACCGAAACGTTGACCAAGGCCGACGTGGCCCGCGCCGTGCCTGCCGGATTGTCGGAGGCCGATTCCATAGCTTTTGCCGATGCCTGGGTCAACGCCTGGGTTAACGACCGCCTGCTCGAAACAGAGGCCACGCGCTATCTGCGCAATCTCGACGACATTGAGCGCCGGGTTGCCGACTACCGCCGCAATCTCATTGCCTGGGAATATCGTCGCCTCGCCGTGGCCACCGACCCCGAGTTGGCGCCGACCGATTCGGCCATGCATGCCTATTACGACGCCAACGCAGCGTCGATGCGCCTCGACGAGCCGATGCTCCGCGGCATTTACATTAAAATGGAAACCTCTGACCCTGCGCTCAAAACCGTTCGGTCGCTCTATCGGTCAACGCGCCAGTCCGACATTGACCGCCTCGAAAAAGTAGGGCTCAACGGTGCCGTCCACTATGATTATTTCCGCGACCAATGGATTCCCTGGGAGCGAATCGTGTCGAAGATTCCCTACGAAATTGACCCTTCGCAGCTCCGCAAGGGCTTTAGCCTCGATGTTGACGTTAACGGCTTCACCTATCTGCTGAGCGTCAGCGACTTGCTCCCCGTTGGGGCTCCGATGCCGTTTGAGGCTGCTCGCCCGCGGATTCTTTCGGCGCTCGAAACCGCCAACGTCGCCGCGCTCGATGCCCGGCTGTTGCAGCGCCTCCGCTCGGAAGCCCTCAAATCAGGTCGCCTGAAACTAAATCTTCTTTAGGGCACGAGCGTTGCAAACAGCCGCTCGAACGTGCCGTCGAGATTGTCGGTAAGTCCCGGGTGGGGCCGCGACGTTTGAATGGCCGAGCTCTTCAATGCCGAAAACCAGCGGAAACGTTCCTCAACCGCCTTGTCGGCCAGGGCCGTAGAGTCGGCGCCAAACATCTGCAGCTGGTTTTGCAGCAGCTCAAGGTTCACCTCCGGGTCCATGGCCCTGAGGCGACCGCCATTGAGCTTGAATGCCGACCGGAACCATTGCCGGCGCTTGCACATCATCAGCAGACCGACATTTACGAATTCCTCGCGCTCAATGCACGGCACATAGCGCACCACGGCGTATTCAAACAGTAAGTTTTGCTCGTTCATTGATTGCTTTGTCTACAAATATTGATGAATTTTTCAGTCGCTCGGTAAGGAACCGGCGATAAACCTCGCGCCTGCTCGCGGGTGTTTCCTGCGGATTGTTCTCGTCAATCAGCCATTCTTCGGGAATGAGGTCTACAATCTGACTTAGTGTGCGTGGCGTAATGGCCTGGCGCATAAGCTTGTCAGCCTCTTTAAGGCGCGAAGCGTAGGGGAGCAGCGCGTGATTTTTGATGAAAGCAAACGGATCGAGCGGCGCCTGCTCCAGGTTGCGCCATGAATGTTGGAAAAAGAGCGAGGCCCCGTGGTCTATGAGCCATAGCTCGCCGTTCCATATCAGCATGTTGGTGTTCAGGCGCGTGCGGTCAACGTTTGTCAGAAACGCGTCAAGCCAAACAATCTTCGACGCCGTCAGTTCGTCAACATGGTTCACCGCCGGGTCCATGGTCATGGAGCGGTCCAGAAAGTGCAGCCCCAAGTTCAGGCCCTCGCTGCCGCGCAGCAGGTCTTGAATTTCTTCGTCGGGCTCGGTGATTCCAAACCGGCTGTCGACGTTCAGAAAAACCAGTTCCGGCACCTTAAAGCCTAACTTTTGGGCAACCAAACCTCCCACCAGCTCGGCAATCAGCGCCTTCGATCCATGGCCCGCGCCGCGGAACTTCACCGCATAGCGAAACCCGTCGTCAGCCTCGGCCAGCGCCGGCAGCGACCCGCCCTCGCGCAGCGGCAAAATATAGCGCGTCAAATTCTGCTTTCTCAGCTCAATCATTCCGCAAAGTTACGCTATTTGCCAATAAAATCAAAGCTCCGGGGCTATTTCTTTTTTGATTTGCCGGTTATAATACCGTAGAATCAGTAATGCTGCAACTAAATACCCGCCGTAGAAAACCAAGTCTCTCGGAAGCATGTTGCAGAGTATCGAATGAGAGGCTCTTTGTTCTTGTGTGAAAATTAAGGGCACGTATGCAACAGCCACGCAATAAAAGAAATATCCGAGCCATATAACCCATTTCATCGGGCGGCTCATGGCCGATCCTTTTACTGAAATTATCATCACAATCATTGAGATAAAAGAATAAGATGACAGATACAATGATTTCTCCATTGCGCCCAGGCCATCAATCATTTGCTTGAAGGCCGGTATATAGGGCAGTATCAGGCGGAAAACTACGTAAACAAAGCCGTAAACCGCGAAAGTGTAGGCTACATACTTTTTCAGATATCCTTTGCGCCCCATGTTGAAGCCGTAGCCAATAAGGGTCAGCATGGCTGCTGTTGTTATTACATTGTAGATAACCGGAATCACCGACTTTACCATCGTACTTTCGCTATCGACATTGAATCCGATACAGCAATAAAGGTAAATGGAAAAAAGCAATGCGGGCACGGCGACAAGTGCGATTGCCCAAAGAAAGAAGTTGCGTTGGCGCGTAAGCAGCGCAGGTGTGATTTCGTTCATAAGATAATGAATTTTAGTGTGTGTAATGTAACTCGTAACTATCCGCAAAGTTACGAAAAAATATTCGGTTTATGAATTTTGGTTGCGCTTAACAATGAAGCGGGCCAGGCCATAGACATAGCGGCGGAAGCCCGGCTTGTAGGCCAGCAGCCGGTCAAACCAGCCCAAGTGGGGCGATACGAGCTTCACTACCATTCCTACGTAGAACATCGCAAACAGCGTGCCGGGCCCCACAACGGTCCAGGGCCACGACCCGAAGAAGCAAAATCCGCACAGAACGGCGATGATTACCAGCGTGGTGTCAACCATAATCTTCACCTTCGGGAATGCTGCGCCCGAAACGCGACATATCGCAATCTGAATGCCCTCGCCCGGCATCGTAACCGACCCGCAGCGAATCTCCATGGCCACGGCAGCGCCCAAAATCGTAGCCCCCGCCAGCTGCGCAACAATCTGCGCCCACAGCGCCGAATAGTCGAAAACCGAAGTCAGCGCCATGTTTATGTCGAGCATCGCCCCGAAAAAGAACCCAACAACCAACTGCAGCAGCTGAACCTTTTCAAACTGTCGGCGCAACACCAAAACCTGAGCTGTAACCAGCAGAGTATTCATGATATTGGTGTAGCCGCCAATGGTCAGCTCCGGCGCCAAACCCGCCTCGCCTGCCAGCGTAAACGCCATAGGTATGGCCGAAATCACGCCCGAACCGAGATTCGAACGCACACACAGCGCAACACCTAAAGTCATGAAAAACATTGAAATGAGCAACAAAACGTGTTGCCACGCGAACCCGACGATTCTCTCCTTTGTCGGAAACGCAGAAATAACAGGAATATTCATAGTCCGCATAATCACCCGCAAATTTACGCATTTTCCCCGACATTCCCACCCCAAACGAGGCTAATCCGAGTTATTTTAATGACCTTATAGGCTGAAAATTTTGATATTAAAAAAATTTTCGTACCTTTGCCGCGCAGACCGTTCAGCAGAAGCCCGGTCATGGGCCAGCGGGCGGGTTTGCGGACATATAAAAGTAGCGTTTACTCAACGTTCATTCTTGACCATCAGAAACCTGGAAAATTTCTAATCACAGTCGGGAATGAGACATCGGTAGATGCCAATGGGTATATGAATATCCTAACGGCCATTCGCGTGTGAGCGTGGCGGCTGTTGGTGTAATCGTATATTGCGTGAGGCTTCTGCGTTGTCCGTTCAACTGTGATAGGCAATTCCAGGGCCTCTGATGGAGAACGGGCAACGAGCAAAAGTTCTCGCGCTTCTTTTTTTAGTTACTCACCACCACTGCCCCGGGAACTGCGGTGCGGCCAGTCGAAGCCGATCTTCGCTAATTATCTAAAATGTTATTCATCGCTAAAAAATGAAAGTATTATTGCGACAGATTTTCAAACCCACTTGGCTTGGGTTGTTTTCCGTTATGTTAATGGCTTCTGCTTGTAATCCTGTTCCTGAACTTGAAGAAGTTGTTATTGTAGATAGTGAAGAAGTTATTACAAAGGAAGACGTACGACAGGCGTTGATGGAGATAGAGTATGTTTGCCATTGTTCACAGTCGATTGATTGTGACGGGAGTATTACTAATGTGTATCGTATTGAAATATATAAAAGTTCATTGAAGGTTAAGGG
Source organism: uncultured Bacteroides sp. (assembly GCA_964554665.1). Taxonomy (GTDB): domain Bacteria; phylum Bacteroidota; class Bacteroidia; order Bacteroidales; family Muribaculaceae; genus UBA3263. The sequence goes on from CAZKPP010000038.1 coordinate 14,799, forward strand.
TAAAGATCTTAAGATTACAAAATCTGAGTTTTATGTTGATGGGGAATTGACAGAAACCGAGTATAGCGATAATGGTAACTGTAATTGTGGATTTATATATAAAATAGAACCATCGGATATGGTAAAACATAAGTTTGAAACTCGTGTGTACGGAGCCACATGTCCGGAAAATGAGACATATCGGACCTTTTCATGGTCGCATAATCAATAAGAGAGTTATATACACTAGTAATAAACCACATAATAATAAACCATTGAGTTATGTTTAGATTAATATCAATTATTCTTGCGTGTGTTTTCTGCTTGTCGCTATGCGAAGGTTCCTCAGCTCAAGTATATGATATACGAAAGGGTAAATTCCCTTCTCGTTCGTCTGTGAGCATTCCAGTAAAAACTGATAAGATTTTCTCAAAGTGTGAAAATATTTACATTAGCTCAATGATACTGGATTTTGGTTACCATGGTTCCTCACAATTGACTTTATGGGGAACTGATGGACTTGGTGAAGACTTAGTGTCTATTCTCGACTTGGAAAATACTAAAATAACGATTACTGGTAATAAGGTTGCATTTGAATATGACGATGAACCAGATAAACTATCGATAATCTACTTAGGTAAACACGAAGGTATGAAAAAATATGAAATTTCAGGGTGTGATTCTGATGGTATTGAGTTTAAACGAATAATTGAGGGGAACCCTCATAATAAGGGTGGAGATTCGCCAATTCATTTTTATGTACCAGTGCGGAGACGTCACAATAATCCCGGCCTAGGCTATGAAAAAATGGATGGTGATGAGCCGGTTTTACTTGAACTTGTTAAAAAATGGGCTTCGAAATTCAAAGTCGCTAAGGTGTATAATTATGAAACGCGATGATTATGTACCTCATGTTTTCGATAGATAGTTGATTCAACATAAACAAGTAACAAACGGCGTTTAGCCAATCAAAACGAGCGCGTATTTTAGTTGAAAGTGTCTTATATATGGAGCCTTTGATTTAATGGTACAGCCTCTCGCGCTTATTTAATAAATGAATCCTGAATCTGGAGAGGTCTATAGGGAATCTATTTTTATTATGTTTAAATCATTTTCAAAAATTTTGTTCGTTGGCGGAATTGCTATGATGCTGGCAGTAACTTCTTGTAATAAGGTGGATGTTCAGGAAGTTCTGCAAGATGCTCACTTTATTGTTAACGGTGGTTCAACTACCATGTTAGACCGAGTTAGTTTTAACTTTGTGGTCTCTCCGGGTATTAGAAGTGTTTTGGCAGATAATAATGTTGAAATTACTAAGGTAGAGTTCTTTTTTGACGATGAGCTTATCTCTACATCATATAGTGAGCCTTATAAAGTGGAAGGTGAAAAATCTAGATTATCGGCGGATATAACGCATCAACTGTATGCTCATATATACGGACGTTCCAGCGCCGATAATGAGACCTTCATTCCTTTAACGATTAAGGAGTTTATAGTTGCTGGAAGATATGATTATTATTTAGATTATAATTTCGTTGGAGAAGGTGATACATTTACTATCAGTGCACTTTTGAATCCCGATAAAACAGACTCAAAAGTGTTTATAAAGAAGTTCTCTGCAAATTGGGGAGATTATTCAATTGGTACTTGTGAGAATGATCCGTTTTCTTTATCGCATTTTGTCGTTGATAACGCAGGTTCAGACGTAGACGTGACTGCGAAAATCGAATTGTCAAACGATGTGACGATTACGGCAGAAATACCCGTGATAATTGGGGGTGACAACTCAACTATGTTTAGGAACTCAATAATGTCTGCCAGCAATACATTTAGTCAGTCTGACATACTGCGTAGTAAAGCTCAAATTTTTCAAGGCAAGAATAGAAAAGAAGATATAGAGCTTGATATCTTCCTCGATGATCAAAAGGTGGCATCTACTAAAACATTCCCTTTCATTTTTGAGAAATCACTGCAAAATGTTTCTAAAGGCACTCACAACTTGATGTCTGAATGGAAAAGGATTGATGCTAACGGTAAAGGAACGGAAATCGACCGAGTTAAAACTAAAATTATTGTTGAATAAATAACTTTTAAACTGATTATGAAAAAAAGATGTCATAAGCGGATTGTTTTATTCCTTATGGGAATAATGTGGACTTTCAGTTCATTTGCTGCTGTTTCCCCGGAAGTACTCCAAAAATGTATGCAAGTAGAATTATTTGGTGCAAAGTCTGGTGAATCTATTAAAATTTTGGCGCTTGATGGAAATGAACCTGCGGCTAAAGGTGTGGCTTTCGTCAAAATCCCCGGTATGGATACTAATGTTGTAAAGAGCTTTAAGTATCTCGTGGATGGATATGAGGAAGGTTGTTTTGGAGTCGTTGAAAAATTTTATATAAATGGTGAATCGTACTCAAATGTGGTTCTCGTGATTTCTTACGATATTTCGAGGAGTGGCGTAGCTAATGTGGAGTACTCGGTATTTAAGGGCGACGACACGATATATGAAGGTAACTTTGCTTTTTATGAGGCAAAGTTCTCGAATCCTGTCAGCAATAATGCCAAAGATAGAGATGGTTATAAAGTAACTGACAGGTCTGCTATGTTTAAAGACTTTGCGAAGTGGCTCAGGTTACGTGTTGAAGAATATACTGAATAAGAAAAATATTGTTATTTTTGCGGACGTGTTAAGAAGAGCAAATGAGTATAGACGAGAAGGATAAGTATGAGCGGGTATTGATGGCGGTGTTTGAGCTGTTTGCCGATGCCCGCAAGCTGGTGCCGGAGAAGGGCGCGGATTTTGAGCCTGTGTGGCAACGGCTGAACATCCGCGCTTTCGGCCTTGACTTGACCGACCTGGTTTTGGTGGTCGGGCCGGTGCCAAAGTTTGTTGAGGGCTACGAAACTAAACGCCGGTTTGAAATCATGGCCTACAATATTCCGTTAGAAAGGAAAGTTACGCGTCTGCTCAAGTCGGGCACCAAGGCTGAAATCCTTGAGTATTTAAAGAATAAAGACCTGCCGGCCAAAATCCTGGCCGCTCTTCCGGTTATGGATGATAGTCTGAATAATTAACTTCAAATAATAGTTATATGAAACTGCGACTTTTTACTTTCATGACGGCATGCGTGTTGGCCGTAGCGGTCAGCGCCGAGCCGCCGGCTAAAATTCTCGACGGCGCCAGGCGCGGCGAGGTGTCGGCATACCTGGCGATGGCCGACGGTTATCGCTATGGGCAGAATGGTTTTGACAAAGGTTTGTTCAATGCCAAGATGTGCTATGAGCTCGCGGGGCTTGACTTCGATTCTATAGTCGAGCAGGCGTATTCCGCCGACCCCAACGATGATTTCGGCCTGATGTTTACGCTGCTCGACGTTGCCGGCTATCAGGGGCTCGAAGCTGCTAATGCCAAGCTCGGCTCGATTGAGCTGCCCGAGGCCGGCTGGGCCGAAACGTTTAAAAACATAGTCAGTAATTACCACCGGCCGGACATTGTTGATTATATCGCATCGCAGATTGGCGAGGACACTGCAGGCGATGAGGATATGGTCGCGTTCATGATGCTGCATATTCTGAGCAACGAAGGGCAAAAAGTTGGCAATGTGGAGGCGCTAAGTGTCATCCCCGCCAAAGTGCCTTTCCTAAATAATTTGGTGGGCGAGAAGATGCTGCAGGCATATTTGGATGACACCGACGCTGATACTCAATATCTCCACCGGGCAATTGAGTATTTCAAGCTTGCTAACGACAGCGGCATGCTTACTCCGGCCAATGCCCTCCGCCTTCTTGCCATCGGCGAATCGTCGCCCGAAGCGCTTAGTCAGCACTTCAGCACCGAAGAGTTGGCGGCGATGAAACAACTGGCTGCAAAGGTGAATCTTAACATAATCGATTAAGTTTGTTGATAAAAGTTAAGAAAAATTTGCGCATGTCGCGAAAATTTCGTTACTTTGCAGTCGGTTTAGCGGTTACCCTCCGGGAAAGCCGGCGAAAAGTGATGCGTTCGCCGGTGATATGAGCGAAGGAGAAGGAGCCGGCGACACCATGTGATCAGAAAAGAAAATTATAATATAACCAGTTAGAAGACAACACCGTACAGCCATGTCAAAGATGTGTCAAATCACGGGCAAAACTGCCATGACAGGTAACAACGTTTCGCACTCGAAGCGTCGCACCAAGCGTAAATTCAACGTGAACCTCTTCACCAAGAAGTTCTACTGGCCCGAACAGGAAATGTGGATTTCCCTGACCATTTCCGCCAAGGGTCTGCGCACCATCAACAAACTCGGTCTGAACGCCGCTCTCATGCAGGCCGCCGAGAAGGGATATCTCAACGATAACGACATTAAATGCATTGGATTTTAAGTCATGGCAAAGAAAGCAAAAGGTAATCGCGTGCAGGTAATCCTCGAATGCACCGAACATAAAGCAAGCGGCATGCCCGGCACTTCGCGCTACATCACCACCAAGAACCGCAAGAACACCACCGAGCGTCTGGAACTTAAGAAATACAATCCTATTCTTAAGCGCATGACCGTTCATAAGGAAATCAAATAATTCACCCACAAGTCTAAAGTATAACAGGAAATGGCAAAGAAAACCGTCGCCTCACTTCAGAAGGG
>CAZKPP010000039.1:0-19350 GCA_964554665.1 uncultured Bacteroides sp.
CCGACCGCAACGGCTACCGCAGCCACGGCTCGTGGGGCTCGCAGCGCGACGTCTATGCCATATTCCTCGACCCCGAGGCCTACGACCGCTTCCGCATGACCGAAGAAGAGGCCGCCCTCGACGATGAAGCCAAGAAAGGCAAAAAAGACGAAAAGAAAGACGACGAAGATAAGGACGACGACAAGGACAAAGACAAAAAGAAAAAAGTCGAGCCCCTGGAATTCGACCTTGCCAACGCCAAATACCGCATGGTGCGCCTGACCAACGGCGCCGGCAACTACGGCGACTATATGCTCAGCAACGACGGCACCAAGTTTTACTACCTCTCGGGTGGTGACCTTTGGGAAAAAGACATCCGCAAAGGCAACACCAAGGTTCTGACCAAGGGTGCCGGCTACAGCTCGCTCGTGCCCGACTCTAAGGGCAACAACGTGTTCCTCGGCGGCTACCAGATTTCTAAGGTTAACCTTTCGAGCGGCAGCAAGGAAAACGTTGAGTTCGCCGCCGAACGCGAATATTCGCCCGCAGCCGAACGCGAATACATGTTCGACCACATGCACAACCAGGTCAAGAACAAGTTCTACGACCCCAACCTCCACGGCGTTGACTGGGACTTCTACGGCAAGGAATACCGCCGTTTCCTCCCCCACATCGACAATGGCTACGACTTTGCCGAACTGCTCAGCGAAATCCTCGGCGAGCTCAATGCCTCCCACACCGGCGGCCGCTACTACCCCTACAGTTCAGCGGCCACAACCGCCACTCTGGGCGCATTCTACGACCCCGCCTACACCGGCAAGGGCCTGAAAGTTGCCGAAGTGATTAACCGCGGCCCCCTCAGCGCCAAACACGCCAACATCAAGCCCGGCGACGTTATTCTCGCCATCGACGGCACCGAAATCGAACCGGGAGCCGACTACTTCCCCCTGCTCGAAGGCAAGTCGGGCAAGCGCGTGCGCCTGACCGTTAAACGCAAAGGCGGCAAAACCGAAGACGTAACCGTCAAACCCGTAAGCTCCGTAAGCTCGCTGCTCTATCAGCGCTGGGTTGAACGCAACCAGGCGATTGTCGACAGCGTCAGCGGCGGCCGCGTGGCCTACGTTCACGTCCAGGGCATGGACTCCCCCTCGTTCCGCGAAGTGTTCTCGCAGCTGCTCGGCAAATATCGCAACCGCGACGCCGTAGTTGTCGACACCCGCTGGAATGGCGGCGGCTGGCTCCACAACGACATCGCCCAGCTCCTTTCGGGCCGCGAATATGTGCGCTTCAATCCGCGCGGACGCTATATCGGCTCCGAGCCCTTCACCCAATGGACAAAACCGTCGGCAATGCTGATTAACGAAAGCAACTATTCCGACGCCCACGGCACTCCGTTTGTCTACAAAACCCTCGGCATCGGCAAACTCGTCGGCGCCCCCGTGCCCGGCACCATGACCGCCGTGTGGTGGGAAACGCAGGTGAACCCCCAAATCGTGTTCGGCATACCGCAGGTAACCACCCTCGACATGCAGGGCAACGTTCTGGAAAACACCCAGCTCAACCCCGACATCACCGTTTATAACGAACCGGCAGAAGTTATGCGCGGCCACGACGCCCAGCTCATCGAAGCCGTTAAATCGCTCATGAACAAGGAATGAACAACCCATTCGACTCCAAGCCGCTCTATGTCATGGCCAAGCCCGCCGGCTCGGCCTGCAACCTGGCGTGTTCCTACTGCTACTACCTCGACAAACGTCGCTTCTACGGTGAGGAAACGTGTGCCAAGCCCTTTATGAGCGACGAAACCCTCGAACTCTACATCAAGCGCTACTTCGAGGCCCAGACCGCCAACGAGGTGAACTTCACCTGGCATGGCGGCGAGGCCCTGCTCCGCCCTCTCTCCTTCTATAAAAAGGCCATGGAACTCCAGAAAAAGTATGCCGGCGGCCGCAGCGTGCTCAACTGCCTGCAAACCAACGGAACCATGCTCACCGAAGAATGGTGTCGCTTTCTGCGCGACAACAACTGGCTGGTAGGCATCAGCATCGACGGCCCGCAGGAGTTTCACGACGAATACCGCCGCTCGCGCGACGGCAAACCGTCGTTTCTCAAGGTAATGGGCGCCATACGCATGCTGCAGGCCCACGGCGTTGAGTGGAACGCAATGGCCGTTATCAACGACTATAATGCCGACCACCCCGAAGAGTTCTATAACTTCTTCAAGTCAATCGGCTGCAACTACATCCAGTTCGCACCTATAGTTGAACGTCTCACCTCCGACGACGACATAGCCTCGCCCATCGAGTCGGGCAAGCTCGCCGACTTTTCAGTGAGCCCCGAGCAGTGGGGCGAATTTCTCTGCCGGTTGTTTGACCTCTGGGTCAAGGAAGACGTAGGCAAGGTCTTCATCCAGCTCTTCGACTCCACTCTGGCCAACTGGTGCGGAGTGCTCCCCGGCGTATGCTCGCTGGCCAAGGAGTGCGGCCACGCCGCCGTTATGGAACATGACGGCAACGTTTACTGCTGCGACCACTTCGTATTTCCGGAATACCACCTCGGCAACCTGCGCGACAAAACCTTCATCGAAATGATGACCTCCGACAAGCAGCGCCGCTTCGGCGCCGCCAAACGCCTGACCCTGTCGAAGCAGTGCCGCGAATGCAAATGGCTCTTTGCCTGCAATGGCGAATGCCCCAAAAACCGCATTGCCCGCACCGCCGCCAACGAGCCGATCAACTACCTCTGCGAGGGCTATCGCCGCTATTTCGCCCATGTGGCCCCCTACATGGACTTCATGCGCGACCAGCTCAAGGCCGGCCTACCCCCCGCCGACGTAATGACCAAGTTCAAAGCCTGATTATCAACTAAAACTTGATAAAATCCTCCGCAACGTTCCCCGGGCCGACGCTCGGGGAACATTTTGTATGTTTTTGTGCAAAAAATTCAACAAAATGATTGAATATTAAATAATTTTTTGTATCTTTGCGGCTTCAATAGATTTGTTCACTAACCAATTGTTATAAATTTTTCACTAATCACCACGCTTATGAAAAAAGGCTCTACCCTTTTGATGGCACTGGGACTCATGATGGCTACTACGGTATCGGCCAAAGCCGAAGCCGTAAACGACTACACAGTCGATTTCAACACTGCCATCTCTACCAGCAGCCCGAATTTCAAAGTAGCCGAAGGCTGGCGCCACATTGTCGAAGACAATCAGGGCAAATATGTCACCTACAGCTACAACACCACCGGCGGCGTTGACGGCACCGGATGCCTGCAGGTCTACAAACAGGCAGTAGCCGTAGACAACTGGACCTCACCCGTATTGCTCTACGACCTTCTGGTAACCCCGAAACTCTACGGAACCGTAACCATCAAGGTTAAACAATATACCGACAACGGCTATATCGAGTTCTATAAGATTAACGACGACTACACCCGCGGCGAAATCATCGGCAAGAAATATAACGCCTATTCTGCTTCGCCCGTTGTGCTCAACACCACCGATTTCGAAACCATCACCCTGAATTTCGAAGAACCCACCGTTATCGGCCTTCACGCCAGCGAAGTCTACATGGACGACTTCACCGCCCAGATTGCCGACGTTGTTCCCGTTAAGTCGATGGTTATTGCAAGCGCCAAATCGCACTGCTCGGTTGGCACCGACGGCAAAGAAACCTCGGGCTCTATCTACTGGGCTCAGGACCCCACCCACGACATGAAGGTTAAGGTCTGCTACATGGTAACCGTTACCAACACCAGCAGCGTTAAACTCACTCAGGGCGACGAAAATTACTCCGTTTCGATTGTTCACACCAAAAACGGCGTAACCACAGCCTACGGCACCACCCCCGTGCCCCAGGATCTGAACCCCGGCGAAACTTCCGAACCCTTTGAAGTAACCGCCTACATTACTCCTTCGGCAGTTTGGTCGTCGGCTTCCGCTTGGGAAAGAATCGACGTTCGCGAAGACCTCGAAGGCACCATCACCCAGCGCGTTCAGAGCCAGTATAAACCTTGGGAACACGTTATGGTGTTCCGCAATGCCGGTTCCTACTCCACTTCGAAATTCTCCTCGCCCGTTGCCATTAACTTCGGCGTGGTTTCCGAAGCAGTAACCGAAAACTACGAGATTTTCAACAACGGTGCCGCTCCGCTCATTTTCTCTGAAATCAAAGCCGAAGAGCCCTTCGTTGTAACTATCCCCGAAGACCTTACCGTTAACAGCAACGGAACCCTCCCCATCAGCATCACCTTCCCCGCTGACGCTACCGGTACCCACACCGGCACCCTCACCGCCACCTATATCGACAACAACGGCGAAGTTAAAACCGTAGTGCTCGCTAACCTGCAGGGCTCTATGATCGATGCCAACACCTGGACCGCGACCTTCGGCGACGGTAAATCATCTTCCATCACCTGGCCCGAAGGCTCAGTTGCTGAAAGCAGCCTCAGCTCCGACTATAGCTATGGCAATGGTGCATACAACGTTTATGTACGCTCCACCAGCTCAACTTCGAGCACCTCTAAATTCTTCACCCCGCTGCTCCACGCCGAAGCCGGTGAAACCATCAGCTTCAACGCCAAGAGCTATTCCTACTCCACCAATGGCATTGTAGAAGTTTATGTAACCACCGACCGCAATCAGCTCGGCGAACCGGTTGCAACTTTCACCACCAAATCTTCCTCCGACTGGATTCCCGCAAGCGTAACCATTGAAAACGCAGGCGATTACTACATCGGCTTCAACCTCAAGAGCGCATGTATCGACGACATCGTCGGCCTGACCCGCGTTGAAGTTCCCTTCGACATTTACTTCACCTCCGTTTCCGGCGACAACAGCTACCAGAGCGGCGTGGAAATCAGCCGCGAAGTAACCTTCATCCCCGCCCTCGGCGCTAAGGCTGAAGACTACACTGTTCAGCTCATCCTTAAGGACAAAAAGACTTCAAACATCGTTAGCTACGACGTTCCCTCGAAGACTTTTACCGCTAACTCGAAGTCTACCACCAAATTCGACACCAAGATTACTCCCGTTGTTGAATCCACCGTTGTTTACGACGTTTACTGGCAGTTCAACTTCACCGACGGCACAGTTCTGACCTCAATGTCGAGCGAACTCACCGTTGAGTGCGAACCCGTACTCTGCTTCGTAACCAAAGGCACCGCCGACAACAAATGGAATGCTCCCACCAGCGTTAAGGCCTACAACTTCGGCAAAGTTAACGATGCCAACCTCACCGTTGACTACGAAATCTTCAACTGGGGTCAGGCTCCGCTGATTATCAACTCCGTCAGCATGCCCGAAGGCTTCTCTACCACCTTCACCGCTCCCGCAACCCTTCAGTCCAAAGAGCGCGCCGACTTCCCCATAGTGTTCTCCGCTACCGAACTCGGCACCTACGAAGGCAACATCGTTATCAACTTCGTTAACGTTGACGGCGATTACGAAGACTTCGAATTTGCTGTTAGCGGCACCATGCTCGACCAGTCGAAATTCTACTGCTCGTTCGACAACGGCACCGCCACCACCGAGTTCCCCGCAGGTTCCGTTCGCGACAGCAATATCTACGGCAACGACCTCGGCAGCTACTCTGCCCACAACTGCGCAATCTACTCGTCATCGGCCACCAACAACATGTTTATCACCCCGCTGCTCCACGCCGAAGCCGGTGAAACCATCAGCGTTGACGCCCGCGCATATAACAACAACTGGAGCGAAGCCGTAGCCAAAATCTACGCTTCCACCACCCGCCAGGGTCTCCGCTCGGCCGACAGCCGCATCCTCGTAGCCGAACTCTCAAAGGTCACCGAAGATGAAGAACTCCTTCTGACCGGCAACATGAAGACCTATAGCGCTACCATTGCCGAAGCTGGCGACTACTACATCGGCTTCGAGCTCAACAACGCTTACATCGACGACATCTATGGCCTGAGCCCCGTTGACGTTGCTCACGACATTGAAATCGCAGGCTTCGCCGCTCCCGCAACCGCAATGCAAAACAATGCTTCGTCCGCAACCGTTCAGCTCCGCAACTTCGGCTTCGCCGCTGAAGAAGCCGGCAGCTACTCGGCAATCGTTTCGGTTAACGGCATTGAAACCGTGGTTACCGAACTCCCCGCCATCGCAGCAATGACCAAGAGCAACGAAACTCCCGTTGCAATCAACGTTGCCGTTCGCAGCAGCAAGGTAGGCACCTTCCCCGTTTCCGTTAAACTCCAGTTCGGCGACTACACCGTTGAAACCGAACCGGTTGACGTTGAATTCACCGAAGAAGTTCTCTCGGCTGAAAAGCAGGTTGGCTCACTCAAGGAATACTCAACCGTTCCCTTCATGTCGAACTACAGAAACGCAGAAACCGTTGCCCTCTACACTCCCGACCAGCTCGGCCTGAACGGCGGCGACGTTATCAACAACATCACCCTGCGCGGCTATTTCAACAACGCCCACACTTCAGAAGTCGTTATTGCCTACGCTTGGGTTGACGAAACCACCCTTGCCAAACCTGAACAGAACAGCAAGTACGACACCTCGAACATGACCGTTGTGTTCCACGAAGCCACTTTCAACTGGCCCGGCGGTGGCAACCAAAATAATATCATCGACCTGTTCACCCTCGACATGAACGGCGAGGTTTACACCGAAGGCAAATCGCTACTTATGATGTTCGGTGGCTATTCAACTGATTGGAAAGCTGCAGCATATACAGAGCTCTCTACCTGGACCGGCAACTGCTGGTTCCGCCAGAACGACGGCACTAAGGGCGTTATGACCGGCTCTTGGGGCGCTAAGAACCTGCCGGTTCTCCACATCGCTCTCGATGTTGAAGCCAAGACCATCAGCGGTGTCGTTACCGACCCCAACGGCGATCCTGTTGGAGGCGCAACCGTAACCCTGACCGCCACCGACAACTCCGGCGTTGAATACGAAGGCACCACCAACATCGACGGCGCTTACGAAATCAACGTAATCCAGGCTAACCGCACCTACAACGTGCTCGTTAAGGCAGGCGACCTCGAAGCTACCGCTGAAAACGTAACCTTCGGCGAAAGCGTAGTCATGAACTTCAAGCTCGGAGCTCCCGTGGTTCACATCCACCCCGAAGCAACCGGCATCGCAGCCGCTGAAAACGCCAAGGTTCGCGTAAACCTCGAACTCACCCCCGGCTACCACGCACTGGCTCTGCCCTTCGCAATCGACGCCGACATGGTTGCCGCAATCTTCGGCACCGACGCTGAAATCTTCACCCTGGTAGGCACCACCCTCGAAGAGGGCTCGCTGCTCACCTTCTTTGAAACCGCAACCTCGGTTGCCGCCGGCGAACCCTTCCTGGTTAACGTTACCGAAACCAAAGACGAAGTTATCGAAGGCGTAACCCTCGTTGCTGAACCTACCGTAGGCGGCGCAGCTTCCAAGCACGTTACCTTCTCGGCCAACTATCAGCCCACCTCGGGCGAAGGCAAGTTCACCTTCAGCGACGCTGAATTCGTTCACCTCTCTGAAGAAGAAGCCAATGCCGCACGCTATATCCGCGCTTACGCTCAGGAGGCCGACGTAGTTCCCGCGTTCCATGCAACCGTTCAGGCTCGTCCCAACCAGCAGATCGACAGCATGTCCTTCGCAGTGAACCAGACTCCCACCTCGATCAAGGAAATCACCGTTAAATTCACCGAAGGCAAGGCCTACAACCTGCGCGGCATGCGCTCGCTCAACCCCGCCAACGGCGTTTACATCATCAACGGCAAGAAAGTACTCGTTAAGTAACCGTCCATCCGACCCTATCGCAAAGTAGGTGAGGAAGTTTCCCCGGAATTCCGGGGGGACTTCCTCCACCATTAAAAAAGTTAAGAGTATTAACCATCAATTATTATAATTCAACTCATGAAGAAAATCATTCTGTCTCTGGCAGCCGTGTGCTTGGCTATCGGCACCACTCAGGCACAAACGATTCTCTCGGAAAACTTTGAAACCGGCAACCACCAGACCTATGCCCGCCCCATCACCGTAGGCCAAGGCTGGACCACGCTCGATTCAAGCGACGCTTCCGACCTGCAATACGTTTGGAGTAACTACTACAGCGACCCCGAAAGCAAAGGCGGTCCCACAATCTCCGGCGCCGGCTGCGCCCACGTTTCCGGCTCGATTCTCGACAGTCAGGTAAACGGCATCGGTCCCCGCCAGGAAGTGCTCCTGTCGCCCGAAATCAACCTCGACGGCACCTATCAGCTGTCGGTGTCGTTCCGCGTCAGCCCCATGAACAACCGCGACAACTCCAAATATGACTTCCAGGTTCGCGTAATCGAAGGCGACCAAAGCGTTGACGACGCCCCCATGGTGTTCACCATCCAGGACCCTGAAGTTCTGCGCAATGCAGGCGTTATCGGCACCGTTATCGACGGCCTCATCGACGACTGGTCGGTGCGTAACGCAAAAATCGACCTTTCGGCCTTCGAAGGCAAAAAGGTTAAACTCGCTTTCGTGTTCAAGATGTATCAGAAGCTCGGCAACTCGCTCTGGATCGACGATATCGAAGTATCGAAATTCACCCCCGCCAAAGCTCCCGTAGCCAACGTTGACATCGACCGCGTATCGTTCGAAAAATCTTACATCGGCGAAAAAACCTACTCCGATCCCATCACCCTGACCAACGTTGGTCTCGACGGTCTGAAAATCCTCTCGGTTGACTTCCCCGAAGGCGTTTCGTCGAACCTCAACCTCGCCAAGGTTAACCTGCGCCGCTACGACAGCGTAGCCTTCAACCTGGCCTACACCTCATCGCTCACCTCTCCCACCACCGGCGACGTAGTGTTCCACACCAACGGCGGCGACTTCACAGTTGCTTTCACCGCTGAAAAAGAATTCGTGCCCGAAGGCTTCACCCTCGAGACCTTCGAAGGCTATGACCCGCCGGCCGGCTGGAAAGCCAACGGCTGGGGTGCTACTCCCTACGCTATTGAGGGCGACAAATCAATGAGCTGCGACGGCGGCTACGGCAAGAGCTCGCTCACCTCGCCCCGCATTGACCTGACCGACGGCGGCAAACTGATGTTTACCTACTTCGCTCAGTTCATGGACGAAGAAGACGTGCCCGAATACGACGTTACCGTATCCGTAAGCTACGACGGCGGCCAGCAATGGATTACCAAATGGACCTGCCCCTACGAAGGCGCTGATGCCCTCAACAAGCTCCTCACCGCTGAAATCGACCTCGGCGAAGGCACCGACAACAGCTACATCCGCTGGGAATATCCCGAAGTTGAAATCGACGATAACGGCGCACTTCCTCACTACACCTTCTACCTCGACTGCGTACTGCTGCCCAACGTTTGGGGCGCCGACGGCGTTCCCGGCGTAGCCTCCAACCCCTCGCCCGCAGTTCAGAGCGAAAACGTTTATCCCTTCAACGTTAAGCTCAGCTGGGCTCCCGCTCAGTTCGCCGACGGCTATAAACTCTATATCGGCACCACCGCCGCCTGCAACGAGTTCATGGACGGCCTCGACATGGGCAAACAGCTCTCTATCGTTATCCCCCAGATGGGCTACGACACCCGCTACCGTTGGAAAGTTGTTCCCTACAACTCCAAGGGTGACGCAACCGGCGTGAGCACCTGGATTTTCACCACTCAGCCCGACGCCACCATCAAGGAATTCCCCTACGTTGAAGATTTCCCCAATGCCAAGGAAACCAATGGCGCACTGCCCATCGGCTGGGATTCCGACGACAGCGTATGCGCATATCCCCGCAAATGGTCTATCAACCAGATTAAGACCTACACCGACGCCAACGGCGACGAATACTTCCCTCTGTTCACCACCTGGCTCAATGCCGGCGAATATAACTCGGTAACCACTCCAACCGTCATCCTCCCCGCCGACAAGGCAATGGAATTCACCTTCGTTTGGGGTGACGGCCACGCAGCAAGCCTGTTGACCGACTATGCAGGATTGACTAAGAAGAACAACGTTGAACCTAACAACGGTGTTTCGCTCAACGAGTTCCAGATCTACGCCAACGGCGAATGGACAACTCTGTCTCACATTTCCGAAGCTCCTAACGAAGATGGCAATAAATATTGGGTTTCCGAACGCATTGACCTGTCGAACTATGCCGGTCAGGAAGTACGCTTCCGCTGGGTTCACTACTCTTTCAGCACTCGCGACAATGGTTGCTCGGTTGCCCGTCTGACCATCGAAGAAGCCAAGGGCGACAAAGCCGCCTTCAATAAAAAAGGCTGGAACGCCGGCAAGGTAAACTACAACAAGTCGATCAACTCGGGCGTTCAGTTCACCCTGTTCAACCACGGCTCAAACGCCCAGACCATCAAGTCTATCGACTTCGCTACCCCCAACTTCGAAACCTCGCTCAAGGCCGGTGACCAGATCCCTGCCAGCGGCGCAATCCTCTTCGACATCACCTTCAACGCCCTCACCTCTGAATCGGCAATTGAAGATGAACTGACCGTAAACTTCGAAAGCGGCCTGTCGGTAGCTCTGCCCGTAAGCGGCGAAGCTCTGCCCCAGAATACCTACTACTTCTCGTTCGAGCCCAACGACCTCGACTACAACTGGGAAGACTTCTTCACCACCATCGACGTTGACAAGGGTTACAACTACACCTTCAACGCCACCAGCTGGATTCTCTACACCGGCGCCGGCCGCAAGACCGCATTCACCCTCGAAAGCGACGAATACGACGGTAAGGGCCTCTATGGCATGATGAACCCCATCAGCGGCGTTCACGCCCTGGTTGCCGCATCGCCCGAAAGCAGCAATGCCGACAACTGGCTCATCAGCAAACGCTTCAAAGCAACCGCCGATTCCAAGTTTGAGTTCTATGCACGCAACCTCGACTGCAACGGCACCATTGTGCCCGATCCCAAGAACTCCATCGAAGTGCTCGTTTCGACCACCGGTAACACCAACACCAAGGACTTTGAAACCGTTCTGCCCGGCCACGAAATGGACTACGCCGACTACGGCAAATGGCTCCACTACGAAGTTGAACTCGGCAAATATGCCGGCACTGACGTTTACGTTGCCCTGCGCCACTTCACCACTTCGCCCAGCAACATGGCATTCTTCGACGACATCACTCTCCACAACTTTGAAGAAGCCAGCAACAGCCAAATCGAAGAAATCGAAGCCGCTGCCACTGCCGACTCAATCGTTGAAGTCTACACCGTTTCCGGCCTGAAGGTTGCCAAAGGCATTGCCGGCGAAGTTATTCCCTCGCTGCCCCGCGGCATCTACATTGTTAAACCCGAAAATGGCAAAGCCATCAGCATCTGCAAGTAAGAGGCTGTTCTTCCCCACTAACTCTCACGCATGAATAAGTTTAGATTATTATTCTGCGTTGCCATAGCCATGCTGTTCTCGTTGAGCAGCATGGCTCAGCAACGTAATAAGCAGGTTACGGTCGAGGTTACCTCACTCCAGGGCGACAACCTGGCCGGACAACCGCTTACGGTGACCCACACCGGCTACAACGTCGGCTACGGCGCCCTGAAACTCGATGCCCAAGGCCGCTGTTCGCTCAAGGTGTATCCCGGCGAACATCTGCTCGAAATGACCCGCAGCGGCTTCGAGCCGGTCAGCCACGCTTTCAGCGTTGGCGACGATGACGAAGACGTAACCGTGGCCATAACCCTCACCGAACAGACCCGCACCCCCTACGGCCTCGCCACCGAGGTTGACCACGACCCCTTCACCGGCTCAAACTCGGTGCTGTTCAGCTGGAACAACGAAACTCCGGCGTTTTTCGACGATTTCGAATCCTACTCTCCCTTTGCCATTGAATTCGGCGAATGGACCGGCATCGACGTTGACCGCGAAACCACCGCGTCGCTCGTAGGCTATTATCCCAACCGCGGCACCCTGCAGTACGCCCAGATCATGAGCCCGCTCGATGCCGAACCCACATGGTGGTACGACATGCCCACGCTTCGCCCCAGCAGTGGCCGCCAGTATGTAGGTTTTCTGCGCACCGAAACCGGCCGCGCCAACGACGACTGGCTGATTTCGCCCGCCATCGGCATTGGCACCGACAACGTGCTCTCCTTCCTGGCCAAGGCTGCCGACATCTACAAAGAGAAGTTCATGGTTTATGTAACCACCAAGCTCGACAACCCCGAAACCGCCGACTTTGTGCGTATCGACAAGGGAACTTTCGAGTCAACCACGAACTATAGCAGCTGGGACCGCTTCACCTACGACCTGTCCGCCTACGAAGGTCAGACCATCAAGTTTGCAATCCGCTACATCGGCAACCCGCAAACCACCGGCGCCCTGATGTTGATGGTCGACGACGTTTATGTTGGCTCGCGCAACGGCCTCAAGCGCATGGAAGCGCCCAAAAAGCGCGCACCCCGCGCCCGCCGCTCGCCCGACAATCCCTACGAAACCTTCGAAGTTTATCTCGACGGCGAAAAGGTTGAAACCACCGACGGCTACAACGTCTATCTGACCGACATCGCCGCCGGAACCCACACCCTGGGCGTGCGCGCCTGCTACACCTCGTCGCAAAGCCCCATGGCCGAAACCGAACTCACAATCGCAGCCGACGGCTATGCAAAAGTGATTTTCAACGTAACCTCCAACTCGGTGCTTCCCGCTTCGGCCGCACAGTTTGAATTGCTGGTCAAGGAGTCTTCGTCGATGCTCAACCTATCGGCCACCGACGACAAGATTACCCTGAACTCACTGCCGCTTGGCAGCTATCAGCTCGGAGTGGCCGAAGGTGCTTTCAGCGCCATTGTCCGCGACCTGGATATCAAGGGCGACACGGTAATTGCCGTTGAACTCAACGACAATATCATCACCCCCTACAACATCACCGCCGACACCGACGAATCGGGCGCCACCCTGCTGCGCTGGAACCGCGACCTCGGCTTCACCGACAGCTTTGAAGACTATCGCGACTTCGCCACCGGCAAGTTCGGCGAATGGCTCAGCATCGACGGCGACGGCATGCCCGTATATCCGATTTCGCTCAACGGCGCCATAATCACCTTCCCCGGCTCGGGCAACGCCACGAATCCGCAACCCGCAGCCCCGATGATTTTCAACCCCTGGAAAACCGAACCGCCGATGCTCCCCACCGACCCGGCGATTGCCGCCCCCACCGGCGACAAGTCGGTAATCTTCTTCTCGTCGCAGCGCACCGTGGCCAACAAGTGGCTCATCACCCCGCCGCTGACCATCCGCTCCGGCTTCCGCTTCGCCATGAAGGCCAAAGGCTACACCAACCAGTATCCGGAATCCATGGAAATCTGCATCAGCACTTCGGCATCGACCAACCCGGCCGACTTTGAGGTACTGGCCGAAATTCCCGAACTGGCCAGCGATAACTGGATGCAATATAGCGTCGACCTGGCCCAGTATGTTGACCAGGAAGTGCGTCTGGCCGTACACTACACCAGTCGCGATGCCTTCCTGGCACAGGTCGACGACGTTGCTGTCGGTCCCGACGAAAACGAGGCCCAGAGCGTTGACTACGGCAACGTGGTTTGCTACGAAATCTATGTCGACGGCGAAAAGGCCGGCGAAACCAACGAGCCCGAATTTACAATTCCCGCTCTCGGCCCCGGCGACCACACTATTGAAATCGTTGCCGTTTACCGCAACGGCCGCTCCGAAGCCGGCGTCTATACCCTCACCACCGCCGGCCTGCAGCGCATTGAATGCGAAAGCGCAGCCACGGCCGAGTATTTCGACCTGATGGGCCGCAAGCTCGCCGCTCCGGCATCGGGCGTGAGCATTCAGCGCCGCGGCAATAACGTTACCAAACTAATCCGTTAACCCATGAACCTGAAAAATATAGCTCTCATCGGTTCCCTGCTCCTGGCCGCAGCCCCCGCGCTGCGCGCCCAGGACGACATGGGCCTGCAACCCAACGAGGCGGTCATCGGCCACACGCTGACCAACCGGATTGACTACAGCGACTCCTATTTCGGCGAAACGGGTAAATATACCCTCGGAGCCGTCTTGACCGCCGACGACCTCGGCCCCTACGAGAGTTGCACCATTGTTGGCATGCGCTTCGCCATCGGCGTTGACCAGTCGCGCACCAAAGTGCTCATCAAGCGCGTCGACGGCTCTTATCTTTACGACGTCACCTCCAAAAACGTCAATGCCGTTACCGGCTGGAACAACGTAACCTTTTCCGAACCGATTACCATTAAGAACGGTGATTCGTTCTTCTACGGCTTCGAATACTCCGAAACCGCCGACATGGTAGCCTCAGAAAAAGGCGGCATATGCTCCGTTGCCGGCGCCACCACCAACGGCGCCATGGCCATGATAAACGGCTCGCTCTATCCGCTGTCGGAAATCGGCAACCTCTGCGTTCAGCTGATTATCGACGCCACGAACCTGACGCCGTTTAACATGAACTTCGGTTTCTTCGACACCGGCTTCAAGTATAAGAACATCAGCGAGCCCTTCGAGGTGTTTGCCAACATCAGCAACAACGGCCGCGACCCGATTTCGAAATTCCGCATAGGTTGGGCTTTCGATGACTTCGAAACCGAATATCTCGACGTTACCGAAACCGTGAAACCGGGCAACTCCTACACCCTGAGCCGCCAGATCAAATACCCGGCAGGCTGCGGCGTGGGCGCCCACACCTTCCGCGTGTTCCTCGAAACCATCGAGGGCCAACCGGTGCCCGACGACGGCGTTAAGGAAAAATCAATCTCGTTTGCGGTATTTGCCAATTCCGAAGCCCGCAAAAAGGTTTATGTTGAAACCTACGCCCACCCGGAAACACCCTACACGGCAATGATCAACGACGTGTTCACCAGCTATCCCGACACTCAGAAATCGGCTTGCTTCGTCAACGTTCATCCCGCCGGGTCGGAGCTGGAATGCAACATTTCCGAGGAACTCCACAACCGCTACGTCTACACCTACCCCTGCTTCTCGACCAACCGCACGCAATTTCCCGGCGAACCGACCGTTGCATATGACTTCAACGACTACTTCAATCTGTTTGACAACAAAATGTTCCATACAATGATTGAGTCAATCGTTGAAAACGACCTATTCACACCGTCGTTTGCCAATCTGGAACTCAGCGGCGAATATAACCCTGAAACGCGTATAGCAACCATCTATACCACCATTACTCCCGTGGCCGGCGAAGTAGACGCCATATTCGGCAACCTGGCCCTGAACCTGCTGGTTGTTGAAAACGGCGTAAAGGCCTCGCAGATGATTGTTAACCGCCTGGGCAATGTGGTTGAATCGAAAAACTACTCGCACCCCAACGTTTTGCGCCACGCTTGCTACGGCGTTGACGGCATCAAGGTTGAAAGCGCTTCAGCTCCCACAACCGACGAATGCCGGATTCAGCTCCCCGCCAACTGGAACGAGAAGAACATCCGCATCGTTGCCCTGCTCACCCCCTGGCACGAAGCCGGCGAAATGGTTGACCTGCGCGACCTCGACATCGTTAACTGCAACGAAATCCGCATTGCCGACCTCCCCGCCTCGATAGCCGAAATCGGTGCCGAAGCCACTGGCCCTGCCGAATACTTCACCGTTACCGGTCAGCGCACCGTGCCCTCGCAGCGCGGCATCTACCTTGAGCGCACCGCCAACGGTTGCCGCAAGGTTCTGAAAAAGTAAACTCCCCCTACCCCATTTTAGCGAGCAGGCCGCCCCGACCGGGAGCGGCCCGCTTTTTTGTTTGTTAACGGATTTTTAGTAACTTTGCGGCCATGAAACGCTTACTGCTTATTGCATTGATGGCCATTGGGCTTAACGCTTCGGCAACCGTGAGCCTGCTCACCGCCCTGCCCGGCACCGACATTTATCAGCTCGAAGGCCACAGCGGGCTGCGCATCGTCGACCCCGCGGGCCGCGACCTCACCGTTAACTGGGGAGTTTTTGACTTCAACTCGCCCAACTTCGTTTATCGCTTCGTTTCCGGTCAGACCGACTACCAGTGTTGGGCCTACCCCACCGAGTTTTTCATTCAGGGCTATGAGCTCGAAGGGCGCCAGGTGGTCGAGCAGGTGCTGAACCTTGACTCGATTCAGGAAGCGCGGATTATCGAATTGGTGGCCAACAATCTGCGCCCCGAAAACCAGACCTATCGCTATAACTACGTTAAAGATAACTGCGCCACTCGCCCCCTGGCGTTCATTGAGGACGCCGCGGGCCGCAAGCTCCTGTCTGACGACGCGGCGCAAACCACTTTCCGCGCCGAAATGGCGCGCTATCACCGGCTCTACCCCTGGTATCAGTTCGGCATCGACCTGGCCCTGGGCCGCGGCATCGACCAACCGATTTCGCGCCGCGAAGCCACGTTTGCGCCGGTGGAACTGATGAATCAGTTAGCGGAAACCGACATTGTCGGCGAAACGCGCACCTACGGCGAGCAGACGTCACAGCCCGGCCCGACCCCCTGGCCGCTGACGCCGGTTGCCGTGTCGCTCTACGTGCTGATATGGGCCGTGGCGGCAACATTTTGGCGCGGCGCACGCGTGTTCGACACCGTTTACTTCACCGCAGCCTTTCTCTGCGGCATGGTTTTGACTTTTCTCGTGTTCATTTCCTCCCACGAAGCAACGTCGCCCAACCTGCTGCTGCTCTGGCTCAACCCCTTTTGCATTGCCGGTGCAATTCTGCCATGGCTCAAGAATGCCGGCAAGGTTTGTCGCATCTACTTCGGCCTCAACCTGTTGGCACTCGTCTTATTACTGATTTTAGCGCCAGCCTTAGGCCGCGGAATGAACGCCGCCTTCTGGCCCCTCATCGGCGCCGACATCATCCGCTCCGTTTCATATCTGCGCAAGCACTAAATCTGCGGCTGAATTACTAATTTCCACTTGCTAATTACTGATTATTTTCGTAACTTTGCACTCCGAATGGCCAAGAGCTCCAAAAAGCCACTTCTGGCGGTTGGGCCCACATTGGCTTTAGCCGCTACGCTGCTCACCTTTATTCAAGGGTGGGCGGCTGAACCACATCCATCGGCCAAACAGCGCCCCCAGCTGGTGCTGAGCATTGTTGTTGACGGCCTAAACTCCGAATATCTTGAGCTGCTCGGCAGCTATTTCGGCCCCGACGGCATCAACAAGCTCATGGCCAACGGCCTGGTGCTCGACCGGGTGGAATATGGCAGCGGCATTGATGGCGCCGGCGCCCTGGCAATGCTCTATAGCGGAGCAGAACCGGCAGTTAACGGCATAGCCACCGCCACAACCTACTCCACCGAGCGCAAACTCCCGCAGCCAACGCTGCTCGACCCCACGCAACTCGGCAATTTCACCGACGAGACCCTGTCGCCGGCTGCGCTGCGGGTGTCGACCATTGCCGACGAAGTGCGCATCGACGGGGCCGGAGCCGGCTATGTTTACGCCATAGCCCCCGACGCTCCCCGCGCCATATTGATGGCCGGCCATGCCGGAAATTCCGCCGTTTGGATTAACGACGCCAACGGCCAATGGGCCACCACTACCTACTATCGCGACCTGCCCGCGGCAATAAATGCCGACAACTACACTCATCCGCTGTCGGCCCGCATCGACACTATATGCTGGAGCCCGATGCTCAACCTGGCCGACTACCCCGGCCTGCCCGCGCAGAAACGCTACTACCCCTTCCGCCACACCTTCAACGGCCAGAATAAATTCCGCGACCTGAAAGCATCGGCTTCCGGCAACCGCGAAATAACCAACATGGCCGAAGAGTATATCCGCTCAATGAGCCTCGGCAGCCGCGACGCAATCGACATGCTCTCGGTTGGCTATACTGTTTCGGGCCTGCCGGGCGACCGCGTGGAGACGATGGACGCATATCTGCGTCTCGACCGCGACATTGCCCGGCTCATCAATGCCGCCGAAGCCGCCGGCCCGACCATGGTTCTGCTTGCCGGCACCCCGGCGCCCGCCTCGACCGAGCCCGACGACCCTAAATGGCAGCTCAACACCGGCGAGTTCTCGGCCCGCAAGGCCCTGTCGCTGCTCAACATGTATCTGATTGCCCGCCATGGCAACGGCGAATGGGTAACCGGCTACGACCGCGGAGCCTTCTTCCTAAACCGCAAACAAATTGAATCGCAAAACATCGACATAGAGGAGCTGCGCCAGGATGCCGCAAAATTCCTGATGCAGATGACCGGAGTTGCCAACGCCTATACCCTCGACGACATTCTCGAAGGGCGGCGCTCGCCCCAGCAGCGCAGAAACACTGTTGTGGCCTCTGCCCCCGACGTGTTTATCGACGTTATTCCGGGCTGGATACTCATCGACGATGTTACCGAGCCCCACAATCCGCTGCGCACAACCGTTCGCGCCTCGGCATCCATAGCCCCGGCTTTCATCTATGCCCCGGGAATGCTTGAACCCACCCGGCTCTCGACGCCGGTCGATGCCCGCAGCATAGCGCCCACGGTTGCCAGGCTGCTGCGCATACGCTCGCCCAATGCAGCGGCTCAACCCCCGGTTTCATATTCCCAGCCCATAGCAAAATAACCTCGAATAAAATAATCAAAAAATGAATATAAACGCTTTTCTCAGCAAAATCTTCGGCAACAAATCGCAGCGCGACCTGCGCGAAATTCAGCCTGTTGTCAAGAAAATAAACGCCCTCCGTCCGGAAATGGAGGCCCTGACCAACGACCAGCTGCGCCAAAAAATCTCCGATGTGAGAGCCGACATCCGCGCCGCCGTCGAACCCCACGAAACCGCTATTGCCGAACTCCGCGCAAAGCTCGAATCGCTCCCCTTTGACCAGCGCCAGCCGATTTGGGACGAAATCGACGACCACGAAAAGAAGTCGCTCGACGCCATTGAAGACAAGCTCAACGAACATCTGCCCGTAGTGTTCGCAACCCTGCGCGAAACCGCAGCCCGCTTTGCCAAGGGCGACGTTGAAGTCGAAGCCACCCAGCTCGACCGCGACCTGGCAGCCCAGGGCCGCGACTTCGTAAGCATCACCCCCGAAGGCAAAGCCATCTACAAAAACCACTGGCTCGCCGGCGGCAACGAAATCACCTGGGACATGGTTCACTACGACGTGCAGCTCATTGGCGGCATAGTGCTCCACTCCGGCAAAATCGCCGAAATGGCTACCGGCGAAGGTAAAACCCTCGTGGCCACCCTGCCGGTGTTCCTCCGCTCGCTCTCGGGCCGCGGCGTTCACGTTGTTACAGTCAACGACTACCTCTCCAAGCGCGACAGCGAATGGATGGGCCCGCTCTACATGTTCCACGGCTCGACGGTTGACTGCATCGACAAACACCAGCCCAACACCCCCGAGCGCCGCGCGGCATATAACTGCGACATCACCTTCGGCACCAACAACGAATTCGGCTTCGACTACCTGCGCGACAACATGGCCATGAGCCCCGACGACATGGT
>CAZKPP010000040.1:0-19155 GCA_964554665.1 uncultured Bacteroides sp.
TTTTCGCCCGCCTCGACTGCCGGACGCGACAGAATGATTTTGCGTATTTCCTTATTTTTCAGTGCGCGAACGGCCAGGGCTATGGCAACGTAGGTTTTGCCGGTGCCGGCAGGGCCGAGGGCAAACACCAGGTCATTTTTACTGAAGGCCTTGATGAGGTCGCGCTGGTGGGGGGTGCGGGCCTGAATCGGTTTGCCGTTGATGCCATATATAATGGCGTCGTCGCCCTTGATTTCGCGGGGCTCACATCCGCGCACTATGCTCAGAATGGCCTCTTCGTTGAGGTTGTTGAAGGTTGCGCAGTAGTCTTCGAGCTCGTGGATGGTTTTTTCAAAGGCCGCGGTTTCGGAATCTTCGCCGATAACCTTCATTACCGAGCCGCGCGCGGCAATGCGCAGCTTGGGGTGGAGATTTTTTATGAGTTGCATGTTGGAGTTGTTGACTCCATAGAAGCTCTGGGGGTCGGCGCGGTCAATTATGATTATTCGTTCAATCATCTGTTTCAGTTATTAAGGGGGAGGAGACGGATTGGCCGGTTCAGGCGTGCCTGCAGGTAGGAGTGGAAGCGCTTTTGCTCGGCGGGGGCCATTGGCGACGAGTAGCTGACCAGGGCTATGTTGAGGGTGTCGGCGCCCCCGGAATCAACATTGGCCACAACGGCGGTGGTTACCGCTATGCGGGCGACTTTGGGGAACACTACGCGCAGTTCGGGCGCCATTGCCGCCCCGAGGGTGTCGTTGGCAGCGATGGCGGCGGTTGAGCTGCGCAGCGAGTCAATGGTTTGTTGCTGGCGCTCGATGGTTTGCTGGGTCATGGCATACATTGACTGCAACATGGCCCCGGAGGTGCGCTCAACATCGATATTCTGCGTTGCCGACCCCTGGATTACGTTCAGCCTGGTGTTGGCCAGATGATACTGTGGCAGGCGCGCGGTCAGCACCGCCAAGAGCGAATCCCGGTTCAGCGGCTGGCCAATCAGCGCAACCGAAAGGGTTGAGTTATCTTTATGGTATTCACATTTATAGTTCAGAACCTGGGTGTTGGGGAAGTCAAAAGCGTTGTTGACAAATTCCTGGCAGTTGTTTTTGAAGTTGTTTTCAACAAACATAACGTAGGTCAGGAATATGGCCGGAATCATGGTCAGGGTGGCGATGAGATAAACCGTTCGGCGCACCCGACGGGCTCTGACCGGGTCGGCAAACGCCTTGAGTTTGAATCCCATCAGTTTGATGCCGGCAAAAGTTGCCACGGCGATAAACACCGAGTTGATGAAAAAGAGATACAACGCGCCAAAAAGATAGGCGGGCTGCAGGGTTGCCAGACCGTAGCCGGCGGTGCAGAGCGGGGGCATCAGGGCGGTGGCGATCGCCACTCCGGGAATAACGTTGCCCTTGTTTTTGGCGGCGATGGCCAGAATTCCCGCCGAGCCGCCGAAAAAGCCTATAAGAACGTCGTAGATCGTTGGGGTTGTGCGCGCAAGCAACTCCGAATGGTTTTCGTTGACCGGCGAAATCATGAAGTAGATACACGAGGTCACTACCGAAATTCCGGCGGCGATGGCCAAGTTGCGGAACGACCGCTTCATGAGTTCGAAATCGTGGACGCCAACGGCGAGACCCATGCCGATAATCGGGCCCATGAGCGGCGAAATCAACATCGCGCCGATAATAACGGCGGTGGAGTTGGTGTTTAATCCCAGCGAGGCTATGAAGATTGCAACAATCAGAATCAGCGAGTTCATGCCGCGAAACGAAACCCCCTCGCGAATCGAGGCTTCGGCCTGGTCCTGAGGCACCAGAAAGGGCGTCAGGTTAAAGAAGTTCTTAACTTTTTCGGCAAGAGCGTTGAAATCCATTGGCCGCAAGGTTGATTAGTTTGTTCCCGCTTCGCGGAGAGCGCCGGTTAGCGGATCGAAAATCGCATAGCCGGGAGCCTTTTTGTTGGTGAAGAAAGTGGGATCGAGGCCAAACACTACGCCGAGCTGGGCAACGTCGCAGGTAACGGAGTCAAGGGCTTTGCCGTTGAACGTTACGTTGAAGCGCGCCGAACCCGGAATTACGTAGGGCACACCACCTTTGGGAAATTCTTTTTTGCGGCCTTTTTCGTCAAGCGGTAGCTTGCCAACGTTTAAAACCTTGGTGTTCAACATTATCGGCGCACCCGAAAGGTCGTTGGCGTCTACCAGGCCGCTGAGCGCGCTCAGGCGGGCAATAACAACGTCGCCCGACGTCATCGTGTGCTCCGGAACATAGCTGACGGCTATGGCGTCGGTAGCCGTTTGCGTAGTGCCAAGAAACATTGCCGTCAGCGCTTCCTCCTGGGCCTGAATATTTTGCAGAATCAGGTTCAGGGCCTGGCCGTCGGGCATCTGCTCGGCCTGACCCGTCAGGTAATCCTGGCGGCTCTGGCGCAGCTGCATAATCTGGTCGGCGGCAAACTGCGCGCGCTTGGCCAGCGACAGGCCGTTGAGCATATCTTCGGTAACCGCATAGCGCGCCGCCGGGTCGTCGAGTGGAGTAGGGGTCAGCGCCGTGGCCTTGGGCACTACCGGCGCTGCCGGAGCTTTTAAAATATCTTCGGAATTGATAGCCAGCGGATTGCCCATTGGCGAGAGAACAACAAACACCGGCTGACCGCCTTTGAACTGCATCAGATATTGCTCTGCGCCGGCCGGAACTTCAGCCCCCGTATAGATTTTAGCGCCAGTGAGCTGCCACGATATCGAGGGCCGGGCAATTGCCGTGCGGGCAACTTCGGCTCCGAGATAGCGCTCGGCGTAATTATAAAAAACGCCGGGAGTCTTAACGGTTTTTTGGGCGGTGAGGATAACGTTGACCGTTGTTCGAGGCAGCGAATACGCAATGCCATAGTCATTTGCCTTGGTTGCCGCAAGTTTAGTAACACTTTGAGCGGCTACCCCGAGAGCCGTTGCCAAAAATATTCCGAAAAAAAATCTTCTCATAATCATATATTTTCCGCAAAGTTACAAAATAATTTGGAATTTCGAACCCCAAACCCCGAATTTTGAGTTACCCAACATCCCCGCCGCCCAAACCCGAAGCCACCATCTCCCACCAAAAACAGAAGCCGCCTAACACTGATTGTTAGACAGCCTCTCTTTGAGATAAGTATTGATGAGTTTTAGCGCTTTTCCCAAACTTCAATTGCACCGGAATATAAAATCAAAGTTTTATTGTTGTCGGTGAGCTCATATTCTATTGCATCGGATTCCCATTCGTCCTCGTCTTCTTCACTGTAGATATGACACCAGGTGCCTTCGAGTTTGTCTTCGTATTTGTCGTTGTCCTTTTTACAAGAGGTTGCAAGGGTTGCCATGGTAACGAGCATAAGCAACTTCGCGTTAACGATTTTTAACTTGAAAGGTTAAAATGGTGGGGATGGGTTAAAGTTTGTTAAAAAATGAGCTTAAAATAAAAAAGGTTGCTTAACTTTGTTGCGAAAATGTTACTAAAAAGTTTCAATGCTTAACGCCCGATACATATTATTCGCGCTGATAGCCTGCGTGTTAGCTCCGTTATCAGCAATGGCGAGTGACACATCACCCGTAACTGCATTGTATAAAGAGCTGGCTGAGGCCAGTACCCCTGCCGACTCGCTGGTAATTATTAGAAATATTTTTGATGGTGCAAAGTCAGAGGAACGTCTCGCTGCAGTTTATGAGTACTTTGATGTAGCAACCCGTGCCGGCGACGCCACCTCCCAGCTCGATGCAATCCGCAATCTGGCAAACATCGGCGCTTCGATGAACGATGCGTCCATCGTTGACCGCGCCAAAGAGATGATGAAAGCCGTTCCCGACTCGGAAGATAAGCAGCAGACCATGATTTTTGTCTACGCAAGCCGAGCCAATGCCGAGCCTTTTGAGGTTGAGGAAGAGCGCGATAATTACACTCGTCAGGTGTTGAAAACGATTGCGGAGATGCCTGCCGACATCAGCCCACACGAAAAGATTTCGCGACTGTTCACTCTCGTCATTCTTTTGAGGCGCCAAACCCAGGGCGACCTGTTGAGTCAGTATCTCGACGACCTCGACGCGGCACTCAACACTCTCGAACAGATGCCCTTCAATTATTTGCGTTCGTTTTATAACTTCGTGGCTACCGACGCTTACTGGCACAACGACGAAACGCTGAAGAGCATTCGCGTTGACCGCAACCAGCTGCTGAATCTGAAGCGGATGGAAAACTACACGCGGAGCCAGGGGCGCACCTACCGCAACTACGATCTTGCCCGCTATTTGTGTTTGGAACGTATTGCCCGCAACTATTCCGAGCTTTCCGACGCTGAATTTAACGATGTTAAGAGTCAGATTGAAGAAATAGTTGCCCGCGACGCCGGCATTGCCCGCATGTATGACAACAACAAGTTGCTGAAGGTGAGCATGCTGGTTCATGACCGCAAGTTTAAGGAAGCGCTGCCGATTGCCAAGGAATTGGCCGACTCGGCCCAAGATATGTATGAAAAGCGCCATTTCACGCGCCAGCTCATAGAAATTGCCGATAGCGCAGGCAATCCGCAGGCCAAGCTCGAAGCTGAGCTGATGAACTCCCACATGCTCGAAGAATTCGTTAACTATAAGGCCAACGAGCGCGTGAGGGAACTGCAGATGCTCTACGACGTTAACGCTCAGCGTCGCTATCAGATTACGGAGATGCTCACGGTTGAACGCCGCAACAATAAGTTCCTGATTGTACTCTCCGGAATTCTGGTGCTCATGACCTTTGTTATGGGAGTGCTTTATATGCATTCGCGCGTGCATAGCAGAAAGTATTCTCACCGCGGCGAAAGCCTGGACAAGGCATTAGCCGAATATAAGAAAAAGAATGCACAGTTAGAGAAGCAGCTCGAAGAGTCACATCGCCGCGAAAGTGAAAAGTTGCAGCTGATGACCTATATTTCCCACGAGCTGTCGACGCCCCTGTCGGGCATTGCCAACTATTCGCAAATGATTGTCGATGCCGTTCCCGACGACGATATCAAGGGCTACATCAAGAACTTCATTGACATTATCGACAGCAACACCCGCGTTATTCAGACCGTTACAGGCGATATGCACGAATTTGCCCTCAACGAATCGAAGCCGGTAACCTCGATTAGCGTTCCCGTTGAGCCTAACAAGCTCGCAACTATCACCGCCGAAACCGTTGAGCCGAACCTGAACCCCGGACTGACCATTGGCGTTAAACCCGCTCCGGGCACTCCGATAATCACCGGCGATCCGCGCCGCATTCAGCTGCTGCTGCTGGCCTGCGTCGATGCCATGGTTCGCTCGCTGGAGTCGGGCCATATAATCGTTAGCGTTGCCGTTAGCGAAAAGACCTGTCGCTTCACAATTACTGCTCCCGGTGCTACTCCCGGCTCCGCAGCCGTCAGGGTTCCCAGCTATCCGGCAATTGAAACCGCCATCAACGGCGAGGTCGCCTATAATCCCGAAATCCCCTCGATGACCGTTACGCTTAACCTTTAATAATGAAGATTGGAATTATTGTTGCAATGGATAAGGAGATGCAACTCCTTCTTCCACTAATCCGAAACCCGAAGGTCGCTGAGGCCGACGGGTTTACGTTTTATTACGGCAGCCTTGGCACCCACGAGGTTTGTGCCACCAAATGCGGCATAGGCAAGGTCAACGCCGCCCTGGGAGCCCGCGCCCTGATTCAACTGTTTGCCCCCAAGCTGATTATCAACACGGGCGTTGCCGGCGGCACCGGCGGTGCAGCCGGTGTGCTCGACGTAGTTGCGGCCACCGCCGTGGGCTATCACGACGTTTGGTGCGGCCCCGGCACTCAGCCCGGTCAGGCAGCCGACTGTCCGCAGCTCTTTGAAGCTCCGGCGGCGTTGCTGGAGTTGCCGGCGCTGAAAAATAACCCGATGGTCAAGTTCGGCATTGTTGCCTCCGGCGATATTTTCGTTGACCGCCGTGAAACGGTTGACCATGTGCTTGCGCTCTATCCCGACGCCGTTGGCGTTGACATGGAGAGCACGGCCATAGCCCAGACCTGCTACCGCTTCGGGGTTGATTTCCTTTGCCTGCGCGTAATTTCCGATACTCCCGGCCAGGTTGCCGACAACGGCGCGCAATATGACTCATTCTGGGAGGCCGCTCCGCGCGAAGCCTTTTCAATAGTCAGCAGCCTGCTCGAAGATATAAAATGAAAAAAATCGCTTCCTTCCAAATCGACCATCTGCGCCTGGAGCGCGGAATATTCGTGAGCCGCCGCGACCGCACCCCCTCGGGCGATGTGCTGACAACCTTCGACATACGCCTGACCCGCCCCAACCGCGAGCCTGCGGCCGACCCTAAGGCACTACACGCCATGGAGCACCTGGCTGCAACCTTTTTGCGGAACGACCCCGAGTGGGCCGACCGCGTGGTCTACTGGGGCCCTATGGGCTGTTGCACCGGCTCTTATCTGATTCTTCAGGGCGACCTCGGCAGCGAAGATATTTTGCCGCTGATGCGCCGCACCTTTGAGTTTATAGCCAATTTTGAGGGCGAAATTCCGGGCGCCACGGCGCGCGATTGCGGCAACTATACTTTCAACGACCTTCCTGCCGCCAAGGCTTTGGCTGCCCGCTATCTCAACGAGGTGTTGGCCAACCCTAAGGCCGAGAATCTCAACTATCCCCAGTAAGAATCATTTCCGGTGAGAACCATTCCTGCAGATAAGCGCAAGCTACTCGGCGGCTTCGAGGCATACCTGTTGCTGGAGGCGGGCAACGCCGACAACTCGCGCGAGGCTTATCTGCGCGATAGCCGTCGCCTGCTGGAATTTCTTGAGGAACGCGACCTTACGCTCGACCGCGTGGAGGTTGAAACGCTCCATGAGTTCATGGTGGCCATGGTTGACCTCGGACTGGCACCCCGCTCGCTGCGCCGGCTGGTCAGCGGCATTCGCGCGCTGTTTCGCTATCTGGTGGCCGAGAACTATCTGGAAACGAATCCGGCGCTGCTGCTCGAACCGCCGCAAATCGGCCTGCATTTGCCCTCGGTATTGTCGGTTGGCGAAATCGACGCCATGATCGAGGCCATCGACCCCGACTCTCCGCAGGCGCTGCGCGACCGCGCGCTCATGGAAACACTATATGGCTGCGGCTTGCGCGTCAGCGAGCTTATTAACCTTGAAATCAACCGGCTGAATCTCGACGAAGGCTATCTCTCGGTAGTCGGCAAGGGGTCGAAAGAGCGTTTGGTGCCGATGGGCGAGGTTACGGTCGACATTTTGCGCCAATGGCTTGAGCAACGTGCCTCCGGCAAAATCTATCCGGGCGAAGAAAACTATGTTTTTCTGGCGCCACGCACCGGCCGCCGCATAACCCGCATGAGGGTGTTTGACATTGTTAAACATCTTGCTCGCGAGGCGGGAATCACTACCGAAGTGTCGCCCCACACACTGCGCCACTCTTTTGCATCTCACCTGCTTGAAGGGGGTGCCAATCTGCGCGCCATTCAGCAGATGCTCGGCCACGAAAGCATCGCCACGACCCAAATCTACATTCACCTCGACCGCTCGCACCTGCGCAAGGAGATTCTTCTCTACCACCCGCGCAACGCCTCGACGAGGCATTGAGCTTACTGCGGCAGGTTTACTTGCAGGCGGCCTACGTCGACCATGGTTTTGAAATTCGAGGCCGAAGTTACCGGCTTCGGCGCCACCGTCCGCAACGAGTCAATCAGGGCAGGGTAGTTTTCGGCGTAGGTTGCCGTAGGCAGCATAAACGCCGCCGGGTGGTGAATCGGATACTGGTCGCCGTCGTGCAGGTAGCGGCCATTTTCGCCGAGCAGCTCGCCATGGTCGGAAACAAACACGATAATCGCATTGCGGTTGCCAACAATGGCGCGGAGCTCCGACAAAAAGCGGTCGGTGGCCAAAATGGTGTTGTCGTAGGAATTTATGATTTCGTCGCGCTTAAGGCCGGCAACCTCTTTGTGGGTCACTTCGGGGGAGTAGAGTGCATCGGCGCGGGTGTAGTGGAGCGGATACCACCAGTGGGAGCCTATGCAGTGCAGAATCGCCAGCCGCGGCCTCGGGTCGTCGCTGTCGAGCCACCGGCTGAATGCCGGGAGCATATCGCTGTCGAGCAGCGGTTGATAGCGCATAACCGATTTGCCGTCGTTGCAATAAATCAGCGTGTCGGCCTCGTTGGCAAAATATGAGTAATAGCGCGTAAGGTTCTGGTTGGCAAACCATGCGGTGCGGTAGCCGGCGTTTTTAAACAGGGTTATGAACGATTGTTCCTCAAGCCGGCGGTCAGGGTTGGCGGTCATCAGCGCGGGCACCGCGTGGTTGGTATTGGTGAATTTGGTGTAGTAGTTCGGAAAGTTTATGAGCAGCGAGTCGGCCGAAATTGTGGGCAGAGTGTTGCGGTGGTAGCCGTTCATCGGCAGATGGTCGGCGCGCAGCGATTCGCCCAACACGAAAATAACGTCGGGCGCTATGGAGTCGGCCGTTACCGGGGTATTGGCGTAGGTGGTTCTGACCTGCAGGGCCTCGCGGCGGTTGGCCATGTAGTCGGCGGTTGACGTGAAAATAGAGTATGGCAGGCGGCTGCCGATGGTGAGGTTGGACTTAGGTGACACGGTCATCATCGCCACCCCGACCGTTGCGCCGCCAATGGCCATTGTCAGGCGCAAACGGCGCGAGGAATCAACCTTTTGCCATCTGACCCAGGCAAGGAAGATGCCGAGCGCCAGCGAAGCCGCAATGGTTAGCATCATTAACGGCGAAATGACTGAAAACCACATTTCCGCATCGTTTTCCAATGCAATTTCGAGCGACGTTTCCGAAAGACGACTGCCTATGGTAAGCGCCAAAAAACACATGGCTCCCGAAAAGGCTGACAATAGCGGAAAAACTATGGCAAAAACCACTCGCCAGGCGCAGATAACCGCCAGCAGAGCGCACGCTGCCATCGAAACCAGGCCGTAGAGCATGCCGGTGCGCATAAGGCTATAGCTGCTCCCTATGGGCTGGTCAGAGAACTCGATCGCCACAACCGAGGCGCAATAGATAATGCAGACAATTATCCAGAATAGCCAGAGCGGAAGTTTGCGTTTCATGCCGTTGGGCGCACTCAAACCGTTATGCGCAATATTGTTGCCGAGGGTGAGGGAACCAGACGGGCCGGGCCATGGTCAGCGCTTATGAGCAGGGTAGTGCCCATCGGAGCGTCAACGCCGTCGACCGTCAGCGACCCTTGAACAACCATAACGACTTGGAAGGAATCGGAATATGGCAGCAAATTCATGGCGCGAAACATTGTCAGCGTTCCTACGCTGAAACAATCAAGTGGATCGGCCACCGAACGGTCGGCATTGAACTTGAGCGAGAGCCGTGCTTTGTCTAAATGCAGTTCGCGAGGGCGCTCATAGTCGTAGACGCGATAGGTTATGTCGCAACTTTGCTGAACTTCAGCAACCAGACATCCGGGGCCTAAGGCGTGGATAGTGCCCGGGGCGATGAAAAACTTCTGGCCGGGCGAAATGTCGTGGTGCTGCACCAGTCCCAGCAGTTCGCGCTTGCCTTCGGCGCGCAGGTAGTCGCCCACGGTAACTTCGGGCTTGAACCCGGCAATGAGCTGTGCGCCGGGCTGGCACTCGATAACGTGCCACATCTCAGCCTTGCCCTGCGTAGCCGATTCGAGTTTGCGGGCAACGCGGTCGTCGGGATGCACCTGAAGCGAGAGCCACTGGCTGGAGTCGAGAAACTTTATCAGCAGCGGAAACTCGCCGCCATAGTTGTTTAATACCCGGCGGCCAATCAACTGCTCGCCATATTTGTTCATCAACTGATTAAGGGTTAAACCCTTGTCGGGACCGGCATTAACAACCGATTCCATACCCTCAACGGCGCTGAGTTCCCAACTCTCGCCTATGGGGTTCGGGTCGGGAGCCAGACCCTTTATTTCTCTGATGCGTGTGCCTCCCCAGGGGGTAGGCTTAAATATTGGTTCAAAAGTAAATATCATTGCAAGCGCAAAATTACTGAAAATCTGTCAGAAAAAAAAATCTGTGCCTGCAGGAAATGTAATTGCTAATCTCGGAAAAAATGTGTAATTTTGCACCGTTATAACAAAAAGAACCATATATGGCTAACGACATCCGAAAAATCAAAACCGCTCTTATTTCCGTATACCACAAAGACGGCCTCGACGAAATCCTTGCGCTGCTGAATGCCCAGGGCGTAAAATTCCTGTCGACCGGAGGTACTCAATCGTTTATTCAGGGTCTCGGCTATGACTGCCAGGCAGTTGAAGACCTTACGGGCTATCCGTCGATTCTCGGCGGCCGCGTTAAAACCCTCCACCCTAAAATTTTCGGCGGCATTCTCAACCGCCGCGAAAATGCCGAAGACCGCGAGCAGATTGCACGCTACGAAATTCCGGAAATCGACCTCGTTATTGTTGACCTCTATCCCTTCGAGGCTACGGTTGCTTCCGGCGCGAGCGATGCGGAAATCATTGAAAAAATCGACATAGGCGGCATTTCGCTCATTCGCGGCGCCGCCAAAAACTGGCGCGACGTGGTAATCGTGGCTTCCAAAGCCCAGTATGCTCCGCTGCGCGATATTCTTGCCTCGCAGGGCGCCGAAACCGACGCTGCCCAGCGCCGCTGGTTTGCCAAGGAGGCTTTTGCAGTTTCGTCGAGCTACGATTCTGCAATCTTCAACTATTTCGACTCCGAAGGCGCCGAACCCTCGGCCCTGCGCGTTGCCGTTGACTCGGCCAAACCTATGCGCTATGGCGAAAACCCCCACCAGAAAGGTTTCTTCTTCGGCAAATTCGACGACATGTTTACCCAGCTCCACGGCAAGGAGATTTCTTATAACAACCTGCTCGACATCGACGCTGCTGTCAGCCTGATTGCCGACTTCAACGAAACTACGTTTGCGGTGTTGAAACACAACAATGCCTGCGGCGTTGCTTCGCGTCCCACAGTGGTTGAAGCCTGGCGCGACGCCCTGGCCGGCGACCCCGTAAGCGCCTTTGGCGGTGTGCTCATTACCAACGCCAAGGTCGACGCCGAAGCCGCCAAGGAAATCAACAGCATATTCTTCGAGGTTATCATTGCCCCGGCCTATACCGACGAGGCACTCGAAGTGCTCAAAACCAAAAAGAACCGCATAATTCTGATTCAGAAGGCCGCCAATGACTCCAAGCTCAGCTATCGCTCCTGTCTGAACGGCGCACTGGTTCAGCAGCGCGACCTCAAGGTTGAAACAGCCGAGGATCTCACCCCCGTAACCCCGAAAATCGTTGACCCCGCCGACATCGAAGACCTGCTCTTTGCCAACAAAATCGTTAAGCACTCGAAGTCTAACGCCATTGTTCTGGCCAAGAACCGCCAGCTGCTCGCTTCGGGCGTAGGTCAGACCTCGCGCGTGGATGCCCTCAAGCAGGCTATTGCCAAGGCCCGTTCGTTTAACTTCGACCTGAAGGGTGCGGTTATGGCTTCCGATGCCTTCTTCCCCTTTGCCGACTGCGTGGAAATTGCCCACGAGGCCGGCGTAGATGCCGTTATCCAGCCCGGCGGCTCAATCCGCGACCAGGAAACCATTGACTACTGCGCCAACAACGACATGGCAATGGTTATCACCGGCATCCGCCACTTCAAACACTAACTCTCAACTCAACATTCAACACTCAACACTAACTATGGGTTTATTCTCACTGACTAAGGAGATTGCTATCGACCTGGGCACCGCCAACACCATCATTATGCATAACGACAAAATCGTTATCGACGAGCCCTCGGTCGTTGCCATCGAAAAAAATACCGGAAAGCCGATTGCCGTTGGCAAGGAGGCCCACCTGATGCACGGCAAGGAGAATCCTAACATCCAGACCGTGCGCCCGCTGCGCCAGGGCGTTATCGCCGACTTCAACGCCGCCGAAATGATGATTCGCGGCCTGGTTAAGAAGTCGTCGGGCTCGCGCGGCTGGTTCTCACCGTCGCTGCGCATGGTAGTTGGCATTCCCAGCGGCTCCACCGAGGTGCAGATTCGCGCCGTGCGCGACTCCAGCGAACATGCCGGCGGCCGCGACGTCTACATGATCTACGAACCTATGGCCGCAGCCCTCGGCATCGGCCTCGACGTTGAAGCCCCCACCGGCAACATGATCGTTGACATAGGCGGCGGCACAACCGAAATCGCCGTAATTTCGCTCGGCGGCATCGTAACCAACAAATCCATTCAGATTGCCGGCGACGACCTTACGGAAGACATTATCGGCCACATGCGCCGTGCCCACAACCTGCGCGTTGGCGAGCGCACCGCCGAGCAGATTAAAATTCACGTAGGCTCGGCCCTGACCGAACTCGAAAATCCCCCCGAGGACTACGTTGTTCACGGCCCGAACCACGTTACTGCCCTGCCCATGGAAGTGCCCGTAAGCTACCAGGAAATCGCCCACTGCCTCGAAAAATCAATCTCCAAGATTGAAACCGCAGTGCTCAACGCCCTGGAGCAGACTCCCCCCGAACTCTATGCCGACATCGTTAAAAACGGCATATGGCTCGCCGGCGGCGGCGCCATGATTCGCGGCCTCGACAAACGCCTGACCGACAAAATCGGCATCCAGTTCCACGTTGCCGAAGACCCGCTGCTCTCAGTGGCCCGCGGCACCGCCGTGGCCCTCAAAAACGTCGACAAGTTCTCGTTCCTTATCCGCTAAGCGGCAGTGCGCGCTCTTGCAGACTTTTTCCTGCGCCATGGCGCCTGGTTCGTATTCCTACTGCTGGCGGGGGTCAGCCTCTTCATGCTTTTGCGAGGCAACCCCTACCGGCAGGCGGTTTTTATGACCTCGGCCGGACGCGTAACCTCGGGCGTCTATTCCGCGGCAAACTCCGTTACCGGCTATTTCTATCTGCGCTCCATCAACGACGACTTGCAGCAGCGCCTGGCCGACCTCGAACTCGAAAACATTAACCTGCGCCGGCGCCTGCAACGCGCCGACGAGCGCCTGCTCGACAGCGTGGCCCCCGACCCCGCGCTCGAACCCTACGAATTCATAACCGCCCGGGTTATCAACAACTCGATTATCAGGCCCAACAACTTCATAACCCTCGACCGCGGCGAACTCGACGGCATACGCCCCGAAATGGGCGTTATTGACCAGAACGGCATCGTTGGCATCGTTAACGTCGTTGGCCCCCACACATCGCGCATAATCTCGATGCTCAACTCCGACCTGCGCCTCAGCTGCAAGGTCAAGGGCTCCGACGCCTTCGGCTCGCTGGTGTGGGACGGCCGCTCGCCACGCCAGGCAGTGCTCGAAGAACTGCCACGCCACGTTGAATTCTCGCCCGGCGACACCATCATCACCTCCGGCTACTCCGTAGTCTTCCCCGAAGGGATTCCCGTAGGCACCGTAGTTGAACAACTCCGCGACGCCGACGACAACTTCTACTCCTTGCGCATCAACCTGCTCACCGACTTCGCCCAGCTCTCAACCGTTCGCGTAATCCGCAACTTCATGAAAGACGAAATCGAAACCACCGAAACCGACGCCGTCAACACCTCCGGCAAATTCTAATCCCCCACTACTTTATGAAGTAGCGGCGATACTTCGATGGATCGCGGTCGGGTTACCCGACAAAGATGTTGGTAGTGTTTTCCACCGCATCAGTCTGATTGCCCCGTAACTTAAACTTGAACTTCATTACTTGGATTTCAAGGTGTCAATCTATAATATCTTAAATATGTTATGTACCCGGAATATCATAATCATATCCACAATCTCCTTTATATGTACCCATATATTCAAAATCGGGTACATATCAAAGTTGACATGTGTAAGTTTTCTCGTTTTAGGCACATTAGAGATTCTCATGAATAGATTCAACAGCATCATCGATATTTTTAACTTCATCATTATGACCTTGAAATACAAACAAGTCCATAAGGTCTTTATTAATATAATAATTACTGCGACCCATCTGCATCTTTACAAGAAGTCCAGCTTCGACTATCTTATCAAGATATTTAGCTGCAGTCTTTCGTTGAACCATCATATCACGCATCATATACCCAATTTTCGTATATGGGTGGAAAAACAGATTATTTATCAGCTCATGCTTATACTGCTGTCCAAAGAGTGGTTTAAGGATGGTTTTATATTTTGCCATTAATGCGGAGATATTTTTCACTAATTGAATGGTCTGAATTGCAGTCTCCTCTATACCAACAAGCATAAACATTATCCAATCTTCCCATTCCTTAAAATTGTCTCCCGACTTATCTCTTATTGCCTGAATAAGACGATAGTACTCACCTTTGTTATGAGTGATATATCGACTGAGATAAAGAATAGGTAAATCAAGCAATTCGTTAATGATCAGATACAATATGATTAGGATGCGACCGGTACGTCCATTACCGTCGTAGAATGGATGAATACTTTCAAACTGATGATGAATAATTGCAACTTTTATAAGCGGATCTATATCGTGCATCTCAGGGATATTAATATACTTTTCGAGATTTGACATATACTCCTCTATGTCTTGCCCATTTTGAGGTGGTGTATATACAATCTCTCCACGCGATGATTTCAACTTGGTGCCAGGGACACTTCTGAAACCGGCATTATTAGATTCCAAAGTTTCCTGAATAGCTTTAATATCTTTAAGCGTAAGTAGATGATGTTTCCTAACCAACTCAAACCCAGACTGCATTGCCTGGCGGTAGTTCTGGACTTCTTTCGCGGCTGCATTAACAATCTCTCCGCGCAGATTTAATTCTGCACGATATAAATCATCACTGGTTGTAACGATGTTTTCAACCGCAGAACTATCTAATGCTTCTTGCAATACCAATGAGCTCAGTAGAATATTTTCATTAGGAATTGTTAATGCAACGCCTTTCAATTCAGCAAGGCGTCGATTTGCCTTACTAACCTGTCGCAAAATACGCTTTGTTTCAAAATCGTTGTTAAGCGGCAATGTTGGTATTTGATATTTTGAATCGTTGTTGGTCATTTTTTCTTAGAATATGCGACGGATGGAGTCGGGTGAATAATGATGGAGATTACCCTCCGTAGCGTCAAAGCTTTTCATTCTCAATTTTTTCATTTGCTTATATTTTCAACAATGGTAAAATGGCTTCCATACACTTTTTATACTTGTTATATCCGGACAATAGCTCTTTTTTGTCCATACGCAAAGTTACAACAAATCTCGGAATTGGCAAAGATTTGCCGATATCATCCATTATTATTTCGGGGGGGTGTGAACTTTTTGGTGGCGGGGGTTGTTATTATAGTGTAAAGCGACTGAAAGAGAGCTTTACTTCATGTGTGAATGATTGTGATAATGATTGGTTTATTATTCGACGAGGAGTGACTGCGACAGCCATTCCTCGCCTGCATTTTTGGGATGTTCCCAAAATTTAGCTAACTTTGCAGCGTATCCCAAAAAATCACAATTTTTTAAGTTTGGGAAAGAAAGAGAATATAATAATTATGCTTTATAAACATAACTCAGGAACTAATACAAATGGCTAATTGGACAAAAATTTGTAGAGATATGGACAAATATGCCCATAAAGATTCTGAACGCAATTATCAAGAATCATTTAAAGATCTTGTGATTGAAGGCTTAGGCTGGAAACCCGAGCAAATTGAGGAACAGAAGACATTGATTATGGGTTGTTCGGAAAGATTAATTCCTGACATTGTTGTATCAAGTGATGATTGTGCTCAATTTGTCGTTGAGGTTAAGAAGCCCGACCTTATCCGTACTCAAAAGGACATTGAGCAATTGACCTCATATATGAAGCAACTGGAAACTCCAGTTGGAATATATGTCGGAAAGAATTTGGAAGTATATTATAAAACCATAGGCGACGGAACAGAACCTATTCTTGTTTTGTCACTGTCTTTTGACCAGAATGAACCATCGGGCGAAGATTTTGTTAAGCTTTTTTCAGCGCAAAATTTTTCTTCCGCCAATATCTTAGCGTATATTGAAAAACAAAATGCATCTGAACGTTTTTACCAAAATGTTACTACGCTAACAAATACTATTACATCAACTGTATTTTGTGATATACTTTCTGAATATATTGTTGAATTCTTTGAACCAGAAAGTTATTCACTTGATGAAATCAAAACGGCATTATCTCAACTTGAAATTGTAATAAGAAAACGTGAGGAAGAGAAACCTGATATTCCCAATGTCCATTCTAAGGATTCACTGTCGAGAGCGCGCATTCAACGTTCAGGTTCGTATCGAAATAAAGGAATCGCTCAGAGATATGCCTTTAATCTGATAAGGCAAATTCTCGAAAAAAACAAGACTCTGCACTTCCGTCAACTATATAACATCTTTAACCGTAAGAATTATATTGAAGACATTAACAATATTAAAGATGAATCACGGTGGTGCATGGATGAAAAAGACATTTTTACATCAACTGACGGTACAAGAATTGTTGTATCTAATCAATGGGGGTTCAAAAATGCATGTAAAAATAAAATGGATAACTTGAGGACTATAGCAAAAAGTTACGGAATAGATATATCTTTGCCTCTTAAATAGTTGTCCTTGATATTACATGAAGTGAGTTATAACCGATATGAATGACCTGACAATTTCAAATATCGAGCGACAGAATGTTTTAAACAATAATTTTGCCATCCAAGCAATCCAAGAAAATTTGGATGTTAACGGACTGCGTTTTCATAATGAATTACTGTTTACGACTAAAGTAGTAGCCGATTTTTATGGAGTTGATGAATGCACGATTAAACGTTACATTCAAGAGCATGGTGTTTAACTTCGTGCTAACGGATATTTTTTAAGTGAAGGTAAATCCCTAAAAGAGCTAAAGTTACATTTTGTTGGGGACATTAATGTCCCTAAGTTCACACGACAGTTGGGGGTGTTTACATTCCGCGCTTTCCTAAACATGGGAATGCTACTGACGGAGAGCGAAAAAGCCAAACAACTTCGCAACCGAATACTTGATATTGTTATCGCTACTATCAATGGTCGTGCCAGAGGAGGCACCAAATATATTAACTGGCGAGATCGAGATTATCTTCCTGCGGCTATTCAGTGGTTTTTCCCGTAGGAATTCCTGTCGGCACAGTGGTTGAGCAACTGCGCGACGACAACTTCTACTCCTTGCGCATCAACCTGCTCACCGACTTCGCCCAGCTCTCAACCGTTCGCGTAATCCGCAACTTCATGAAAGACGAAATCGAAACCACCGAAACCGACGCCGTCAACACCTCCGGCAAATTCTAATCCCCAAAATGCAGGCGAGGAATGGCTGTCGCAGTCACTCCTCGTCGAATAATAAACCAATCATTATCACAATCATTCACACATGAAGTAAAGCTCTCTTCGAGTCGCTTTACACCATTATAACATCCCCCACCCCCCAAAAGTTCACTCCCCCCCAAAAAAATTTTTACTTGCGTGGGGTTTTTTATTAAATTTGCAGTGATAAAGGCTAAAGCAGAATGATATGAATCAACTTTTGAAGTATACATGGCTGATTGACACTATTCGGCGCGCGGGAAAGATTTCGCATAAGGAGCTATCTGACAAATGGGAACGATATAAGGAGCTCAGCGATTGTCGCCCGCTGCCTCGCGCGACGTTTAATCGCTGGCGCGACGCCATTTTTGAACAGTTCGGCATCATTATCGATTGTCAGAAAGCCGGCGGCTATCGTTATTATATCGCCAATCCGGAGGATATTGATGAGGACCGGCTAAAGAAGTGGATGCTCGACTCGTTTGCCGTGGGCAACGTAATCGGTGAGAATCTTGACCTTAAAGGCCGCATTTTGGTCGACGAAATTCCCTCGGGGCGCCGGCATCTGACCCCGCTATTGGCGGCGATGAAAGATAACCGCACGGTAAATATAACCTATCGGGGATTCATGAAGTCGCAAAGTTTTAGTTTCCCTGTGGAGCCATATTGCGTAAAGCTGTTTGAAAACCGCTGGTATCTGCTTGCCCATAACATTCAATACGACGATTTGCGCCTCTATGCCCTCGACCGCATAGAGAACGTTGACGCCACTGACCGAAGCTTTAAGTTGCCCGAGGAATTCGATGCTCAGGGGTATTTTTCAACCGCATACGGCATAGTATTTGAGCGCGACGTTAAGCCGCAGCGCATCGTTATCCGCGCCGACAAGGAGCACAAGCATTATCTGAAAACGCTGCCCATGCACCATAGCCAGCAGCTGATGCAAGACTATGGCGACTATGCCGACTTTGAGCTCTATCTGCCGCCGACCTACGATTTTATAATGAAGCTCCTTCAGGCCGGCCCGATGATTGAGGTAATCAAGCCCGCCTCGCTAAGGAAAACCATGAGAGATAACATTGCCGATATGTATCGACTCTATAAAGATTGATTGGCAGGGGATTGAATTGAGTTAAAGCATGTTAATGGCAAATTTGTAACACTATGATCTTGAAATAATATTCAACAGCGAAAGGTGCTTACTTAAAGGTAACTACTTGACAGGGGTTGATTTTTGTTGTAAATTTGCAGAAACAAAAACCAAATAACCAAAATAACTATGAGTAACTACAGCAAAACCCACGTAGCCGCAGACGCACAGCGCACCGAGCTGCACGACACCCTTGCCCTGACCGGCGCCGAAGTATCGGTAAACAACCTGCCCGCAGGCACAGTAATTCCCTTCTACCACAGCCACAAGCAGAACGAAGAAATCTATTTCATCGTTTCCGGTAAAGGATTCATGGAAATTGATGGTGAAAACGTACCCCTCGAAGCCGGCGACTGGCTGCGCGTAGCCCCCGCCGCCAAGCGCAAACTCCATGCCGAAACCGACATGACCGAGGTGTGCATTCAGGTTAAGGCCGGCAGCCTGACCCAATGGACCGCTGCTGACGCTGAAATAGCATGATAAAAAAACAAAGCCTCAATGAGGACGCCGCCGGATGCCCCATCCGCAGCGTCCTTACCGTTATTGCCGCCAAGTGGCCGATGTTGGTGATATTCACCCTGAGCAACGGCCAGCCAAAATTTTTTGGCGAACTCAGCCGCGCAATTCCCGACATATCCCCCAAAATGCTCTCGCAAGCGCTGAAAACTCTCGGCGAAGAAGGACTCGTGACGCGCACCGTAATCCCCGAAATTCCCCC
>CAZKPP010000041.1:0-19055 GCA_964554665.1 uncultured Bacteroides sp.
TAACATAATCGCCCATCATTTTGCGAGAGCGAACTTCGCCTAACGGGGCCAAGACTTCTAAGACGAAATCAATAAAATCAGTTGAACAAGCCATACCGCAAAGTTACGTCAAATAGCTGATAATGACAAATCTTTCAACGGAAAGTGCAAGTTATTGCATACAGAATTTGATTATCAGGTTGCGCTCTTTTGATCCGGGCGCTCTACAACCGCCGAATCGCGAGCATCCAACGCCGGGAGTGTGGGCAGCCTGCCCACGCTTACGCGACGCACAGCGATGGCGAGCCGCCATCGCCCCCGCAAGGCGCCCGCAGAGCGGGCGACAAGACCATAGCCAGGCGGCAAGAAGCGCGTAGCGTTTCGCAGCCCCTGGTCACGCAGCCACCCCACATTTGGAGCGTCTTTAGGTGCGACAGAACGTGTCGCAGCTAACGCAGCTCTACTGGGGGGTGCGGGCACGTGACCTATGGCTGCGGTCCGCTATGCGGCCCTTGCGATAGGCTATAATCTTGGCGCAACTAACGTTGCTCTTTTGCCGCTATGGCGGCATCCGGAAGTGTGGGCAGCTTGCCCACAGAAAAAAATTCAACATTCGAAATTCCAAATTCCAATTTATTTGCGTAACTTTGCCGACGCAGACCGCCTTGCAGAGGCCCCGGTCAAGGGTTGAGCGGGCGGGGTGCAAAAAGACATAATTAGAAAGCGTTTATCCGCGCTGATTCTTGACAACCGGGAATTTCTCGCAAAAATTTCATGTCTATGTCAGGGATTGAGCAACGGTAGATGCCCGTAGGTATGTATATTACCGTTTCCGACACGCAGCTTCGCGAGGAGCAGTGCCGGAAGCGCTGATAGCATATACGAGCGTGGGCCTCTGCAGTTGCCGTCCAACATAGACAAGGCAATGCGAGAAGCCTCCGGTTGTAGGACGGTAACAGATACAGATTCCTACGCTTTTCACTTATAACCAATTGTTTAACAGCCAACGAGAGGATGACCGCGGCTAAGAAAATTTCACATTATTCATCATGAAAGTGTTTCTTAACATTCTGTGGTACTTTCCCTTCTTCGGGTTTCTGCTGGCCATACCAACCGCTCTTGGAGGCTTGTTGCTGTGTCTGACCGTTGTCGGGCTGCCTTTGGGTCTCGGTCTGCTTCAGATTGCAAAATTCCTGTTGGCGCCTCACACTCGTGAACTCGTGTCGCAAAAAGACATTAGTGCGGCAAAGGGTGAGGACCGCAACAAACTGTGGGTCATATTCTCGACCATTGTAAGAATCCTTTATTTCCCGGTTGGTCTGTTTGTTGCGATTGCCTATATTTT
The DNA here is from genome assembly GCA_964554665.1 of uncultured Bacteroides sp. Taxonomy (GTDB): domain Bacteria; phylum Bacteroidota; class Bacteroidia; order Bacteroidales; family Muribaculaceae; genus UBA3263. Next base: position 1,325 of record CAZKPP010000041.1, read on the forward strand.
TGATGCACTCTTCTGCTTCATCTCAATAATCGGTATTCCCAACGGCCTGGTGATTGTAAAACTCATTCCCGCGGTGTTTAATCCGGTTGGCAAGGTTTGCGTTGGTGGTGCCATAGCCCGTAAAATCAAAGCTGACAAGGATCAGAAGGAAGTTGATGCCTACTTCAATAAATCCGAGTCAGGGGTAGTGGCTATTGAAGCGTCGGTAACCATAGAGACCTCGTCGCCTGAAGAGATAGCGATGGCCGAGCAGCGTGCCGCCGAAGAAGCGGCTGAACTTGCGCTTCAGCAAGAAGAGCTCAGGCTCCAAAAAGAGGCCGAAGCGCAGAAGCGTAAAGAGCAGATTCAAAAGGTTACAGACTTTTTAGTTACGTATAAATATAAAATCGGTGGCGCTATAGCAGCAATTGCTATCGTGTGGTTTACTCTGTGGTATACCTCCGACTCGCATCGCTACAACGTTGCCGTGGAGGCCGAAATGGCCAGTGACTACAACAAGGCTATAACTTGGGCAAGCAAAATCAGCAGTAAAAGCTCAAAATACTATCAGCCCGCCCTTATTCTCGGCCTGAACGCATATGATGCCGGCAAGCCGACTGATTGGCTGAGCAAAGGGTCGATTAGCAAAGGCCAGGAGCTGGAGAAGCGACTTACCAAGTATGTTGAATCAACGCCGTTCAACGAAAAAAGCTATTATGCTCACGTTTACCATAACCAAAGAATTGTCAGGTCTATCAATATGTTGGACCTCGACACGATTGCCGACCGTCAAAAATGGCTAACCATTGCAAATAGCTTCAACAACGCCAGTTTCTCCGGTCGGAACTGCGAATATTTCTATGCTCAGGCAAAGTTCGCTGCGGCATTTGCCTACTTTATGGGAGCAGAATTCGATAAATCTGCCGAGATTTTCGAGCTTTTGGAACATGGTGGAAACCATGAAATTTCTAAGTACGCCAAAGGCTATCTCGGAGTAATGAATCTTTTTAGAGTGGTTCAGAATCCATGTTCGCGCGCGGATGCCTACGAAATGATTCTCGGCGGCCCCGATGATGGTATCTTCCCCATGTATAAAGGTGATGCATCGGTTTGCCATGATGCGTCGTTAAGATATGGCACAAGCCTGCGTGATAGGATTGTTAAGGCTAAAGAATATTATGACATGGCAAACCCTCCGGTCTTGCCCGGCAATATCGTCGAACAGGTAACGGTTAGAAGAGAAATAATGGGAAAAATGGTTGAAACCCGGCCATGGGACTACTATGGATATGACTATGACTCAGGTCGCGGCCATTATTGTGGGCCCACAGGCTGGGATGGCAACCCCAATGGCTGGGGAGTTTTTTATTATAAGGAGAAAGGTGAGATTACATGGATGAGATTCGGAAAATATCGAACTTCAAACCATGTGGTTAATCTTAAGCAGCTGGCTCTTTGGTTCAACGATGATGAGTCGTTATCTGCGTACATGGTAAACGACAAACAGTACTGGGATTGGTATGTTAATCCCGGAAGCATAAATCCATATGAGTTTTTTGTATATCAAACACTATTGTTTGAAGGGCTCACTCCGTCTTACTTCTATGAAACTCCTGCGTCGCCAATATATAGCACAAGCAAAGCAGAGAAGCTGAACAAACGCATGGAGGAGATGTATGGCGCTGACGAGTTCATCATGGACTACGAAGAATAAACCCCTGGACACCTACATCGTCAAGACGACAGAACCCACATAACCCCTAAAAATCCCGCTCCGGCGGGATTTTTTTGTTGGCGGTGGGGGGCATTCAACATTCAAAATTCAACATTCAAAATTATTTTTGTAACTTTGCAGAACAATTGTTGGCCCGGCGTGGTTATTGGTTTGAGAACTGTTTATTTATGGACGAGAAGGAGAACGTTAAACAAGGCGCTAAAGCGCCCCGAAAGCTGCTCAAGGCCGTGGCATGGCTGGGCCGAATCGTTGCCGGCGTGTTGCTGCTGGTGGCGGCTCTGGTTTGTGTTCTCTATATTCCCGGAGTTCTCAATCGGGTTGCCGGCTGGATTCTGCCTAAGGTGGAGCAGTCGAGCGGCCTGCATATTCAAACCGACAATATAAGTCTGGGCTGGCCTATGCGCCTGAGCGTTGACGGCGCCGTGATTACCGACCTCAAGGCCGGGGGCGACACCATGGTTGTTGCCGACCGGGTTAACGTGCGCATTAACCCGCTGAAGCTGCTGGTTGGCCGCATAGGCGTTTCCAACGCCGAAATCCGCCGCGGCTTCTATCAGATGGGCGGCCCCGATTCGCTGTATATCGCCGTTAACATCGACAGCATCGGCGCCGAGGCTTCGCTGGCCCTCGATTTTTCTAAAATCGACATTGACCATGCCGACCTCAACGGCGGCCGTGTGCGCCTGATTATGGGCCCCGACACGACTTCTACGCCTGCCGACACCACCCCGACGTCGCCCCTGCGCATAACTTCGGGACGAATTTCGATGCGCAATGTTGATTATTCAATGAGCATGGAGTTGACCAACGACACCATTGCCGCCCGCGGCTTCAACGCCATTCTGACCGGCGGCGAGCTCTTGGTTGCCGACACTATCGACATACGCACCGGGCTGCTTTCGATGCGCCTCGATTCGGCTCTCTACGGCCGGCGCAATGCCGAGCCCATGGCCGGATTGGATTTGAACCACCTGCTGGTGCGCGGCGCAAAAGCGGCAGTCGACTCCTTTACGATGCACGGCACCTCGATGCGCGTTCCGCTCCACGGGCTGCGAATCGACACGGTTGCCGACATGAGCCTTTTGGGTAGCGGCCTGTTTGAAATGACCGACTCCGAAATGGTTGCCAAAGACTTCAAGATAGTTTTGAACGGCACTACGGCGCTGACGCTCAATGCCGAAATGGGCATGGGTGCCGACATGGCTTCGGCGCCGGTTATGGTCGATGCGCGGGCCCGGGTGTTTACCGACGCCGTAGGGCGCGCCATGCCCGCTCTGCGACCCATGCTCGCCCCGCTGCCGCAAACCACTCCGCTCATTCTCCGTGCCTACGCCCGCGGAACCATGGCCGACTTGAAAATCGACACCATCGGCGCCTCCATGGCCGGCATTTTCAGCATTAAAGGCAGCGGCACCGCCGAAAACCTGACCGACTCAACGGCTATGGCCTTCGACGCTCAGATTGAAGGACGCCTGGTTAACTCGGCGCCATTTAAGTCGATGCTTCCCGCCGACATTAAGCTGCCGCCGCTCTCGCTCAAAGGCCATGCTACAGGCCGCGGTCGTGACTATTCGGCGCGCCTTACCGCGCAGACCGGGGCCGGCCGCCTGGCCCTCAACGGCGACCTTCGCGGCACTGCCCCGGCCTATAAAGTTGACCTGCAGGCTGACTCGTTTCCCGTTGCGGCCTTTATGCCGGGCCTCGGCATAGGCGCTGTCAGCGCGACGGTCAAGGCCGCCGGCCGCTCGTTTAACCCGCTGCAGCGCGGTGCCGAGCTCAATGCCCTGGTCAACGTCAGCGCCATTGAATTCAATGGCCGCCGCATTGAGTCAATCAAGGCGGGTGCACACCTGGCCAACGGCGATTTGACCGCAAGATTAAAATCCGGAGTTCCTGCCGCCGACCTTACGCTCGACCTGGGTGCTCATCTTGAGCCGAAAACCGTCAGCTGGGACCTCAACGGCGATATCCGCAGCTTGAATCTCAAGGCGTTGGGCATTACCGATTCGGTGCTCAACGGCGCCATGAGGCTGAAATCAACAGGCTTTGCAGCCCTGAATCTCGACACGGTTCAGGCCCGCGCAACGCTGCTCGATGCCCGCCTGAACATGAACGCGCAGAGTCTCAACCTCGATTCGCTGCTGCTCACCACCAATGCCGGGCGCACCATAGCCGTTGACCTCGGCAACGCCACTCTCAACGCCGCTCTGCGCGCCGACACTACCCTCAATGCCCTCATGGCGCAGATTCCCCGGGTAACGACTGCCGCCACAACCATGATCGACAGTCGCAACTGCCGAGCAGACTCGCTGATTGCGCTGCTGCCGCAGATGAACCTTGCGGTTTCGGCCGCTCCGGGGTCGGCAATCCAGCAATTCCTGGCGCCCTCGGCCATAGATTTCCGCACTCTCAACTTTGAGGCGCGTACCGACACGGTGCTCCATGCCCAGGCCCGGATGCTCGGCTTCAGCTCGGGCGAGTCGATTCGCATTGACACTCTGACGCTGAAAATGATTTCACGAGGCCCCGCACTCTTTTTCAACGCCTACGTAAACAACCGCCCCGGCACTCTCGACGAGTTTGCCCGAGTTAACATCGGCGGCGGCGTTTCAGGCAACACCGGGCGCATTTTCATTGAGCAACACAATATTCAGGGCCAAATGGGCTACCATTTGGGGCTGCGCGCAGCCATTGACTCGCTGATTACGGTGAGCCTCGACCCGGTAAACCCCACCATAGCCTATAAACAGTGGCAAATTAACACCGACAACTTCCTGAGCTTCAATCCAAAGTCGTTTCATATCGACGCTAATATCGACGCCCGCGGCGCCGGCTCGCGCCTGCAGCTCCTTTCGGGCCGCAATGAGCCGTCTGACTCGATTACGCCCAACAACCTGGCGCTGAAAATCAGCGACGTACACATCAGCGACTGGCTCCAGCTCAACCCGTTTGCGCCGCCGATTGCGGGCGACGTCAATGCCGACCTGCTGGTTAACTACTCGACCAAGACGATCAATGGCTCCGGAACCATAGGCGTTCAGAACCTCACCTATGGCCGCCAGCGCGTGGGCGACTTTGGCATGGACCTCGACGTAGACACCGACTTTGGCGGCGCTATATGGGCCAACGCCAACCTCAACGTAAACGGTCGCCGAGCCCTGGTGCTCAATGGCGCTGTCAACGACACGACCCTGCACACCCCGCTGCAGCTCGGCGCCCAGCTGATAGAATTCCCCCTGTCGATCGCTAACCCGATGCTGCCTCAGGAATATGCCCAGCTCTCCGGCTCGCTCAACGGCTATATGGAGGTTGACGGCACGCTGAATTCGCCGGTGGCCAACGGTGCGCTGGCCTTCAATGGCGCCAAAGTCAAGGTTGGAATGATGGGCACGACCTTCAGCTTCGACACCACCGCCATAGCCGTTAAAAAGAATATTGTTGAATTCAACAAATTCGCAATTTTCGGCGCCAACGCCAATCCTCTGCAGGTCAACGGCTCGGTTGATATGCGCAATTTTTCCGCTCCGATGATCAACTTGAACCTGGCGGCCTCCAACATGCAGTTCCTCAACTCCAAGAAGAGCAACAAGGTTAATCTCTATGGCCGAGGCTTCCTCGACCTCAACGCCCGCGTCAGCGGCTCGCTGCAGGTAATGGCGGTCGATGCCCGCCTGGCAATTCTTCCGGCAACCAACCTTACCTATCAGCTAACGAGCTCCAACAGCGCTGCCGTTTTGCAAGGCGAGAACAACGTTGTTAAGTTCGTCAACTTTGCCGACACCACAACAGTTGCCCGCGCCGACACGGTCAGCAGCAGCTCTATGGCCATGGTTTTGAACGCCAGCGTTGACATTCGCCAGGGCTCGCAGTTTACCGTCGACCTGTCGACCGACGGCCAAAACCGCGCCCAACTGCGCCCGCAGGGCATATTGAACTACTCGATGAGTCCGTCGCAGCCCGACGGCCGCATGACCGGCCGCCTGCAAATCGACGGCGGCTTCTTCCGCTACTCGCTGCCGGTTATCTCTGAAAAAACCTTTAACTTCGCGCCGGGCAGCTACGTGGCTTTCAACGGTCCGATAATGAACCCCACGCTCAACATTTCGGCCACCGACCAGACCCGCGCCAACGTTACCCGCCCCGGCGAAAACTCCCGCCTGGTTAACTTCGACGTTACCCTTATGGCCAAGGGTACCCCCGAGCATCTCGACGTCAGCTTCGACCTGTCGACCAAAGATGACATCTCGCTCGAAAACGAGCTTCAGGCAATGTCGCCCACCCAGCGTGCCAACCAGGCCATGAACCTGCTCCTCTACGGCATCTATTCCTCGGGCGAAACGTCGGCCAACGCCAACCTGTCGGGCAATATGCTCTACGGCTTCCTGTCGTCGCAGCTCAACAAGTGGGCGGCCAACACCATCAAGGGCGTCGACGTCAGCTTCGGTTTCGACCAGTTTGACCGCACTCGCAACGGCCAGACCCAAACGGCCACGCAATATAGCTATAAGGTAAGCAAATCGCTGTTTAACGACCGCTTTAAAATCATTGTTGGCGGCAACTATTCTACCGATTCCGAGGAATCGGACATTGCCGAAAACTTGATTTCCGACGTGTCGCTCGAATATATGCTTAATCAGTCGGGCTCGATGTATGTGCGCCTGTTCCGCCACACAGGTTTTGAATCGATTCTCGAAGGCGAAGTAACCCAAACCGGCGTGGGCTTCGTTATTAAGCGCCGCGTTAACCGCATAGCCGACATCTTTAACTTCCGAAAAGCCGTTCAGCAATGAAACTCATCCGACTTATGCTCTTAGGGCTCACGGCCATAGCCGCCGTAGGCTGCTCAACCACCTCGCGCCTGGCCTCGGACGAGGAATTATATAACGGCCTGAAAAAACTGACGGTTATCGGGCCCGACGGCCAAAAAGCCGACGGAGCCATTAAAAGCGACGTTTCAAAAGCCGTTACCGTAAAGCCCAACAACACGTGGCCCATGACCAATATCCGCAACCCGCTGCCCATAGGCCTGTGGATCTGGAACCACTGGTATGGCCACGAAAAAGGCCTGAAGCACTGGGTGTATGAACACTTTGCGTCGGAGCCGGTGTTGATGAGCGAGGTGCGCCCCGACCTGCGGGTAAAGATGGTTGACGAAATGCTCAACAACAACGGCTATTTCCGCTCGCGCACAACCTACACGACCCTCCCCAAGAAATCGAACCGCCAGATAGTGTCGGTCAGCTACAACGTTGAAACCGGCCCAGCCTATCTGCTCGACACTATAGAGCTGCTGCCCGACACCAACCGCCTGGCCCACCTGATTGACTCCGTGGCCACCCGCATTCCGTATCTCCGCCCCGGGTCGCGCTTCAGCGTAGACTCGCTTAGCGAGGCCCGCAGCCGCATAGCCACGGTTATGCGCAACCGCGGCTACTATTTCTTCAACCCCGAATATATCGAATATCTGGCCGACTCGGTCAATCAGGCCCCGCAGCGCATAGCCCTGCGCATGACCCTTGCCGCCAACACTCCGGCCGTTATGACCCGACAATATAAAGTGGGCAATGTAACCATGGTGCTACGGCGCACCAACGGCGGCGGAACGCCCGACACTGTTCGCTGCGACCGCGCCACGCTGGTGCAGTTCCAGCCGTCGCGCTTCCGCCGGGCAATTGTTGACGAGTGCATAACCCTTAGGCGCGGCCGCAATTTGCGCGTGTCGGCGCTCAATTCAACGCAGACGCGCCTGAGTCGCCTCGGCATATTCTCGAATATCGACGTCAACGTTGTGCCCCCCGATTCCGCAGCTTTGGCCTCGGGCAACGACACTCTCAACGTTGTTGTTGACTGCACCCTGGGACGCCCGCTCGAAGTGTCGCTCGAAGCCAACGTCTCATCCAAGAGCAACTCTTATATCGGTCCGGGTCTGACCCTGGGCGTCAGCCAAAACAATCTGTTTGGCGGCGGCGAGCAACTGGGCGTAACCCTTACCGGCAGCTATGAATGGCAAACCGGCCGCGATCGCTCCAGCGCGTTCAACTCCTACGAGTTCGGGCTGCAAGGCTCGCTGGCCTTCCCGCGCCTGCTCGCCCCGAAATTCCTGCCTCGCCTGCGCCGCGACCTGGCCTGGACCCGCATCACGGCCAACGCCGACATTCTTAACCGTCCCCACTATTTCCGAATGGCCCAGTTCAACGCCTCGTTTGCCTACGACTGGAACCCCTCGCGCTACTCAACCAACACCCTGACCCTGCTCAAGCTCACCTATAATAATCTGCTGCACACCACTGCCGAATTCAACGAACTCATGGACCAGAACCGTGCCGTGGCGCTGAGCTTCCGCTCGCAGTTTGTGCCTCAGATTGCATATACCTACTCCTACGAACGCCTGTTTCGCGGCGTTGACCAGCTGAACTGGACGGCCACCGCCCAGGAAGCCGGCGGAGTTTTCTGCGGCCTGTGGCGCCTCTGCGGAGTCAAGGGCGAGAAGCAACTGTTTAAAATTCCGATTTCGCAATTCTTCAAGGTGAGCGGCCAAATAGTCTATGGCCGCAAGCTCAGCCGCAGCCGCGACCTCTGGCTTGTTATGCGCGCCGCAACGGGCGTTGCCCATGCCTACGGCAATTCGCGCGAAGTGCCATATAGCGAGCAGTTCTGGGTTGGCGGTGCAAACTCAGTGCGCGCATTCACCGTGCGCTCGCTCGGCCCCGGCAGCTATCGCCCCGAGCGTGGCCGCGCCGGCGACTATTTCGACCAGACCGGCGACTTTAAGTTCGAAGCCAACGTTGAATTCCGCTTCCCGATTCTCGGCCCGGTCCATGGCGCAGTGTTCCTCGACTCCGGCAACGTTTGGCTGCTCAAAAAAGACCCCGCGCGACCCGGCGGTGAATTGCGCGCCAAAACCTTTTTGCGCGACCTGGCGCTCGGCACCGGTGTGGGCCTGCGCGTCGACGTTGGCATCCTCGTTATCCGCGGCGACCTCGGCATCGGCATCCACGCCCCCTACGACACCGGCCGCTCCGGCTACTACAACATGACCTCCTTCAAAAACTCCCTCGCCTTCCACCTCGCCATCGGCTACCCCTTCTAACTTCGTGATTCGGGTTTGGTTAAGTGTGTAATTTTTCGTAATTTTGCGAACGTAATTATTAACCAACTAATTCATCAATTTATGATCAATTTATGAAACGTCTGCTTTCAATCCTGATTCTCGCCGTGGGCGCTCTCTTTTCAACTTCTTCTGTGATGGCGAAAATTCCTGTCGGCAAATGGGTGCTGGTCGACATTGACGGCAAACCTACCCAAAATTTCACCTCTGTAAAGGTGATTGAAGAAAACGGAAAGTTCACCGTGTTGTGGTCATACGACAACCTTGTAACCTTCACCGTTATGCAGCAGGGCACCGTTTGCGAAACCCTACCCGGAGTTTGCGTTGAAAACACGTCGCTTGTCAAAAACGGCCCCAACGCCATCCGCTTCGAACGCAAGGGCAACACCCTTACCCTGCGCTACACCTATAGAAACAACACCCGAAAGGTTATCACCGAAAAATACATCAAATACGACACCTATCTCAAATCCCTCCGCAAAAAATAACCCCAAGACAAACATATCAAGAGCCAGTTGTGTTTTTTTAAATTTCGGGGGATTTCGTTGTGTAGTTTGAGATTTTTCGCTAAATTTGCGGGATAAATCAACTACGTTGAAATTATTATCTATAATAGTTCACACATATATAATCTAACATGAGTAAAGAAAAAAAATTCATGACGTGTGATGGCAACACCGCCGCAGCGCATATCGCGTATATGTTCTCGGAAGTTGCTGCAATCTACCCCATCACACCCTCTTCGACTATGGCTGAGCTCGTTGACGAATGGGCAGCCAACGGTCGCAAGAACATTTTCGGTGAAACCGTTCTGGTTCAGGAAATGCAATCTGAAGGCGGAGCTGCCGGTGCAGTTCACGGCTCGCTGATGAACGGCGTGCTGACCAACACTTTCACCGCTTCGCAGGGCCTGCTGCTGATGATCCCCAACATGTATAAAATCGCCGGCGAACAGCTGCCGAGCGTTTTCCATGTTTCGGCCCGTACCATCGCTTCTCACGCCCTTTCGATTTTCGGCGACCACCAGGACGTTATGTCGGTTCGCCAGACCGGTTTCGCAATGCTTGCCGAAGGTTCCGTTCAGGAAGTTATGGACCTGAGCGGCGTTGCCCACCTGGCCGCCATCAAGAGCTCGATTCCTTTTGTTAACTTCTTCGACGGTTTCCGCACCAGCCACGAAATCCAGAAAATCGAGGTTGTTGAGCAAGACGAGCTGGCTCCGCTGCTCGACCGCGAAGCCCTGTCGAAGTTCCGCAGCCGCGGCTTGAGCCCCGAGCATCCGCAGGCCCGCGGTCTTGCCGAAAACCCCGACGTGTTCTTCCAGCACCGCGAAGCGTGCAACACGACCTATAATGCCGTGCCGGAAATCGTTGAGGAGTACATGAACAAAATCTCTGAAATCACCGGTCGCAAATATGGCCTGTTTAACTACTATGGTCACCCCGAAGCCGAGCGCGTAATCATTGCCATGGGTTCGGTATGCCAGGCAGCTGAAGAAGCCATTGACCACCTGATGGAGAAGGGCGAAAAGGTTGGTATTGTTGAAGTTCACCTCTATCGTCCGTTCTCGGCCAAGCACTTCCTCGCCGCAGTGCCCAAAACCGCCAAGCGCATCGCCGTTATGGACCGTACCAAAGAACCCGGCGCCAACGGCGAGCCCCTGCTGCTCGACGTTAAGGAATGCTTCTACGGCAAACCCGGTGCTCCCGAAATCGTTGGCGGCCGCTACGCCCTGGCGTCGAAGGACACCACTCCCGCAATGATTATCTCCGTATTTGAAAACCTGGCTCTGCCCCAGCCCAAAGACAAGTTCACTCTGGGTATTGTCGACGACGTTACCTTCACCTCGCTGCCTCCCAAGGCTGAAATCGCTCTGGGCCACAAGTCGACCTACGAAGCCAAGTTCTATGGCCTCGGCGCTGACGGCACTGTGGGTGCTAACAAAAACTCGGTGAAAATCATCGGTGAAAACACCAATAAATATTGTCAGGCCTACTTCGCCTACGACTCCAAGAAGTCGGGCGGCTTTACCTGCTCGCACCTGCGCTTCGGCGACGCGCCCATCCGCTCGACCTATCTGGTAACCACCCCCAACTTCGTTGCATGTCACGTTCAGGCCTACCTGCACCTCTATGACGTTACCAAGGGTCTGCGCGACGGCGGCACCTTCCTGCTCAACACCATTTGGGAAGGCGAAGAACTCGCCCAGAACCTCCCCAACAAGGTTAAGCGCTATTTTGCCCAGCACAACATAAACGTTTACTACATCAACGCAACCCAGATTGCCCGCGAAATCGGTCTCGGCAACCGCACCAACACGATTCTTCAGAGCGCATTCTTCCGCATCACTGAAGTAATTCCCGTTGACCTGGCCGTTGAACAGATGAAGAAATTCATCGTTAAGAGCTATGGCAAGAAGGGTCAGGACGTTGTTGACAAAAACTTTGCTGCAGTTGACCGCGGCGGCGAATACAAGAAACTCGCCATCGATCCCGCATGGGCCAACCTCCCCGACGACGAACCCGTTAAGAACAACGACCCCGAATTCATTAACCGCGTAGTTCGCCCCATCAACGCTCAAGACGGCGACTCGCTGACCGTTAAAGACTTCATTGACCGCGCCGACGGCGTTTGGGAACAGGGTACCGCCAAGTATGAAAAACGCGGCGTGGCAGCCTTCGTGCCCGACTGGAACCCCGAAAACTGTATTCAGTGCAACAAGTGTGCATTCGTTTGTCCTCACGCTGCAATCCGTCCGTTCGTTCTCACCGCCGAAGAAATGGCAAAGGCACCTTTTGGCGAAGACCGCACTATTCCCGCCATCGGCAAGGTATTCGAAGGCATGCGCTTCATTCAGAGCGTAGACGTTCTCGACTGTCTCGGCTGCGGCAACTGCGTTGACGTTTGCCCCGGCAAGAAAGGCGTTAAGGCCCTCGAATTCAAGCCCCTGGAAGAAGAAATGTATCAGCAGACCGAATGGGACTACTGCGTTAACAACGTTTCGTCGAAACAAGACCTCGTTGACATTACCCTCAACGTTAAGAACTCGCAGTTTGCAACTCCCTACTTCGAATTCTCCGGCGCATGCTCGGGCTGCGGCGAAACTCCCTACGTTAAGCTGATTTCGCAGCTCTACGGCACCCGCGAAATGGTTGCCAACGCAACCGGCTGCTCGTCGATCTACTCCGGCTCAGTTCCCTCCACCCCTTACTCCTTCAACGAAAAAGGCCAGGGCCCGGCTTGGGGTAACTCTCTGTTTGAAGACTTTGCAGAATTCGGCCTCGGCATGAACATCGCCAACAAAAAGATGCGTGCCCGCGTTGAAGAACTCGTTAAAAAAGGCCTTGCCTGCGACTGCTGCTCCGACGAACTCAAAGCCCTCTTTACCCAGTGGCTCGAAGTTAAAGACAACGGCAACCAGAGCCGCGAAGTTGCCGACAAGATCATTCCGCTGATCGAAAAATGCAACTGCGACATCTGCAAGGAACTCACCGAACTCAAAGGCTACCTGGTTAAGCGTGCCCACTGGATTATTGCCGGCGACGGCGCTGCCTACGACATAGGCTTCGGCGGCCTCGACCACGTTCTCGCTTCCGGCGAAAACGTTAACGTAATTGTTGTTGACACCGAAGTTTACTCCAACACCGGCGGCCAGGCCTCTAAAGCTACCCCCGTAGGCGCTATAGCCAAATTCGCTGCCTCCGGCAAACGTATCCGCAAAAAAGACCTCGGCCTCATCGCCTCGACCTACGGCTACGTTTACTGCGCACAAATCGCCATGGGCGCCGACAATGCCCAGACACTCAAGGCTATCCGCGAAGCTGAAGCCTACGACGGCCCCTCGATCATCATTGCCTACTCGCCCTGTATCAACCACGGCCTCAAGGCCGGCATGGGCCACAGCCAGCAGGAAGAAGCCAAGGCTGTTGAATGCGGCTACTGGCACCTCTGGCGCTACAACCCCGCCCTCGAAGCCGAAGGCAAAAACCCCTTCACCCTCGACAGCAAAGAACCCCAGTGGGACAAATTCGATGACTTCCTCAAGGGCGAAGTGCGCTTCGCATCCGTGCTGAAATCAATGCCCGACGAAGCTGCCGAACTCTTCGCAGCCGCCAAAGCCAACGCCCAGTGGCGCTACAACAACTACCGCCGTCTGGCCCGCCAGCAGTGGGGAGTTGATCCCGAAGCCGACAAAATGAACTAACCCCTCATTTCATCCCTAAAAAAATCGGACCCCTCCCCGGGGCCCGATTTTTTTGCCCCCATATGGACGGCACGCAAAAAAATACAAATGACTAATTGCTAATTACTAATAATTATTGTAACTTTGCGTGTAGTGAATTATTTTTTATTATTTATTGAATTATGAGTTATCAGATTGGTGATGTGGTGCCTGATGTGCTTGGCACCGATCAGGACGGCAAGGAAATCCGCCGCAGCGATTTCCCCGGCAAGAGTATTGCCCTCTATTTCTACCCCAAGGACTTAACCTCGGGATGCACGGCTCAGGCATGCAACCTGCGCGACAATTATGCCCGGCTGCTCGCCGCCGGCTATCAGGTAATCGGCGTCAGCGCCGACTCCGAGGCCTCACACCGGAAATTCATAGCCAAAAATTCGCTCCCCTTTCCGCTGATTTCCGACCCGACCCATAAGCTGCTCGAAGAATTTGGCGTTTGGGGCGAAAAATCGATGTATGGCCGTAAATATATGGGCACATTCCGCACTACTTTCATCATCGATCCGCAGGGCACGATTACCCGCATTATCACCCCCAAAGAAGTCAAAACCAAGGACCACGCCGCCCAGATTCTCGCCTAACCCAGAGTAAGCGGCTGTGTTTGGCGAATGAAGAAATTTTTGTAACTTTGCGGATTTATTTAACCGCAAAAGATTATGAATTACGTTGAATTGTCAGAACGGGCCGCAAGTCGGGCTCTGGAGGTGCTCCGGGCCTCGGGAGTGGTTGAAATCTGGGAGGGTGCCGGAGCGGATGTGAGGCTTGTGGGTTCCCTCAAAATGGGGCTGCTGGCCAAGCATCGGGATATTGATTTACACGTCTATTCCGCCGGAATTACCGAGGAGCAGAGTTTTGCCATTGCCGCTCAAATGGCTAAGAATCCGAAAGTAACGGAGATTAAGTGTATCAACGGTTTGCACACCGATGAGCATTGCGTTGCGTGGCATATAAAATACGCTATGCAGGAAAATGAGGTTTGGCAAATCGATATTATCCATATCGAAAAGGGGAGTGCGTATGATGGCTATTTCGAAACCATGGCGGAACGGATCAAGGCTCAGCTCACTCCGGAGTTAAAGGAGGTTATTCTATCGCTGAAATTCGAAACTCCCGATAATGAAGAGATTCACGGAGTTGAGTACTATGAGGCCGTGATGGCCGACGGAGTGCGCAACCTGCAGGATTTGAGGGAATGGGTAAAGATTCGCCGGGCCAAACCGTTCTATTATTGGATGCCAAGCCCCGGATCATAAATGACCCGAGGCTTGCAATGGAGTTATTAGAATCAGGAATTATTATTTAGTCTTGGTGAGGGTGTAGTCGCCGGTAACAGCGGCTTCGAGTTCGGCGTTGACCATGGTGATTGCGGTGTCGGCATCGCAGCGGAAGTAGGTTGCGCCTGCGCCGTCGCCGAGTTTAACGTAGGTTGCGCCATCTTTGCTGAAGGTTGCAAAGTTGCCCTTTTCGTCGAAAGTCTGGGTAATGGAGTCGCCCTGAACGTATTCGGTGGTCATGGTGTAGGTGCCGGTCGAGTCGTTGTCGGTGGTGAAGCTTACGGCATAGCGGATAGCGTCGACGTCGGCGCCGGGAACGGAACCGGTAAATTCGGTGGTAACTTCGGTTTTTTCAGCTGCGGGTTCGGTGGCGGTTTCAGCTTTTTTCTGACATGCGGTTGCGGCAACCGTCATTGCGGCAGCGGCGAGAAGGAAATAAGTTTTTTTCATTGTTGAATTAAATATAATTTTTCGTTTCTGAAAATTATAACGCGCCGACCCGCAAAAAGGTTCATTCGTTAACCGGAAAAGTTATGAAAAATGTTTTAGGAGTTTTGGAATTCGCTGGGCGACAGGCCGGTGAGGTTCTTGAAATATTTGCCAAACGACGATTGATTGGAAAAATTCAGCTCAAAGGCTATCTGCTGGATGTTCTTGCCCGAAAAGCGCAAAAGGTTCTTGGCCTCCAAAAGCAGATATTCGTCGATGATTTCGGCCGCCGTGTGGCCGCAGGTCTCCTTAACTATCAGTGAAAGATATTTGGGCGATATGCAGAGCTTGTTAGCATAGAAGCGCACGGTGTGTTGGTGGCGGAAGTTTTTGCGCACCAATCGCACGAACTCGTGGGTGTAGAGAATGCGTCGCGAGCGCGGGCGCGAGGAGTCGTCGGCGTCCTCGCCGGGGATTTCGGCCGGGAATTCTACGCGGGTGCTGTTGAGAGAAAAAATCATCAGCTGATAGAACATGGCGGTCAGTAGCGAGCGCGAGATTGACTTTGAGAACGGAACGTCGCACTCTATCTTGTTGTTGCGAAGGTTGAGGTCGAGCAGCTCCATATAGGCTGCCAGCTGGTTTACGTCGGCCTCGGTGAGCCGGAAAACCGGCGAGCGCTTCGAGGTTATCGGCAGATTGTTGAGTATAACCACCTCGAAGTTGAGGTTATGGATAAACTCGTCGCTGACAAACATTATATAGGCGTCGAGGTCGCGGATAGAATCGGTGTCGACCGTAACTATGGAGTTTGCGCCGGCCAGGAGCATGTTGTTGGCCGTGAGGTTCATGCGGTCCATGTTTACGGCAAAACTGATTTCGCCGGAACGCACAATGAATATAATCATGCCGTTGAAGCGAATGGCGTCGCGCAGCGGCTCGAGATACGAAATATCGCCCGGGCGGATGTGAAGAAAAACATAATCCGAGCCGTGGAGTTCGGAATTGTAGTTGGCGATTTTATATAATTGCTCCATTTGGGGGAGCGACTTGGGTTCTATCATTTTGGTTAAGAACGGTGGTGATTTTTGGCAAAGATAACACAAAATTGGCAAAAATGGCTACATTTTGCAATTTTTAACATAATTTTTGTAGTATTTCGTCGATTTTGTATTATATTTGCGACATGAACATTCGCTGTTGAATGTCATGCTTTTGAGAGCAAAAATAGTTGTTTTATAGATAATTGTGTATTTGAAGCGTTTGGGCGTCCGCGAGGACGCCCATTTGTTCAAATGAGCGGTAATTGGGAACGCCCCGGGTTTGTAAAAATCAGAAGCCGAGCGACTTCAGGGCCGGGCCGATGAAGTCGGCAATATCGGAGGCGATTACGCCATAGATGCCATGAGCCTCGGCGGCCAGTTCGCCGGCAAGCCCGTGGATATAGACGCCCAGCAGGGCGGCGACTTCGGGCGAATAGCCCTGGGCCATAAACGAGGAAATAACGCCTGTCAACACGTCGCCCGAGCCGGCGGTTGCCAGCGCCGGGGTGCCGCTCGAATTGAAATATACCAGTCCGTCGGGGCGCACAATGGCCGTATAATGGCCCTTGAGCACAATTATTATATTGTGCATCTTGGCAATCTCTATGGCCTTCATCAGGCGCGCCTCCGAACCGGGCTGCTGGCCGAAAATGCGGTCAAACTCGCCGGCATGGGGAGTAAGAATCGAGTGCGAGGGAATATGATGGAGCAGGGTCTGGCGCCGGGCTATGCAGTTGAGTGCGTCGGCATCGAGAAGCACCGGCTTGTCGTGGAGCGTAAGGAACTTTTCGAGGGCATTGGTGGTAACCTCGCTCGTGCCTATGCCGGGGCCGATAGCTATTGCCGAGTAGGGGTGCGACGCGTGAATTTCGCCTATGGTCAGGTCGGCGTTGCACGCGGCGAACAGGGCCTCGGGCACTGCCGTCTGAACCGCATCGTAGCCACAGCGGGGCGAAAACACCGTAACCTTGCCCACACCCGAGCGCAGGCAGCCGCGGGCAGCGAGAATTGCCGCGCCCATCATGCCGTAGCTGCCGGCAACGATCATCGACGACCCATAGTCAGCCTTCGATGAAAATGGCAGGCGCTGGCGCAGTAGCCGGCGTATGTCGGCCCGCTCTATCATGTAAAACGAAGCCTGGGTCTGGCGAATCTCCTTGGGGCTCAGGCCAATGTCGATAGTTTTCCATTGGCCCACGATAGGCGCGTTTTCGGCAAAGAAAAATGCAAGATGAGGGAACTGCACGCCCAGGGTTACGGTGGCGTGCACCATATTGCGCGCAACGGCGTTAGGGTTCCAGTCAACAAACATTCCGCTTGGAATGTCGATACTGATAATCGTGGCCCCGCTGTCGGAAATAAACTTAGTGAGCTCGCGGAAACCGCCGGTCAGGGCCTCGCGCAAACCGTTGCCAAACAATCCGTCAACAACTATATAATTGCGGTCGAGGTGAGGGCGGTTAAACTGCTTTATAACCTCGGTGAAATCAGCGTCGGGATATGCAGCCAGTAGCTGGTCGCGACAGCTTGCGCAGTCGGCCGAGAGCCTGTCGCCCCCGATATTGAATAGAAAAACTTCGGGTTTATAGCCCTGCTCATAGAGCATCTGGGCAGCCTTCAGCGCGTCGGCACCATTATTGCCACAGCCCGCAAAAATTGCAATCCGGGAATTAGCCTTCAGGCGGCTGATAACCTCAACTGCCACGCCCTCGGCAACGCGTTCAATCAGTTGCAGCGAACTGATACCCTCATTTTCTATTGTCTTGCGATCAATTTCGCGGATTTGATCGCCGCTAAATATTTTCATCTTGCAATTAAATTTTCGCAAAGTTACGCAAAAAAAATCAAATTGCAACCCGCCCGAATCCAAAATTTCAAATTATCCCTGCTTGGCATCATCGATAGTGGAAATGAAAATTTTTT
>CAZKPP010000042.1:0-18719 GCA_964554665.1 uncultured Bacteroides sp.
GGGGACACAAGGATTTTCAGTCCTTTGCTCTACCAACTGAGCTATGGCACCATTGGGGCGTTCGTTTGAACGGTGCAAAGTTAGTAAGAGTTTTTGGATTGTGCAAGTTTTTTGGCGAAAAGTTTGAAAAAATGTTTTTTTGAGTTGAAAATTTGTGGGTTAGGGGAAAAGTTTATAACTTTGTGGTATAATTTTAACCGTAACCGAAGTTCTTATGTTTAAGCAGTTTATAGGCGCTGTGTGTTTGTTGTGGTGTGGCTGTGTGGCGGCCGAGGTGGTGGATTTTTATTCGCCGGCAACGTCGAGCGTGCTGAAGAATATGAAGCAGGGGCCGGTTACGGTGGCCATCACTCAGGGCGAGGGCTCCAAGAAGCCGACGGCAGATGGTGACGGTCTGGGCAACATTGAGTTTTATCCCAAGAATGTTATGTCGGTGACCGTGGCCGACGGTCATTGCCTTAAGGCGATTACTATCGGGGTGTCGCAATCGGCTCTCATGCAGCCGGTTGAGTTGACCGCGGGCAGTTTGTCGGGCACGGCGGAATACGTGTGGATTCCCGACGAAAATCAGGCGGTTACGTCCATGACCCTGACTAATGGCACGGAAGACCCTACGGGCAAGAACCGCAAGTACACGTCTATTTCCGTGATTCGCGTTGAATATGACGTTCCCGATGCGGAGTTGATGACTCCGGAGATTACCGACGATGATATGACGCTGCTCGACGATGGCACCATTCAGCTGGTTGTTAATCTTTTAAGCGCCAAACATGAGCTTTATTACCGCCTCTCGCCCTTTAGCCGCGAGGACATCCACCAGGGCTTCGTGCAGGCTCAGGGTAGCGGCACCGAGCGCGTTATAACTCTTTCGGATGCATGCACGGTTACTTACTATGCATACGACCCCATTTTGATGGTCAAGGGCATGGAGCGCACTGTTGCCGTGGGCGATGATAAAGGGTCGCTGCCGGTTATGCCTCGGGCGGATGTGCAGTCAGCCGTTTTTGACCTTCAGGGCCGCAAGATTTTGGCCCCGCAGCGCCCGGGCATCTATATCGTCAACGGCCGTAAGATGTTTATCGGCCGATAAACAGCGATTTCAAGAGCCCGAGGGCGATGTTTTGAAGGCGCATTTTCTGCAGTTGCTGCAGCCGTTACAAATCATGCGGCTGCCGCATTTGCTGCACGTTTCGCGATAGCGGGGTTTATAAAGATTCTGCTCATTAATCTCGAAGCCAAGGGGGTCGCGAAGCTGAAAATCTATCGGCCTGCCGATGTGGTTCACGTTGGCCTTCAGGGCCATTTCGGTTTGAATGCGTTTGTCGGGCAAACGATACAGGCGACCGTCTTTTATAAAGTTAGTTCCGGTTTCGATAAAGCAGAATCTAACGTCGTGGCGCTTACATTGGGCCGATAGCGACTTCACCCAATCGAAGTTGCAGGGGCGGCTGCCATCATAATTCTCGCCGCCGGCAACTACCTGTTCAATAAGCCCCGTGGCCAGATATTGGTCAACATCCAAAACTCCAATGAGCGGCGCGGCCATAAACCCTTTGTGCTTAAATGGCAGCTGAAGCAGCAGCGGCAACCGCTCATCGGCCATTTGCTGGTTCTCGCAAGAAACGTTTAGCCAAACGTTGTCCCACCCGTCGCCCCAGTCGGCCGGCAGCGATTCCGCAACCCGCTGCGGCCTTTTTGTTAGAAGAAAGAACTTAACGTCGGGCCGTTGCCTGATTATGCTCCACGCCTCGGCGCGCCATGCGTCGGCCTCGGCGAGAAAAAAGTCTGAGGTCATGCAAACCCTAATCAGCTCCCCGCTTTTAACCACATAGCTGCCCGACCGGTCTTTTTGCAGCGGGTAGTTGAACGCCTGCGTGCGATAGATGTCGGCCCCGTTTCGGTCGCGCCGGCTATCGAGAAAATACATGTAGCAGTGTCTGCACCCCTCGCTGATTTTCCGGCATCCGTGCCACGGATTCCAAATGTCGTGCATAGCGCCTCGGTCGGGTGGTTAAAGCAGCGAGAGCAGGTGGGTGCGAAACTCCGGCCAGGGCAGAATGGTGCCGTGGGCGGGATAGCTCACCGGGCGCTCGTTCAGGTCGATGCGCACGTAGTGGCGCCCGGAATCGGAGCGGAGAACGATCACCTGCAGGTTCGCTGCCATCGGCACCACGCGAAACGTTTGCCAATGGTCGGCCACAGTGTCGAAATAGTGAGTCAGGTAATAACACCCCGGCACCCTCATCAGCGACAGCAGCGGCATCAGCGTTTCGGCGTGGCCGAAGTGCAGCAAAACGGTTTCGCTCTCGCGCCCGGCAATAAAGCCGTCGACGCGCTCAATAAGGTCCTGAACCAGCGGCGCGGCTATGTTGGCCGGCAGGGCCGACACTGTCGAAGCCGTGCGGCTGAGATATTGCCGCAGGTTGTCAACGCGCCAAAGGGCATTATATTGCTCGGCCGACAGCAATTCCATGGCGGCATCGGCATCGGGGGCCCCCATAGCCGCCAGCGAACTTACGGTATAGTAAACGTCGTCGGCCAGCTTGCGCGCATCTTTGGCCGAAAAACCGGCGTTTTTAATCAGGCGGTCAACAACGGCGCTGCCCGGCACCGTCCGGTCGGCGTATGCGCTTAAAACCGGCTCATATGGCTTCTCCTTGGCCCAGCTGACGTAGGCCGAATCGACCTGAAACGGCCGCAACAGATAGTTGAATTCGGGCCCCGAGGCGGTTTCTACCGAGCCCAGCCCCGACTGCATGCGTCGCACAACCCCCGTAAAGGCGTTCATCGAGGCCACGCAGCGACCAACGTAGCTCGACTCGGCGCGAACCTGATGTTTCATCACCAGCTCCGGAAAAGCCATACACAGCCTCCGCGCAATGCCCTGCTGCTCGGCAATGCCCAGCGAGTCGAGGTCGCCCCAGCGGTCGGCGGTCAGGTCTATGGCGTTGCGCGTAATCGCCAGCAAGCGTTTGCCGGCGGGGGTGAGGTTTGCCGAGTGGGCCTCAAGGGTGGCCTCAACACGCAGAAAGCGGTCGGGCGACGTGGCATAGCGCGCTCCGTGGCGCCCAACATGGTAAATCATCACCGGCTGCAGCGAGTCGGGCACCGCCGCGACCGAATCCACCGCCGGGTAGGGCATGCGCGAGCCGCGGCATTGGTCAAGGGTAAACGCATCGGCGCCGAAAGCCGATAACATAAGGGCGCCCGAAAGAGCGCCCTTAATAAATATGTTTCTGAACAGTTTCATCGTTGGGCAACAAGTTTTGCTATTTCAACAATTACTTCTGCTGCTTTGTTTAGCGAGTTAACCGGCACGAACTCATAGCGGCCATGGAAGTTCAGGCCGCCGGCAAAAATGTTGGGGCACGGTAGGCCTTTAAACGAAAGTTGGGCGCCGTCGGTGCCGCCGCGAATGGGCACCACCTTCGGGGTCAGACCGGCGTTTTTCATGGCCTGTTCGGCAATGTCAACTATGTAGCTCACCGGCTCAACCTTTTCGCGCATGTTGAAATACTGGTCTTTGATTTCGAGCTCGGCGCAGTCGGGGAACTCCTTGTTGATTTTGCGCACCAGGTGTTCAAACTCCTTTTTGCGGCGCTCGAAGCGGTCGCGGTCAAAGTCGCGGATAATATAGGTCAGCTCGGTTTTCTCTACCGAACCCTCCATGCCTACGAGGTGATAGAAACCTTCGTAGCCCTCGGTGTGTTCGGGAGTTTCCCAGCGGGGCAGCATAATTGCGAACTGCACGGCCACGCGCATCGAGTTAATCATTTTGTGCTTTGCGTAGCCCGGATGCACGTTGCGGCCATTGAAAGTGATTTTGGCCACTGCGGCGTTGAAATTCTCATATTCCAGCTCGCCGATTTCGCCGCCGTCCATGGTGTAGGCCCAGTCGCAGCCAAAGCGTTCAACGTCAAACTTGTGGGCGCCGCGGCCAATTTCCTCGTCGGGGTTGAAGCCGATGCGGATTTTGCCGTGCTCGATTTCGGGGTGTTGCATCAGGTATTCAACCGCACCCATAATTTCGGCGATGCCGGCCTTGTCGTCGGCGCCGAGCAGAGTAGTGCCGTCGGTCGTAACGAGTTCCTGGCCAACGTAGTGGAGCAGCTCCGGAAATTCCGATGGGCGCAGATAAATGCCCTGTTCCTTGTTAAGGCAAATGTCGCCGCCGTCGTAGTTCTTAACGATCTGCGGCTTAACGTGGCGGCCCGACATGTCGGGCGACGTGTCCAGATGGGCAATGAAGCCTATTGTTGGCAACTGCTTCGAGGTGTTGGCCGGCAGGGTGGCAAACAGGTAGCCGTTATCGTCGAGCGAAATTTCGGTCAGGCCCATTTCTTCAACCTTTCCTTTCAGATATTCGGCAAAGGTGAATTGCCCCGGGGTCGAGGGGGTCATGTTGGTCAGTTCATCAGACTGCGTATCGAACTTAACGTAGTCGAGAAAACGGTTAAGAACGTTCATTTTGTGCTTTCTTTAAGGTAAATATGAATTCAAGGCCGTGGGGCTGTATGTTTCTTACTGTAACGGCGCCGCCCATGGCTTCAAAAGTGCTTTTAACAATAGGTAGGCCCAGGCCGGTGCCGCCGCTCTTGCGGGCGCGGCCTTCGTCAACGCGATAGAATCGCTCGAACAGGTGGGCTATGTGTTCCTCGCCAACTCCGGTGCCGTCGTCGGCGAAGCTGAAGGTATAGGCATCGTCGGTCGCCTCGGTCAGGCGCAGGCTGATAACCGTTCCTTTCGAGTACTTGGCCGAGTTGCGAACCAGGTTCATGATGGCGTTATTGAGCAGGGTGTAGTTGCCCTTGACCCAGGTGTCGAACGGAATATCCCATTCAAATGTCATTTTGCCGAGCAGGTCGCTGACTTCGAGGTCGTTGGCAATATTGTAAACCAGGTCGTGGAAATCGAAGTCGGTAATCTCAACCTGGGCCGAGCCCTCTTCAAGGCGGGTAATGGAGCTGACGTCCTTCAGCAGCTGGGTCAGGCGGTCAACGTGTTCGCGGGCCTTGTTTATAAAGTTCTGGCGCAGCGATTCGGGCATGTCGGGGTCGGAGCATATAGTGTCGAGATAGCCCTTGATGATGCCCACCGGGGTTTTGATTTCGTGGTTGAGGTTGTTTGCCGTCTGGCGCTTGATGCGGGCCTTTTCTTCGTTGGCGCGCAGGGCAACCTGGTGTTCGTGTTCCATGCGCTGGGTGGCGCGGTCTTTTTCGGCGTAGAGGCGGATTATTTCGCGGGTAACGTCGCCGATTTCGTCGTGGCTCAGGTGCACCCGGTCAACGTCGAGGCTATTGCCGTCGGCAGCCCGCTGGGCAAACAGATGAAGGGTGCGCACCGAGCGGGCGACCCTGCTCGACAGGCCGAAAATCAACCCTGTGGCTATCGACGCCAACACAATCAGGATAATCCAGATTGTGGGGTTATAGCTCAGCGCGCGTGCAACCGACGGGGTGTAGGGCGCCGCCGTAATGGCGCGGATTTCGCCGTCGTTGCTCGTCATTACGTTAAACATCGACTCTATCGACTGCTTCAGGTCGGGGCGGATGTTGGTGCCCACGCCGGAGGTTTCGGCCAGCAGCAGTTCGGGAATTACCCGGTGGCTGGAGTCTTCGAGCAGAATCAGCGAGCCAACGTTTGCCAGCGGCCGGTTCTCGTCGTCGTAAACAGATATTCGAAGGTCGTTGAGAGTGGTGTTGTTGGTATATTTGTCAATAAAATTGAGGGTTTGCTGCAGGTCGTCGCCATGTTCGTAGGCATCGATAATGGTGGCGTTAACGTTTTTCAGCGTTGACTCCATCTGCGACTGGCGCAGCTCAAGCTCATTTTTGATGGTATACCACACCAGCAACCCGATGATTGTCCAGAGCAGAACAACCAGCGGGATAAACTGTGACCAGAATAGTTTAGACGACCTCTTTGAAGCCATAGCCAAACCCTACGCGCGTTTCAATATGCTTGCCGTATGCGCCGAGTTTTTTACGCAGGCGGGTAAGGCTGGTGTCAACCGTGCGGTTGCTGACAACTATGTTATTGCTCCAAACGGTGCGGATAATCTCTTCGCGGGAATAAATGCGGTTGCGGTGTTCGAGGAAGAACATCAGCAGGTCAAACTCGGTTTTGGAGAGCTGCTGGGCAACGCCGTCGATATAACAGATTTTTTCGTTGCGGTTAAGGCGCAGGCCTTTGAACACGATGTCTTCTTCGTAGGATGCCTTGGAGCGGTTGGCGGCAATGTGGGCCGAAACGTTTGAGCGGCGCAATACCGAGCGCACGCGGGCGAGCACTTCCGGAATCGAGAAGGGCTTGGTAATGTAGTCGTCGGCACCGATGTTGAGGCCCATAACCGTATCGTCCTCGTCGCTGAGGGCGGTGCAGAAAATAATCGGCTTATTTTCGAGCAACTCGTTGTTTTTCAGCTTATGGGCAAAATCGAAGCCGCTCATCTTGTCCATCATAATGTCTACGATAAACAATGAGTAGGCGGGCAGGTCCATTTCCAGGGCCTCCTCGGCGGAATTGGCGGTGTCAACTTCGTAGCCTTCTTTAACGAGGTTATAGCGAAGAATCTCGCAAATCGACTCTTCATCGTCGATAACAAGTATTTTTACTCTCATAAGTTACGATGTTCCAAAGAATTTGGTGCAAAGTTACAAAAATTAGTTTTACAATTCAGTTACAGAAATGTTAAATTTTTCTAACCGGTTATGTCAACTTCTTCGTTGGGTCTGATTTTATTTATTTAAACGTGTCGGGCAGGTCGTTTTCGTAGAGCACTGCGTCGCCCGCATGGGCTTTGGAAATCATCAGCGCCTGCGCCTCGGCAAAAGTGTCAACAATATGCAACTCCAGCTCGGGGTTGTTGGCCGATTCTATGCCGCTGACTATTGCCTCGCGGTTATAGCGGCCCACGACGATGGCCACGTTGGCCGCGTCGGCAATCTTGCGGCCGAACTCGCGGTTGAGCTCTTCCTGGCGGTCGCCCAACTCAATCATGCCGGGGGTGATTACAAACCGGCAGCCGCCCATCGAGCGCAAAACGTCGAGGGCCATGGCTGACCCGGCCGGGTTGGAGTTAAACGCGTCGTCGAGAATGGTTATGCCCCCCGGAGTGCGCTTAACGCTCAGGCGGTGTTCAACCTGCTCGATCTGCTCAACTCCGCGCGCAATTTCGGCGGGAGTCATTTTCAGGTAAAGCGCAACTATAACTGCCGCCACAAGGTTGGAAACATTGCATTCGCCAACCAGGCGCGTATGCAGCGCCAGCGGGCCCTCGGGGGTGTTGACCGTAAAGTCGGTGCCCGAAGCCGAGTAGCGTATGTCGCTGACCGAGTATTGCGTATCTTCCTGCGGGTTAACGGCATAGCGCAGCGATGCAACGTTGCTGACCGCGCGGTTGGCAACGTAGGCGAAATCGTTGTTCAACACCGCCAGTCCGTCGGCCGGCAGCGAGTCGATGAGCTCGAATTTGGTGGCCTGCACGTTTTCAATGCTCTTGAACGATTCGAGGTGTTGCGGACCAACGGCCGTAATGATGCCGACTTGCGGATGAACCAGGTCGCAGATTTCCTTGATGTCGCCCGGCTGCTTGGCGCCCATTTCGCAGATGAATATGCGGTCGTAGGGCTTCAGATATTCGCGCACGGTGCGCACAACGCCCAATGTGGTGTTAAACGACCCCGGGGTCATACACACCGCAAAGCGCTCCGAAAGTATGCGATACAGATAATGTTTGGTCGACGTTTTGCCGTATGAGCCCGTTATGCCGATAACTTTCAGGTCGGGCATCGATTCCAAAATGCGCTTGGCGTCGTTGATATATCCCTGATTTATATGCTTTTCAACCGGTTTGAGCAGCCACAGTGCGGCAATTGCCACCCAGTCGGCCTTAACCCACATCATCATGATTACGATGCAGATGGTTCGTTTATAGTCGAACGTGCCGTCGGAGGGGAGGGCTAAAAGACCGGAGCAGATAATTATGCTCAAAGCAACCATTACGCCTTCGAGGCGGCGCACGCGCGGCGTCCGGGCCAGCGGGTGCTTATAGCTGCGCCGTGCACGCAGCTGATAAACCAACATTATGAGACAGAACGCAGCGATCGCCCATACTGTAACCGCGTTCGGCACCTGCCAAATGCAGCCGCCAAGCACTAAAATTAAGGCGATTAGCTTTGGGAACGAGGTCGAGTCTCCCATGGCTTTCAGTGAGCGACGGAAGCGGTCGATGCGATAGGAATTTTGTTGCAACAGCATCAGGATGCGGTTGTATTCCATCAGCAGAGCTGATACGCAAATGACAATTAAAATCATGAGTTAAGAAATGAGGTCAGCACGGCGGCAAACTGCCCCGGGCGGTCTAAAAAACTATAGTGGCCCGCCCCGGGAAAGCTTACCAGCCCCGAGCCGGGAATCAATTTTTCCATAACCTGAGCGTCGCGCAGCGGCGTGGCCGTGTCGGCCTCGCCCCAAATCATCAGGGTGGGGGCCTTAATCTGCGGCATCAGGTGCGTGAGTTCTTCGTTGACCACGCGCGACAGTATCCGGCGCATTTGCGGCGACGCGCCCGCATAGTCGCTCGACCCGGCTTTGGCGCGCAGGCGGTCGAGGCGGGCCTCGGCGCGTTTGCGGCCGAGCAGCAGGCGCAGCAGGTGCTTTTGGGCCTTGAAGGTGTAAACCTTAAGGTAATATTTTAGCGAGCGGCGCGGCTTGACTCCGGCGGCATCGACCAACACCACTTTGCCCACCTTGCGGCGCGACGCTATGGTAATGGCCACGCGCCCGCCAAACGAGTGGCCGAGCAAAACGGCGTCGGCCCCGATGTTCAGGTGGTCGAGCAGCGCCTCCATGGCCCGCGAATAGTCGTCGGTGCCCCAAACCTCGGCGGGTTCGGGCGACTCTCCGAAGCCGGGAAAGTCAACGTTCAATACCGGGCGCCCCAGGGCGCGGGCCACGGCGCAGATCGATGCTACGGTCTTGCGGTTGCAGCCCCAGCCGTGCATAACCACCACAGGCGCGCCTGCACCCGGCTCAAACGTGTAGGCTATGCCGTTAAAGTTCGGCATCGGCAACTGCAGCCTCTTCGGCCTCAATCGAGGGTTTGATGTTGGGCTCTTCCAGGCCGAGATGATGCTTGCGGTCAATAACCTTCAGCCAAAGGCCGATGAGCAGCGCGGCAACGCCTAAGGCTGCCAGCATTACCAGCGCCCAGGTGTAGTTATAGCTCGTCGAAGCCTGAGCCTCGGTCATGGTGCCGTCGGCAACGGCCTGAACGATTTCGGGGTTGGTGGCGTCGAGAACCTTGCCGATCAGCAGCGGGAAGAGCCAGAGGCCGATATTCTGAATCCAGAAAATCAGGGCGTAGGCCGAACCGATAATCTTGGCGTCAACCAGCTTCGGAACCGAGGGCCAGAGCGACGCCGGAACCAGCGAGAACGATGCGCCGAGAACCAGAATGGTCAGATAGGCAACAATTACGCCGCCAATCGGGCTACCCTTAACTGCGGGCAAAACGAAGGCGAAAGTCAGGTGGCAGGCAATCAGCAGCAGCGAGCCGAAAACGAGCATCGAAGCGGCTTTGCCCTTATGGTCAACATATTTGCCGAGAATAGGAGTGATACCCACGGCCAGCAGGGGGAATACGGCGAAAATCGCAGCCGCCGACTGACACATATAGCCCATCCAGCAGTAGAGCACCAGCAGTGCAACCGACAGGCTGAGCATGCCGGTTTTCATGGCCTTTTTGCTTGAGAAGTTCGAAATAAAGGCGGCAGCAGCGCAAAGCAGCATAACGATGTATTGAATAACCGTTTGCGCCTGCGAGCCCCAGAAGGATTCAGCAGGGTTGGGAGTCAGGGTGAGGTTACACTGCAGCATGTTAACGGCATATTTCTGGAAAGGGAAAATTGCCGAATAGTAGAGCACGCAGAGCAGAGCAACGAGCCAGAAACCGCTCGAACGCAAAATCTGGCCCAGGTCGGAAATGCGGAAGGGATCGTCTTTTTCTTCAGCGGCATGGGTTTGCGAGTCGAGCTTGGCATCCATGAAGAAATAGACAATAAACATTATCAGCGCAATCATCAGCATGACAACGCCGAATGCCACTGCCGACGACACCTTGGGAGTGCCCGTAATCGACGCAAACAGCGGCGAGAAAATCATGCAGGTGGCAACGCCCAGGCGGGCCAGCGCCATTTCCGAGCCCATGGCCAGCGCCATTTCGCGGCCCTTGAACCACTTAACGATGCCGCGGCTAACCATAATGCCGGCCATTTCAACGCCACAGCCGAAAATCATAAAGCCGATGGCCGAAAGCTTGGCCGATGCGGGCATCCCTTCATAGAATGGCGACACGCCCAATTCGTCGAAAATCGGAATATAATTCAAATGGTTGGTAAACCACACCTCAAGGCTCGAATTGGCAAACATGTCGGTAACGGCATACCAGTTGATTGACGCGCCGATAACCATTACCACGCCCGACAGCAGCGCCGTGAAGCGCACGCCCATCTTGTCGAGAATAATGCCCGCAAAAATCAGGAAAAAGATAAATACGTTGAGGAAGGTTTCGGAGCCCTGCATAGTGCCGAACGCCGTATTGTCCCATCCGAGCTGGCTCTGAACCAGCGACTTGATGGGCGACATAACATCCATAAAGATGTAAGCGCAAAACATTCCCAGGGCAAGCAGCAACAACGCCGTCCAGCGGGCCCATGCCTGGTCGGAAAGAACAGTCTTTGAGGTTTGGTTAGTCATTGTAATAATCAAAGGTTTAATTTATAACTGCCCGCAAAGTTACAAAAAAAAATCCGAATCCTGAATTTTGAATGTCGAATGACTACGGCCAATTGCGCGCCGTTGCCCCCTTAATATTCGAAAATTAGAGCGAATGTTTTGCAAAAACTAAACGAATTAGTTGTATATGAAAATTTTTTAGTTTATCTTTGCGACGACATATCTTAGAAGCGTTTTATCTAATATCCTTCCTGAAGCACCGAAATCCGGATAATAACTTAATGGGCAATCCAGAGCCTCGATGCGTGGGACGGACAGAGAGATAAGGTCCTCGCGCTTTTTATTTGCTAACCACTTAATGGCCAAAGTTGTGGACCCTGCGGCAACCAATTCATCACAGCATGAAAAAACATCTACTCCTGCTGCTCGGCGCCCTCGTCGCCCTCCCAACCATGGCCCGCGACTTTGACTACACCTACGCCGGCCAGACCATTACCTACACCGTGCTCGACGAAGCCGCCAAAACCTGCCAGATTATCGGCACCGTCGACTCCAACGGGTCGGGCGATTCAAAGCCCGGCAATAAGGTTTCCGGGGCTCTTACACTGCCGGCTCATCCCACCGACGGCGAGAACGAATACACTTTGATTGCCCTGGGCCGCAGCGCGTTCGAAAACTGTGTTAACCTTACTTCGGTTGTGATTCCCAACACCGTAACCGCAATTGGCGAGGGTGCTTTCTTTGTTTGCAGCGGTTTGGCTTCGGTAAGCATTCCCAACTCTGTTATAACATTTGGAAATAACGTTTTTTGGGAGTGCACCAGCCTGAAAGAGGTTACTATCCCCAATTCAGTAATTGCAATTCCGTATGGAACATTCTGTAAATGTACCGGCCTGACCTCCGTCAATATCGGCAGTTCCGTAACCCTAATCGGTCCGATAGCTTTTGAGAATTGTACCGGTTTAACTGAAATTACTATCCCCGAGAGGGTTGGTTATATTGGAGACAGAGCATTTTCAGGTTGTGGCAATCTAAAAAAGGTAAACTTTAACGCCGTAAATTGCCCCGTATTAGGAGAGAAATACTTGATATTCCCGAATTCGGTTGAAGTTGTAGAATTTGGTGAGAATGTGAAGATAATTCCGGATAATGCGTTTAGCAGAGCGTCAAAACTTACCCGTGTTACCATTCCGAACTCCGTGACCCACATAGGCAAATATGCGTTCTATGGCTGCACCGCCTTGGCTGAAGTAACCATGGGCGAGTCGGTGGCTGTGCTCGATTGGTCCGCTTTCGACCATTGCAGCAGCCTTAAGTCTATTAACCTTCCCAACTCCTTAACCGAGATTCGTGATCATTCTTTTTATTGCTGCTATCTCCTTGAGGAAGTTACTTTTGGCAATGCCGTATCCCTTATCGGCCCCCATGCTTTCGAGAATTGTTATAGCATGACCTCGGTGACAATCCCCAACACCGTAGCTAATATCGGCGAAAATGCTTTCTATTCCTGCGATTTGACTTCGGTTACTTACATGGCTGATAAACCTATAAATGCCGATTGGACTGTCTTTGACTCACAAGCATACGAGAATGCGACGCTGAACTATCTGAAGTCGGCTGGTGCCGAGATTGCTTCGACCGAGCCGTGGAGTCTGTTCAATAACCGCATCGGCCGCGATGCTGACTACGACTCGATTTCCGCGGTTCACACTCCGGCCGCCACCCCGACCGCCGTGTATAACATGCAAGGCGTCAGGGTTGGCACCTCGACCGACGGCCTGCCCCACGGCGTCTACATTCTGCGCCGCGGCTCAACAACAAGCAAAATCTCAATCTAACACATATCAAACACACACCACCCAAGGGCCGATGCCACCATTGCGGGCCATCGGCCCTTTTCACCAAGTCACTACAACACTAAAAAAAACATTACACCATGAACGAAATCACCCCTGACCTGTTGGCCCGCCAACGCAACTTCTTCCTCTGTGCAATCGCGCTCGAACTGTTGTCCGACCTTTTAGCACCAATCACCGGCTTTGACCTTTTCGAATCCGATGCTTGCGGTTTTAATACCATAGCCAGTCTAATTACTGCGATAGCAGTTATTGCCTACGGCTTCTATATGGGCCGGAAAGGATATCTTAAAAAATATGTGGCCTACACTTTTGCTGTCTGCGGCGTGGCTACAGTTTTTTGCCTGATTGGCTTTTATATTCCTGTTGACGGAGAAGTTTTAGAGTGCGTGTTGGTTTTGGCAGTCCTAACGGCAATGATAACCTCAATAACCGGGTCGGCAATGAGCAAACCGATGAAATGGGGCCTTATAGTGGGCTTGTTCGTGGTTGCGGGGGCCATTGACTATGCGCCTAATATTCTTTTCACGAGCGAAGAAATAGCTGCCGACCCGGTGCTCAAGTCCACGCTTCCGCAGGCCATTGTCGCTTTTGTCGGAGATTTGATTGCCGCCCTTCTAATCCTGGCATACTACAACCGCCGCATCGCCAGCCTCCAACGCGCATAGCCGCCTTCAGCCCTCAACACTCTACACTCTACACTCAACACTCTGCCTTCAACACTCTGCACTCAATTCTTGATTCTCGATTCTTTTTTGTATCTTTGCAGGCATGTTTGGCCTCAAGAAGCTCGACGGGTTTATGCTGCGGCAGTTTCTGCCGCTGTTTGCCATGACCTTTCTCATCTGCACGTTTATCGTGTTGATGCAGTTTTTGTGGCTTCACCTTCAGGACCTCGTTGGCAAGGGCGTGGGCATCGGCGTGCTCTCCGAGCTGTTTTTCTACGCGGCGTTGTCGATGGTGCCGATGGCGTTGCCGCTGGCCGTGTTGCTGGCGTCGCTGATGACCTTCGGCAACATTGGCGAGAGCCTGGAGCTTACCGCCCTGAAGGCCGGCGGCATATCGCTGTTCAGGGTCATGCGTCCGCTGATAATTTTGATGGTCTTTGTAAGCATCGGGGCGTTTTTCTTTCAGAACAACGTGTTGCCGCTGGCTCAGACCAAAATGTGGACGCTGCTGAAATCCGTGCGCCAGAAAACCCCGGAGCTCGACATTGTTGAGGGCGAATTTAACTATCAGCTGCCCAACATCAACATCTACGTTGCTGAAAAAGACCGCGAAACCGGCATGCTCCGCTCGGTGATGATCTATGACTTCCGCCAGGGCTTCGAGCGGTCGCGAGTAATACGCGCCGACAGCGCAACGCTGTCGACCGCGCCCGACAAGACCCACATGTATATCGACCTCCACACGGGCGAGCTCTTCGAGAACCTGCGCGAGGGTCAGGGGGGCACTGCCAACGAGCGCAACCGCCTGTATCGCCGCGAGGAGTTCGTCAACAAGCATATTTCGGTGGATTTCGATATGAATCTCGAAATGATCGACGAGAAAGAGC
This sequence comes from uncultured Bacteroides sp., assembly GCA_964554665.1. Lineage (GTDB taxonomy): Bacteria > Bacteroidota > Bacteroidia > Bacteroidales > Muribaculaceae > UBA3263. The sequence goes on from CAZKPP010000042.1 coordinate 14,149, forward strand.
TGAGCCAGACATACGCCGGCAAAAATATTGCGCGCCTGCGCACGAGCATCGACTCGATGGGGCATCGCCTCGACTCGATCGGCACGGCGATAGGCTCACAAATGGCCAACGAGCCGTTTGTGGGCATTACTCCGGCGTCGATTCCGCAGGAGCAGCGCACCTTCGATGCCGTAGAAACCGCAACCGTGAGCCCCGACGCCGAGCGTGCGGAACTGTCGCTTGACCTGCGCCGCCAAATTGCCCAGAACGCCATCAACTCCATCGACCGCCGGCGCATGGAGCGGCTGAGCCAGGCAATGTATCTGGGCGACGAGCAGGAGGTGCTTCGCCGCCACCAAATCGAGCTCTACAGGCGCTTTACGCTGTCGCTGGCGTGCATGGTGTTCTTTTTCATCGGGGCTCCGTTGGGCGCGATTATCCGCAAGGGGGGCATCGGCACTCCGCTGGTGATTTCGGTATTCCTCTTTATATTCTATTACATTATCGACAACACCGGCTACAGGCTCGCGCGCGACGGCCAGATTCCCGTGTGGCAAGGGATATGGCTGAGCTCGGCGGTGTTGCTGCCGCTGGGCATATTCGTTACCTACAAGGCGGTGCGCGACTCGGCGGTGTTTAACGCCGACAGCTACATGCGTGTTATCCGCATGATTCTCGGCAACAACCGCCGCGCCATGACGGTCAAGGAGGTGATTATCGACGACTATGAACGCCCCGAAGCCGAAGCACGGTTAGAGGCCATGAGCGCTGCGGCCCGCGCCTTTATTGCGCGCTATCCGCGCCCGCTCGGCTACCGCCGCTACTGGGACGGAGGCATATCTACCCGGGCCATAGCGTCGCTCAACGCCGAGGTGGAAATGGCCGTTGCCTACGGCTCGAACTCGCGCTCGCAAACCGAAATCGCCGCCCTCAACGAGCTGCCCATTCTCGAAAACCTGGCCATATTCCACCCCTTTGCCAACTCGCCGCTAATGCGCAAGTGCATGGCGCTGTTCGTGCCGGGCGGCGTGGCCGTTTGGCTACTCTCGCTGCCGTTCCAGCACAGGCTTTTGCGCAAAATTACCCGGCTTGGCGCTTTCGTCCTGCCAGGCGGCTCTCCGCAGCCAGCCGACCGCTGATTTCCAGCGTTTGATATGCCCGCCGGGGCGCGCGGTAAACCACCCGTAGCGGCGCGTTCACCGGCCCCGAGGCGGTTATTGCCACCAACTGCCGGGCCTGGCCGCCGCCGTCGCCCGAAATGGCGATTTTCAGCGCGGTAGCCTTTTCGGAGTCGATTATGAATTCCTCGCGACGCATGAGCTGAGTTGCCGAATCGGGTTTGCGCACGCGCAGACAAACGGCCACTTCGGCCGCTTCTTCGTCGTTGAGGCTCACGGTTTGGCCGCCGGCGGTCGAGGCCAGTCCCTGCTCCGGAAATCCGGAAACACTGTTTACCACCGTTCGCGCGCTCATGCTCCCGTCGGTGCCCAAAACCAGAACCCGGCCCTGGCTGTCGGCCACCCACAGCTCAGAATAGCGCGCCGAGTAGCCCAGGCAGGCGGCGGCCGACGGAAAGGTGATTTCCTTGGTGCGCGAGCCGGTGAGTTTAAGCAACTTGCCGGCAGCCGTGGCGCAAAAAATCGATTCGGGCCCGATGGCCACGGCATCGGCGCGGGCAATGCTCTCGGGCGAAACCGGAGCCGCCGACAGCGAGCGCAGCGCCGAGTCGATGCTCACGGCATAGATGCCTGCAGTGGTGAACGCCAAAAAGTGGTGGCGACCGTAGTTCCACCCTCCGCCGCTCCCCACCGGCGTTGTGATTCTCACAATCTGCCCCTCGCAAATCCGCTGCTTGAGCCTGAGCGTCAGCGGCTCGTCGGCGCGGGCAACGCCGATAACCCCCGGCTCGCCGCTCAGCGCGTAGAGCCGCAGGGTGCCTCCGTAGCAAACCGCCGTTGGAATAAAGTCGGAGCCTGCGGCGGCCGACACGGCATTGTAGCGCCCCAGGTCGGTCAGGAACACCGACGTGTCCACCCCTGCGAGCGGCATGTCGAAGCGCGCGGCAATCACCCCCTCGCCCCGCGGGGTTTCAACAATCACGGGAGCAACAGAAAGAGTGGCCGACGAGCCCGAGGCCTCGGTGAACCGCCCCGAAGCCCCGGCAACCGCCGCGCAGTCGCGATAGACCACCAGCTCCAGCACCCGCGCCCGGCGGCGCCAGAACTCCGACGCCGAGCGTGCCACCTTGAGCCTCACCGTCCACGCATTGGCGCGCATCGACCCCGAGCCGGTGATGGTAAACGTCGCCCCGTCTTTCGTTGCCGTGAGCGAAACGCTTTCCTCGCCTTGCAACGAGCCCAGGCGCTGCGGCTCGCCCACGGCAAGCGTGTGACCCTCAATGTCGACAATGCGCCAGCCTATCCATGCGGGCTGGGTTAGCATGCCGCGCAGCGCAGCCTGGGCCGACAGCGACTTCATGGCCTCGCCAAAAGCCATTGAAAAACTCAGGCAGTCAACATCTTGCAGCGGGCCGCTCAACCTCGGATAGGAGCCCTTGAGCTTCGCCGCAATGTTTAGTGGTGCCGAAAGGCTGACAACCCCCGGCGCCACACTCAGCTCTACGCCGAAATTCGCATCCGGCGCCGGCTGCAACGCACCCGACGCCAACCACTGAACGCCGCCGTCGGTAAAAATGGCCACGCGGTCGGCGTCGGTCATCGCCGCCCGGTAGTCGGCGTCCAAAACTCCCGCCGCCACGCCGTTGATGCTCACCGAGCGGTTGTCGCTGCCAACGCTGAGAATGCGCCCGTCGGGGAGCACGCAAACATGCGCCGCCCCCGACAGTATGACCCTCGGCCGCCCCACCGGCACCAGGCCCTCGCCGCCGGCAACCGTCGCCGGCCGCAGATTCTCGCAATAGTTCTCGCGCGGGCTGAACTCCCCGCGCCGCGGTAACATAAATCTCTCCATCATATTTTTCGCTTTTTTCCCGCAAAGTTACGCCCCGCCGCCCCCTCCCAACCGTAGATTCCAAAAATCCCCCTCAAAAAAAGTTGTGTTGTATTTTGGAATAGATAATTTATTTTGATATTACAATATTTATTTCTAACTTTGCGTTGTCAATCACACGTTTGACGACGACATAATAATAAGAAGCGTTTATCGACGCTCATTTGACAAACTGAAATCTGGAAAATTTCTATCAAGGTCAAATGTGCAGTGATGGATGCCTTTGGATTGTGATATATATACCATGCATCTCCGAGAGAAGATGTGTGATTCACATATCTGCGTGAGGCTCTAACTGCTCGTTTCATCTTGAAGGGCATTCCAGAGCCTCAGTTTGTGAGACGAGCAGAGATACAGACTCTCACGCTTTTCGGTTTAAATAGTTGGATTGTGAGTCTTCCAACGCAACTGTAATTCACAATCCATCAATGAAAAGTATTATTTATTTCATCGCTTCTTCAATGCTTCTGTTCGGAAACTCAACGGTCTACGCTGATTCTATAAAGGACCAACAGAAAGCGCGTAAGGAACTCGTAAAACAGTCTAAAAAAGACCTTGAACAGAAAGCCACAAAAGCAGCGCGTAAAGAGGCAAAAAATCTAAAGAAACAAGGTTGGCAGGTCGCTCCCGGAGCACTACCCATTGAAAAGCAATTGGATAAATCATACTTGATGCAGTATGAATATGATTCAGATGGATTTCCTCGCTATATCATGGCAGAGGGTATGAGCACCGGAGGCAATTATGATGCAGCCAAAATGCAGGCTCTTGAACTTGCAAAGCAAAATCTTGCTGGTCAGATTCAAACAGAAGTTACTGCTCTTATCGAAAATACTGTTGCCAACGAACAGATGGATCAAAGCGAGGCCGCTTCCATCACACGCAGTGTTATGGCTGCCAAGAATCTCATATCACAAAGCATTGGCAGAGTTGTGCCAGTTGTAGAAACCTATCGTGTGGTTAATGGCAACAATCGTGAGGTGCTTATACGCGTTGCATATAGTCAGGAAATGGCAAAGGCGGCAGCCAAGAAAGCCGTCAAGAAAGAACTCGAACAGCGAGGCGACTCCCTGCACGACAAACTCGACAATCTACTTGGATGGTAATGAATAGGGCTTTTGTACTCATCCTATTCTTATTTGCTGTCGTAGTAGCATACTCGCAGAAAATCCAGAAAGTTTCTGCGACATATACATATTATGCTCCGGAAACTATGTCGGTTGAAGAGGCTAAGAGAGTTGCACTCGAACGTGCAAAAATACAAGCCATTGCCGATGAATTTGGAACGATTGTCGCGCAAAGCACGTCAACAGTGATCACAAACAAAAATGGAGAATCTGACACTCAATTCTTTGCTCTTGGTGGAAGTGATGTAAAAGGAGAATGGATAGAAACCATGGGTAATCCGGAATATCAACTGCAATTTGAAAATCATTTTCTTATTGTAACTTGCTCGGTAAAAGGCAAAGCACGTGAAATAACTTCTGCAAAAATTGAATATACGGCAAAGACATTGAGAAACGGAACAGAACTTCGTTTTGAAGATGTCAATTTTAGAGATGGAGATGATCTATACTTATACT
>CAZKPP010000043.1:0-1882 GCA_964554665.1 uncultured Bacteroides sp.
AGGCGAATAATAGTGCCGAGGTTGCCGGGGTCTTGCACCGCGTCGAGCGCCAGCGTCAGCTGTCCGCGATAGGCGTATGGCTTTTGTTGCGGCAGCTCAAACACCGCTAATACCGGCTGCGGAGTCTGCTGCTGCGACATCCGCTCGATGGTGCGCCGATCAACGACCGTTGGCGCCGACAGCTCCGGATGCTCGGCCGCAAACGCTGCCGTGCAGAATAGCTCGCGCAGCTTGAAGTGTGGCAGCGAATCAAGAACGCAGCGCGAGCCTTCGGCCAGAAAGCAGCCGGCCTCCCTGCGCCCGCGGGGCGTTGCCAGGCTTTTTACGAACTTAATCATTCGGCGTAAGATTCGAGCGCTTCGTCGAGAAACGCCTTAAAGGCGGGAATATCCTCGTTGTAGCCATAGCTGGGCGATATGGCCTCGCCCCGGTTGTTGAGAACAATATAATAGGGCTGTGAATTTGCCGCGAACTTATAGCGCTGCAGGTAGCTCCATTTTTCGCCTATGGTCGAAATGGTTTTGGTGCGCCCGTTTTCTTCAACGGTGAAGGGCGCGGCCAAGGGCTTTTTGTCGTCGACCATCAGTTCGATAATTACGAAATTCTGGCCCAGAGTGGTGGCTATCTCTTCGCTGTCGAACACCGCTCCTTCCATCTTCCGGCAGTTCACGCAGCCGTAGCCGCTGAAGTCCATCAACACCGGCAGTCCCTGCTCGGCAGCATAGCGCATGCCTTCGTCGTAGTCGGAGAAAGTGCGGGTTTCGCCGCGGGTGTAGAGGTTGAAATCCTGGGTAAAGAGCGGCGGCACAAAGGCGCTCACGGCCTTGAGCGGTGCGCCCCAGAGGCCCGGAAGCAGATAAACCGAGAAACTGAGCGAAATCAGGGCGAGGAAAAACGGGCCTACGCCAACCGACTGCGACGGCGAGTCGTGGCGAAACCGGAGTTTGCCGAGCAGATACATGCCCAACAAAGCGAAAATCACTACCCACAGGCTGATGAACACCTCGCGGTCGAGCAGATGCCAGCCGTAGGCCAAGTCGGCAACCGACAGGAACTTCAGCGACAGCGCCAGCTCCAGAAAGCCGAGCACAACCTTTACGGAGTTCATCCAGCCGCCGGAGCGGGGTGCGCTTTTAAGCATTGTTGGAAAAAGCGCAAACAGCGCAAACGGAATGGCCAGCGCCAGGGCAAATGCGCCCATGCCCACTGCCGGGCCTATGATATTGCCCATCGAGGCGGCCTCGACCAGCAGGGTGCCGATAATCGGGCCGGTGCAGCTGAACGATACCAGCGCCAGCGTAAAGGCCATGAAAAAGATGCTGAGCAGGCCGGTGGCATTTTCGGCACGCGAGTCCATGGCGTTGCTCCAGCGCGAGGGGAGCTTGATGTCGAACGCTCCGAAAAAGCTGATGGCAAAAACCACGAGCAGCGCAAAAAATATGAGGTTAAAAACCGCGTTGGTTGAAAGGTCGTTGAGCTTGCTTGCTCCGAAAAGCAGCGTAACTGCCAGGCCTAAAACAAGATAGATAACTATGATTGAAAGACCGTAGACCGAGGCGTCGCGCAGCGATTTTGAGCGCGATGAGCTTTTTTTGAGGAAGAAGCTGACAGTCAGCGGTATCATGGGCCACACGCAGGGGGTGAACAGCGCTAACAGGCCGCCGAGAAAGCCCCACAGAAAAATTGACCATAGCGATGCCGAGGCGATGTCGTTGTCGGCGCCGGCAACGTCGACCGGAGTCCACCAGGGGTGCTCCGAAGGGTTAAATGAGGCGGTAGAAGCAGGCGCGGCTGCCGTGGCGCTGCTTTCGTTGCCAAACTCGAATTCGAAGGTCGACGGCGGAATGCAGTTCATGTCGTTACACGCCTGAAACTTCACCTG
>CAZKPP010000043.1:1982-18060 GCA_964554665.1 uncultured Bacteroides sp.
AGTCAGGCGCGAACGGCATTCGTTGAGCAGTTCGGTTGCGCGCCGCGTGTAGGCCGAGAGTTTATCAATGTCGCATTTGTCGCTCTGCATGTGGGCGAGAATCTGTTCGAGTTCGGTAACGGCCTGTGTATAGGTCATTTCTTTAACTGGCGTGGGCATAGCTATTGAGTGATTGAGGTGATGGTTCCGTCGGCAAGCTCGGTGGTGACTACGGCTCCGGCGGGAACGTTTGATGCCGACGTAACGGCAACGCCGTTAAATCGGGTTATGGAAAAGCCGCGGGCCAGGGTGGCCTTTGGCGACAGTGCTTCGATGAGTGCGGCATAGCCGTTGAGCCGGGTTGTGGCGTTGGCTACGGCGTTGCCGGTAATGTTTTTCAGGGCGTCGGCCATGCGGTCGAGGCGTGCGTTCAGCGGCATGAGCCTGGTGGCCGATACGCGGCCGAGCACGGCGGCGAGGTTGTCGAGGCGGCGCGCCGAACGCTCTATGGCCGACAGGGGGGCCGTCGGCAGCGAGCCGCTGATGTAGGCCAGCTGTTGGCGTGCGCCGGCGATTGAGTCGGAAGTTATTTGCAGCAGCATGCCGCCTAAGGCCAAAAGGTTGTCTAACTCGTTTTGGCCCAGCGAAATCAGGAACTCTGCGGCGGCAGTCGGCGTTTTTACGCGCCGGCAGGCTATGTAGTCGAGAACCGTGGTGTCGCGTTCGTGGCCTATGCCAACAATTACAGGCAGCGGAAAGAGGGCCACGGAGGTTGCCAGGCGCAGGTCGTCGAATCCGTCGAGGTCGGTGGCTGCTCCGCCGCCGCGAATTATGCACACGCAGTCGAAATCGTCGGCCCGGCGGGCAATGGCATCGAGTTGCTCAATTACGCTCGCCGCGGTTTGCGATCCCTGCACTATGGCCGGAAAAAGCTCGACGTTGAAGCGCAGACGGCGCGGATTATTGAGCAGCTGGTTCATAAAGTCGCCGTAGCCGGCGGCGGTGGCCGACGATATTACGGCTATGCGTTGGGTGGGGCGGGGAAGTTCGAGCCGCTTGTTTTCGTCGGCAATGCTCTCTTTGGCGAGCCGCTCAAGAATTTCGCGGCGCCGGCGTTCGCGTTCGCCAAGGGTGAACTGCGGATTTACGGCCGTGATGTTGAGGTTCATGCCGTAGAGCGGGTGATAGCCTGCGGTTACGCAAACCATAACCTGCAGCCCCGAGCGGAAGGCCTGGCCGGTTTCGCTCAGGAATCTTGCACGGATGCCGCGCCAGACGTTGGCCCAGATTGTGGCCCGGGCCTTGGCTACGGTGGCTCCCGTTTCGGGGTCTTTCTGCAGCAGCTCCATATAGCAGTGGCCGCCGTTTTCGCGAACGTCTGACAGCTCGGCGACTATCCAGACGTTTTTCGACATCGGACATGCCGCTATCAGATCGCGCAGCAGCTCCTGAAGTTGCAGCAGAGAGTAATATTGTGTTGGCGAGCTCATTTATCGGTTATGGGCTTAAAGCCTTTGGCGCTCCATTGATAGCGAAGGGCGGGGCGCATTTTGGCGCGCTCTTCGGAGGTGTTGGTCAGGGTAAGGATTCCCGAGGCGGGGTCGAGCGAATATTCGGCCATGACTATGGGCGCCTCCTGAGCGTCAACCTTTCCCCAGGCCGACGGTGCCGGCTCCGACCAGAGTTTGGGCAGCGGCTGCCAGTTGCGGTCATAAACCTTGAGCTGCGAGTCGGCAAAGTCGCTCTTAATGGTTTCGATAACGCAGATTACCGAATCTTTTTTCAGCGGCATCATCTGCACGGTCAATACCCGGCCCGGGCCCGTTTGCAGCTCCAGGCGCGTAGAGTCGATGGCCAGGATGCTCGCTTCGCCGCCCATGGCGTTGATTACCGGGCGCGACAGCATGCCTGCCGACGCATAGTCGAGCAGGTCGCGCACGGCACGCTGGCCCACGGGCATCACAACTTGCGCGGGAGCCGTGCGCAGCGCTTTGGCTACGGGCATTTCAGCCGCGGCGGCAATCCAGAGGAGTGCCGCCGTGAATGCAACAGTTAGTCGGCGCACTTAAACCGTAAGGATTTCCTTCTCCTTGGCGGCGAAGAGTTCGTCGATCTGTTTCAGATACTTGTCGTGGAGCTTCTGGGCCTGGTTTTCGGCGTCTTTTTCAACGTCTTCGGGCATGCCCTGCTTAATGGCTTTTTTCAGGCCTTCGATAGCGTCGCGGCGCGCGTTGCGAACGCTAACCTTGGCGGTTTCGGCTTCGGCTTTGCTCTGCTTAACCAGGGTTTTGCGGCGCTCTTCGGTTAGCGGCGGAATTGCCAGGCGGATAACCTCGCCGTTGTTTTCGGGGGTAATGCCGAGCTCGGAGTTGATAATGGCCTTTTCGATTTCCTTGAACATGGATTTTTCCCAGGGGGTGATTACGATGGTGCGGGCATCGGGCACACTTACGTTGGCAACGTTCGAAATCGGGGCGGCGGAGCCGTAGTAATCAACGCGGATGCCGTCGAGCAACTTCGGATTGGCCTTCCCGGCGCGGATATGGCTCAAAGATTCGTCGAGGTAGGCGATTGCCAGCTGCATTTTTTCCTCGGCGGGGTCGAGATAGGTCTTGGGGTTTGTCATATTCTTATGGTTATTAGAATGTTGGGAATAATCGGGTTAGAGAATCAGCAGCGAGTCGCCGTAGGTGCCGAAGCGATATTTTTCCTCTACGGCAAGCTCGTAGCAGCGCATAACGTTTTCGTAGCCGCCAAAGGCCGCAACCATCATCAGCATGGTCGACAGCGGCAGGTGGAAGTTCGAAACCAGCGACGTGGGCACGCCGAAGTCGTAGGGGGGCGCAATGAACTTGTTGTCCCAGCCGGCGAAGCTCTTGAGGTGTCCGCCCATGCTTTCGCCGGCAACCATGCCGCGCAGAATCGATGTGCCCACGGCCAATACCTGCTTGTCGGCATCTTTGGCCTTGTTGACCATTTCAACCAGGTTGTCGTCAACAATAACTTCTTCGGAATCGATGCGGTGTTTCGACAGGTCTTCAACGTCGATTTCGCGGAAAGTGCCCAAACCGGAGTGAACGGTCATGAAGCCGAGGTTTATGCCCTTGATTTCGAGGCGCTTCATCAATATTTTGCTGAAGTGGAGGCCGGCGCCGGGGGCAACTACCGCGCCCTCTTTTTCGGCATAGACGGTCTGAAACATTTCGCTGTCGATTTCTTCGGGCTTGCGTTCAATATGGTCGGGCAGCGGGGTTGAGCCGAGGTCGAAAAGAACTTTTTTGAATTCTTCGTGTGAGCCGTCGAAAAGGAAACGCAGCGTGCGTCCGCGGCTGGTGGTGTTATCAATCACTTCGGCCACCAGGCTTTCGTCGTCGCCAAAGTAGAGTTTGTTGCCTATGCGGATTTTGCGTGCGGGTTCAACAAGAACGTCCCAGAGCTTATGCTCGGCGTTGAGTTCGCGCAGCAGAAACACTTCGATTTTGGCGTTGGTGCGCTCCTTGTTGCCATAGAGTTTGGCGGGAAACACTTTGGTGTCGTTAAACACCATAACGTCGCCGTCGCCGAAATAATCGATAATATCTTTAAAGAGTTTCTGTTCGATTTTTCCGGTTTTGCGGTTGAGAATCATCAGGCGTGCGTCTTCGCGCTCGGCCAGCGGATACTGGGCAATGAGCTCCTGAGGAAGGTCGAAGTTAAATTGGCTGAGTTTCATTTATCTGTATTGTCGTTGGGAATTTCTATGGTGATTGTTTTCAGATTGTCGATAAGGGTGCGGACGTCGGCGCAGTCGTAGATCGACACCGAGCCTACGCGCGTGCGCCGCAGCGCCGTCAGGTGGGCGCCGCAGCCGAGCGCTTCGCCCAGGTCGCGGGCCAGGGCGCGGATATAGGTGCCTTTGCTGCAGGCAATTCTCAGGCGGGCGCTGCAATCGGTCGGGTCGAAGTCGAGCAGCTCAAGCTCGCCGATAACTATGGGCTTGGCTTTCAGCTCGGGAGCTTCGCCCTTGCGGGCCATTTTGTAGGCGCGCTTGCCGTCGACCTTAACGGCCGAAAATACCGGCGGAACCTGCATAATCGGGCCGCGGAAACGGCCCAGCACCGCCTCGATGGCCTCGGCGGTAAGGTGGTCGGTGGGGTAGGTGCGGTCAATCTCCGTTTCCAGGTCGTAGCTCGGAGTTGTGGCGCCGAAGCGGACTGTGGCCACATATTCCTTTTCGCCGGCCTGGAGTTGGTCTATGAGTTTGGTGGCGCGACCGGTGCAGATGAGCATCACTCCGGTTGCCAGCGGGTCGAGGGTGCCGGCATGGCCAACCTTGAAGCGTTTACACTCGTGGCGGCGCGTCAACACGCCGCGTATGCGCTTAACAACGTCAAACGAGGTCCAGTGAAGCGGTTTGTCAACCTTCAGTATCTGTCCGCTAACGAAATCCATTTACCAGAGCAGGCAGAGCAGGCCGGCGGCCACGCAGTAAACGGCAAACCAAACCAGCTTGCCTTTCTTGACGATATTGAGCATCCATTTGCAGGCGGCGCAGCCGACCAGGAATGACGACACGAAGCCTACAATCATCGGCACGGCGCCTACCGCAACCGACGCGGTGGCCTCAACTGCATCGGGGAGCAACAGGTCTTTCAAATCGAGCAGCCCTTCGCCCAAAATCGGAATGATGACCATGAGGAACGAGAATTGCGCAACCTTGGCGCGGTTGTCGCCCAAAAGAATGCCGGTGGCGATTGTGGTGCCCGAGCGCGAAAGCCCGGGGAGCACGGCAATTGCCTGCGAGCAGCCGATAATAAAGGCGTCGGCCCAGGTTATTTCGCGGCCCTGCGGCTTGCCGGGGTTGGCAAGCATCTCGCGTGTGCGGGTGAAATAGGCAAAGGCCAGCAGCGCGGCGGTTACCAGCAGGCAGATGCCAACAACGGTGAGGTTGCCGTCGAAAAGCTGCGAAATCTGCTTCTTGAACAGCACGCCGACAATGCCTACGGGTATGCACGAAAGCAGAATCTTACACACATAAAAGAAGTTGTCGTCGCGCTGAATAGTGAGGAACGATTTCAGCAGCGGATAAAATTCGCGCCATAGAATAACTATGGTCGACAGAACGGTTGCAACATGGAGCATCACCGAGAACTCAAGCGACGCGTCGGGGTCGAGGTTCATGCCGAGAATCTGTTTGAAAATCTCGAGGTGTCCGCTCGACGAAATAGGCAGATATTCGCTCAGGCCCTGAACGATACCCAAAATCAGTGCATCAAGCCAATCCATGCTTAAATCTTATTTTTGGTCTTTAGGACGGTAAATGATAGCAAAAGCCATAAACAGGAAGCCCAGAAACGAAATCGTGGGGCCCACTACTATGCGGCGGGTCGAAAAAATGTCGGGCTCGAAGCCGGCGGCGGTGGTCGACGGCCCGAGCATCAGCAGAAAGCCGATAACAATTGCGGCAGCCGCAATCGCCATCAATATAAAGTTAGCTTTCACCAGCGGAAAGCGCGCCGGATTCTCGGGGTCGAGTTGCGAGTTCTTTTTAGCCATAATTATTAGTTAGAAAAGGTCATCGTAGTTCATGGTGAGATAGCGCTGGGTCGCAAAGGCCGCGGCCGACAGGCAGAGCAGCGGCCCGATGACCATCATGGCCGCGCAAACTATGCAGAGGGTTTCAACCGAAGCCACGCCGCGCACCGACGCATCGAGGCTCCAGATGTAGAAATATATGCCGATAATTGCGCCCGAAGCTATCAGCCCGGCAATCGCCCCCTGCAGCATGTTGCTCAACAGGAAGGGGCGGCGTATGTAGCCGCGCGAGGCGCCAACGAGCTTCATGGTGTGGATGGTGAAGCGGCGCGAAAATATGGTCAGGCGCACCGTATTGTTAATCAGCACGAAAGATATTGGCAGCAGCGCGCACACGGCTATCAGCAGAATCATCATTATTGTTGACAGGTTGCGGTTAACGTGGTCAACAATCTCCGTGTGGCCGTTGACCTGCTCCACTCCCGGCATCTCGGCCAGGGGCAGCATGATTTTGTCGAGGCTGTCGGCACACGCGTATGCGGCCTTGACGTTGATTTCAAACTCGGGCAGGAAGGGGTTCACATCGAGCAGCTCCGTCAGGTTCTCGCCCATTTCCTGATGCCAGGTTTCGTTGGCCTCTTCGGGCGAATAGTAGCGGAACGATGCAACGTAAGGGGCGTTGCTGAAGAGCTGTTTAAAACGGTTGATGTCGTCGAGGCTCGACTGTTCGGCCAGAACAACGTCGAAGCCCATGTGTTCCTTAATGTCGGTAGTGATGCGGTGAGCAGCCAGTGCGAGCGTGGCAACCATGCCCAGGAGCAGGAGCACCAGGGCTACGGAAACAGTTGCCGTCAGCTGCACGCTGACCGACGAAAAGCCTTTTCGCGATTTCATAATAGGCTACAAAGTTACGAAATTTCACCCCCCTTTGTCAAGCATTTCCCCAAATTTCTTTCACAAATCTACAACTGCCAAGTCTAATTGGCTGATATTCAATAAAATTAAAAGCGTCCACTTGCGGGGGCGATGGCGGCTCGCCATCGCGCAGCGTCGCGTAAGCGTGTGGGCAAGCTGCCCACACCCCCGGGGTGAACGTCCGCAAATTTTCATTTTCCGGGGGAATTTGTATTTTTACAACATAACCATCGTTATTTGACCTTGAGGTTGCTCATGTCGGAATAAATTGCTAAATTTGCATACTTGGCAACCAAAATGGCTAACAGCAATGGCAAAATCAATTACAATATTAGATCCCGAATATCGAAAGTGGGTTCAAGAGCTCAAAGAGCGCTACCGTCGCAGTCAGATTAAAGCTGCAGTTAAGGTGAATCAAGAGATGATTCAGTATTATTGGGATCTTGGGCGTGACATCGTAGAGATGCAAGTTGAGCAACGTTGGGGAGAAAAGGTGATACCCAATTTGGCTGTAGACCTAAAGCGGGAAATGCCGGATGCAACAGGTTTGTCGCGCGCAAATCTGTATTATGCCAGGAAGTTCTATCTACTCTATAGTAAGCAATTGAAGAAACTGAAAGAGGCTATCGTTAAAGATGTTCCTCAGTCAGATGTAATTGTCCAACAAGTTGCCGGACAGTTGCAGACATCACGGGATATGCAAATTGTCCAACAAGCTGTTGAACAATTTATGAATGCCATATATTCGGTGCCCTGGGGCCATCACACGCACCTTTTGGATAAGTTCTCAGATGCTCCTGAAAAGGCTATGTTCTACATGCGTCAGACCATTCAAAACAGCTGGAGTCGCGCTATGATGGACCATTTTATTGCATCAGACCTGTATGCCCGAGAGGGTAAGGCTCTTACAAATTTCTCTCGAACGTTGCCGGAGGTTACCGGCGATTTGGCCCAAGAACTAACCAAAGATCCATATAGTTTTGCCTTTACGGGTATTACCGGGAAATACAATGAACGAATTTTGAAGGATGCACTTCTCGCTAATATCACTAAATTCTTGATAGAACTCGGAACCGGTTTTGCATATGTTGGGAAAGAATACCGATTAAAAATCGGCGAAACGGAAAATTTTATTGACCTGTTATTCTACAATTTAAATCTTTCTTGTTACGTAGTTGTTGAGGTCAAGATAGGAAGATTGGCCTTCGCAGATGCCGGACAGTTGGGTGGTTATATCGTTGCATGCAATCATCTTCTTCGCAAAGAAGGGCGAGACAATCCAACTATTGGTCTGCTGATATGCAAAGAAAAAGACCGTGTTGTGGCACAATACGCACTCGAAGCGAGTAGTCAACCGCTTGGTATCTCTGAATACGACCTTGCGAAACTTTATCCTGAAAAGATTGATGGCATGATTCCAACAATCGAGGAATTAGAGAGTTCTTTGGAAAATACTACAGTCGAAGGCAAACCGCAAGTCGATCACAAAGGGCAGATCTGACGAGACTGAACTCTGAAGCTGCCCACACTCCCGGGGGGTTACAGGTCGACGAGGGCGGTGAAGGTGCCGACTACAGCGAAGAGGATGAGCAGGGAGCCGATGATGCGGTTGAGCAGGTAGAGGGAGCGCACGTTGAAGTGGGTGCGCATTTTGTTGACCAGGAAGGTTATGAGGAACCACCAGGTGAGGGCGCCCACGGCTATTGAAATATAGCCGGCAATGTAGTGATAATACCTGAATTCGGGCAACAGGAAGTTGAACCGCGCAAAGAGGCCGATGATGAAAAAGAGTATCAGCGGGTTGGAAACGGTGAGCAGGAAGCCGGTTACGATGTCTTTCCAGTAGGTGTTGGCTTCGGCAACGTCGGGGCGCCGGAGGTCTTTGGCGGGGTTTTTGCGGAATAGGTATATGCCGAATAGGGCAATGGCTATAGAGCCGAAAATCTGGAGCAGCAGTTGCTGCGACGCTATGAAGTCGGTTATAAATGCGATGCCTGCGCCGGTGAGTATGCAGTAGAAAAGGTCGGAAATCGACGCGCCGATGCCGGTGAAGAATGCCGGCCAGCGACCCTTGTTGAGGGTGCGCTGGATAACCAGCATGCCGATCGGGCCCATGGGGGCGGAGATGAGCACGCCGATGGCGAAGCCGCGCATTAAAGCGTAAATCAGATGTTCCATTTATTCTGTGGTGGTGCCGGCGGGCGGAGTGGGGAATATGCGGTTGATTATGAGGGCTATGGCGCCGTCGCCGGTGACGTTGCAGGCGGTGCCGAAGGAGTCCATAGTAATATAGAGGGCAATCATCAGGGCGTTGTCGGATTCGGAGAAGCCGAGCATCGACGACAGCAGGCCCAGCGAGGCCATGATTGCGCCGCCCGGAACGCCGGGGGCGGCAATAATGGTTATGCCGAGCATGGCTATGAATCCGGCGAACTGGCCTACGCTCCACGGCATGCCCTGCATGATCATCAGGGCCAGGGCGCATGAGGTGATTTTCAGCGCGGAGCCCGACATGTGGATAGTTGCGCAGAGCGGCACTACGAAGCCGGCCGTAGACTCGTTGACGCCCAGGGTTTTGACCTGGCGCAGCGTAACGGGAATCGTGGCCGCGGAGCTTTGGGTGCCGAGGGCGGTGAAGTAGGCCGGTAGCATGGTTTTCAGCGCCTTGAGCGGGTTGCGGCGGTCAACGATGCCGGCAATGGTGAATTGCCCGAGCAGCAAGGCTATGTGCATGGCAAAGATTATGGCGATAATGCTGACGAAGGTCATCATTACGCGGCCCACCTGCCCCTCCATGGTCATTGACATGAAAATGCCGAAAATATAGATTGGCAGCAGCGGAATAATCACTCCCATGATGGTGCGCGAAATAATGTCGCGAAACTCGTTGAAGCCGCGCTTGAGGGCCGACGAGTTGCAGTAGGCCATGCCCAGGCCCATAACGAAGGCCAGGACCAGGGCGGTCATCACCCCGAACAGCGGCGGTATTTCGACGGTGAAGAATGCCTCGGGGGCTGCGGCGTGGGCTTCGAGGGCCTCTACCGCTCCGCCGGAGGTTATCAGCTTGGGGAAGGCCCAGGCGCTGACTCCGAAGGCAAACCAGCCCGAGGCCATGGTCATGGCGTAGGCTATCAGCGCCGTTACGGCGAGCATCTTGCCCGCCTTGGAGCCGATTTCGGCAATGGCGGGGGCCACGTAGCCGAGAATCAGCAGCGGGATTATGAATCCGAGAAATTGCGAGAATATCGCGTTGAAGGTCATGAACAGGCGGGCGCCCCAGACCGGCATGATGTAGCCGGCGCCGATGCCCGCGACGATTGCAATGAGTATGCGGACAAGCAGTTTCATCCTACGGCGCCCTCCAAAGTTAATGCCAGGAGCTTCTGGGCCTCGACGGCAAACTCCATGGGCAGTTTCGACATCACTTCTTTGGCATAGCCGTTGATTATGAGTCCCACGGCCTCTTCGGTCGGAATTCCGCGCTGGTTGCAGTAAAACAGCTGGTCGGCCGATATTTTGGAGGTGGTAGCTTCGTGTTCAACTATGGCAGTGGGGTTCTTAACGTCGATTACCGGAAAGGTGTGGGCTCCGCAGGTGGGCGACAGCAGCAGCGAGTCGCACTGGGTGTGGTTGCGGCAGCCGTCGGCATTGGCGGCCACGGAAACGAGTCCGCGGTAAGAGTTCTGGCTATGGCCGGCCGATATGCCTTTGCTGACTATGGTCGAGCGCGTGCGTTGGCCCAGGTGGATCATCTTGGTGCCGGTGTCGGCCTGCTGATAGTGGCGCGTAACGGCCACGGAATAGAACTCGCCTACGGAATCGTCGCCCAAGAGCACGCACGACGGATATTTCCACGTTATGCTCGACCCGGTTTCGACCTGGGTCCACGAAATTTTCGAGCGTTCGCCGCGGCAAAGGCCGCGCTTGGTAACGAGGTTGTAGACGCCGCCGCGCCCTTCGCGGTCCCCGGCATACCAGTTTTGAACCGTTGAATACTTAACCTCGGCGCGCTGTTCGGCAATGATTTCGACTATGGCGGCGTGGAGCTGGTTTTCGTCGCGTCGCGGGGCCGTGCATCCTTCGAGGTAAGAAACGTAGGCATCGTCGTCGGCAACTATCAGGGTGCGCTCGAACTGGCCGGTGCCGGCGGCATTGATGCGGAAGTAGGTGCTCAGCTCCATGGGGCAGCGCACACCCTTGGGAATATACACGAACGAGCCGTCGGAAAATACCGCCGAGTTCAGCGCGGCGTAGAAGTTGTCGGCATAGCTCACGACCGTGCCTAAATATTTGCGCACAAGGTCGGGATATTCCTTGACCGCCTCCGAGAACGAGCAGAAAATGATGCCCAATTCGGCCAGCTTGGCCTGATGGGTGGTTTTTACCGACACGGAGTCCATGACCGCATCGACGGCCATGCCCGAAAGCAGTTTCTGCTCTTCAAGGGGTATGCCCAGGCGGTCGAAGGTGTTGAGAATCTCCGGGTCTACTTCGTCGAGGCTTTTCGGGCCTTCTTTTTTGCGGGGAGCGGCGTAGTAGCTTATGGCCTGGAAGTCGATGTCGGGCATGTTGAGGTGGCCCCACGTCGGCGGCGTAAGCGTCAGCCAGTGGCGGAAGGCTTTCAGCCGGAAGTCTAAAAGCCAGTCGGGCTCGCCCTTTTTGCGGGATATAAGGCGGATAACTTCTTCGTTGAGGCCGGCGGGGATGATGTCGGTTTCAACATCGCCGGAGAAGAAGCCATATTTATAATCGTCGTCGTTCTGGTCCGAGATTCTTTGCAGTTCGTCGTCGGAATTAGCCATTTATGATGCGTTATATAAGGTTAGTGCGAGCCCGAACAGGCGCGGAGCAAACGCCGCGGTCCATTGCGAGAACGGGGCGGAAAACAGCGTGGTTTCGGGGGCACACATTATTAACAGGTTTATGATTAGCGAAGTTACCAGCAGCCAGGTAATAGCCCCGATAATTGCTCCAAGCAGGCGGTTGAGCCACTGAAGCAACAGCACTTTCACCGTCAGGTGAAGAACCCGGGTTATCAGCTTGACCACTAAAAAACAGAGGATATAAACAATTGCGTAGCAGGGAAACGACGGCAGCTGAAGTTTGGCGGCAAGAGCCGGGCCAAACAGCTGCGCGCCAACAAGGCCGATCAGAAAGCTCAAAACGGTGGCTGCCTGCGATATTGCACCGCGCCAACCGCCGTAGACGGCGTTGCCCGCTGTGCCGAGAATCAGTACCCACCCTATGATTTGAGCCGTAGTCATTATTGGTCGAAACGTTCTTTAAGTACACTTATGGCCGGATTTTTCAGCTCAATGCGCCGGTCGCCGTCGAGCAGATAAATCGACGGCATCTGGCGGATCATATAAATATCGTTGGCCATTACGTCGTCGCGGTCGAAGGCCGCAATCCAGTTCTCGGGCAGCCCGGTGCGCGTCGCCTCCCAGCGCTTATAGGGAGTTTCGATGCACACGGCCAGCACCTGCGGCAGGTTGCGGAAGTTGCGCAGCCGGTCAATGGTTTCGCGGCAGTGGCCGCAGTCGGGGTTATAGAACATAACCAGCAGCGGCTCGCCGGGGCGGAACGAAAGCAGGGTGTTTTCCGAGGCTTCGGGGGTTGCGAAGCGGAAATCGGCGGCTATGGCTCCGCGGGGGTTGACTTCGCAAACGTCGTGGAGCATCCATTCGGCCGTGGCTTTTTGGGAGTCGGAGAGTTTGCCGGTGGCGAGGGCTGCGCGTAGCAGCTCGGCCATGCGCTCTTCGTCAACGTCGAAAACCGTATTTTCGGCGGCTTCCAGCAGGCGGTCGAGGGCGCCGGCGTCGGCCGCGCGGCCAACTATGGTTTGGGCATCGCCTTGGTGGAGATTGTCGGGCACGGTCCATTGGCGGTTTGCGCCGCATCCTATAAGAAGCGGTGTGCTAACCAAAGCTGCAAAAATCGATTTTACGCACTTCATCGCCTGCAAAGTTACAAAAATTCCCCCTATCCTCAAAATTTCATGCGGCCCGGTGCCGTGCGGGTAAAAAAATAGCCCCTCCGGGGGCGGGCAGCGGTTAGCTGAAGGCGAGGCCGGAGGGGGAATAAGCGCGGGCGAACTGGCGGATGATTGAAAGGGTGATTGCCCGCGGCGATTGTTGGTTGGCAACATCGGAGGCCGCCGGAAGAGTAGGAGTAGATGATTCTGTCATAGGCAGTCGGGATTATAAATGTGATTACGTAATTTTAACGGCCGGCAGGGGCGTTTTATTGTGTTTTTACCCGATATGTTTTAAAACATACGGCCGAACTTGCACATGTTCGCGGAAATTTTCGTAACTTGTGGGCATCTTAAATCATGAATTTTTAAATAACCAACCTTAAATCCCCATACCGGAATGAAAGTCTACAAAACCAAAGAAATTAAAAACATTGCCCTGCTCGGTAGCAAGGGCTCCGGAAAAACCACACTCGCAGAAGCTATGCTCTATGAGTGTGGAGTTATAAAACGCCGCGGCACGGTCGATGCCGGTAACACCGTCAGCGACTACTTCCCCGTTGAAAAAGAATATGGCTATTCGGTGTTCTCTACCGTATTCTATGCCGAATTCCTTGGAAAGAAACTTAACTTTATTGACTGCCCCGGCGCCGACGACTTTGTTGGCTCGGCAATCACCGCGCTCAACGTTACCGATACGGGCGTTATCGTTGTTAATGCGCAATATGGCGTTGAAGTTGGTACGCAAAACATTTTCCGCACCACTTCGTCGCTGAAAAAGCCCGTGATATTCGCCATAAACCAGCTCGATGGCGAAAAGGCCGACTATGAAAACGTTATCGAACAGATGCGCGAAGTGTTCGGCCCCAAAGTAGTGCAAATCCAATATCCGCTGCAGTGTGGTCCGGGCTTCAATGCCATGATCGACGTGCTGCTGATGAAAAAATATCAGTGGGGTCCCGACGGCGGTGTGCCCACTATCACCGAAATTCCCGCCGAAGAAATGGAGCGCGCAACCGAACTCAACAAAATTCTGGTTGAAGCTGCTGCCGAAAACGACGAATCGCTCATGGAAAAATTCTTCGACGCAGGCCATCTGACCGAAGACGAAATGCGCGAAGGTATCCGCAAGGGCCTGGTTGACCGCTCGATATATCCGGTGTTCTGCGTGAGCGCCGCCAAAGACATGGGTGTTCGCCGCATGATGGAATTCCTCGGCAACGTAGTTCCCTTCGTTGAAGAAATGCCCGCCCCGCAGGCTACTGACGGCACGGTTGTTAAACCCGACAGCAACGGCCCGCTCAGCCTCTACGTGTTCAAAACCTCCGTTGAGCCGCACATCGGCGAAGTTTCATACTTCAAGGTTATGAGCGGCACCCTCAAGGCAGGTGCCGACCTGACTAACGTGTCGCGCGACGAATCCAAGGAGCGACTTGCTCAGCTCTACACCGTTTGCGGCCAGATTCGCACCCAGGTTGATGAACTCTGTGCCGGCGACATAGGCGCCACCGTTAAGCTCAAAGACGTTCGCACCGGCAACACCCTCGATGCCAAGGGCTGCGACTGGGCCTACGACTTTATCCGCTATCCCGAGCCCAAATATACCCGCGCGGTGCGCCCCGTAACCGAAAGCGACTCCGAAAAGCTGATGGAAATTCTGACGCGTATGCACGAAGAAGACCCCACATGGGTTGTTGAGCAGAGCCGCGAACTCAAGCAGATTCTGATTAAGGGCCAGGGCGAATTCCACCTGCGCATTCTTAAATGGCGCGTTGAAAATAACGATAAGCTCCCTATCGTGTTTGAAGAGCCGAAGATTCCCTATCGCGAAACCATCACCAAGGCCGCCCGCGCCGACTATCGCCACAAAAAGCAGAGCGGCGGCTCGGGCCAGTTCGGCGAAGTGCACCTGATTATCGAACCCTACACCGAAGGCATGCCGGCCCCCGACACCTATCGCTTCGGCAACCAGGAGTTCAAAATGAACGTTCGCGACACCCAGGAAGTGCCTCTGCCTTGGGGCGGTAAGCTCGTGGTTGTGAACTGCATCGTTGGCGGCGCTATCGACGCCCGCTTCATCCCCGCGATTGTCAAAGGCCTCATGGACCGCATGGAACAGGGTCCGTTGACCGGCAGTTATGCCCGCGACGTGCGTGTTTGCATCTACGACGGCAAAATGCACCCGGTAGACTCCAACGAAATCTCCTTCCGTCTGGCCGGCCGCAATGCCTTCAGCGAAGCTTTCCGCAACGCCAACCCGAAGGTGCTGGAGCCTGTTTACGATGTTGACGTTATGGTTCCCGCCGACGTTATGGGCGACGTTATGAGCGACCTGCAGGGACGCCGCGCCATAATTATGGGCATGACTTCCGAAAACGGTTTTGAAAAGATTTCAGCCCGCGTTCCGCTCAAGGAAATGAGCTCTTATTCAACCGCGTTGAGTGCCATTACCGGCGGCCGCTCGTCGTTCACCATGCGCTTCAGCGGCTACGAGCTCACCCCCGGCGACGTTCAGGACAAGCTGCTTGCTGCCTACGCCGCCACCCACGCCGACGACTGATTCCGATAAATAACTGACTTATGTTGCTGATGTGATTTATGTGATTTATGTGATTTATGTAATTCATATCAGCAACATTTTATAGTTTTATGAATTCCTTTTTGAAAATCGCCGGCTCTTATTCCAATTGGAGCGTATATCGCAAGTCCGTTATTGTGTGTGATGTAACGGAGCTGTTTATCCGCAGGGCGTTGCCCAAGAATTCGCGGACAGTTGACCAGATGCGCCAGGCTGCGCGGTCGTGTAAACAAAACATAGTTGAAGGTTCAAGCGACAATACGGTTTCGGCAGAGATGTGTATACGCTTAATTGGAGTTGCGCGTGGGTCGATTCGTGAATTGAAGGAGGATTATGCGGATTTTCTTCGTCAAAACGAATACGAAATCTGGCCTTTGGGTGATTCGAGGATTGACGCAGTTCGCAATTATTGCCGGACACACGGCGACTCGGCTGATTTTGTTGAAAAATGTAAGCTCAGAACTGACGAAACGGTGGCGAATATAATGCTTACGCTGATATGTCAGTTGGATGCGATGTTGGCCAAAGTGCTGAAAAGCCTTGAACAAGATTTTATACAAAACGGCGGTGTAAAGGAAGCAATGTCAACAGCCCGCCGCAACACCCGCAAAAAATAACACATACGCCACATAAATCACATAAGAAACACCTCTTTTTGGTTAAGAACGGGAATTTTCGTAACTTTGCGGGGTATAAAATTAGTTTTTCTCACAAATGATTGTAGATAATATTATTGCTCAGGCCGTAAGTCGCGCCGTTAAAGAACTCTACGGAGTTGATGCGCCGGCCGAAAGCATTGTGCCTCAGGCAACCCGCAAGGAGTTTGAGGGCAACCTGACTATAGTAACCTTTCCCTGGGTCAAAGCCGCGCGCAAAAGCCCCGAACAGGTAGGCACCGAAATCGGCAACTGGCTGGTTGATAACGAACCTGCCGTTAACCGATTTAACGTTATCAAGGGTTTCCTCAATATCGTTATTGAGCCGACATATTGGAACGCCGTGCTGGCCCATGTGCTCGAAACCCCCGACTACGGCATCACCGCCGCAACTCCCGAGTCGCCGCTGGTTATGGTCGAATACTCGTCGCCCAACACCAACAAGCCGCTCCACCTGGGTCA
>CAZKPP010000044.1:0-17794 GCA_964554665.1 uncultured Bacteroides sp.
AAGTTCGGGCCGCCAACCTGCGGAGCGTAGGTGGTTTGGAAGCGGGGCGACGAGCAGCCGTGGAAATTGGCGATGCTGACAACGCGCGGGTCTTTGCTCAGAATCGCTTCGAGCGAGTCGGCAACGATTGAGGTGCGTTCAACCGGAGTGCCGGTGGGCATGTTGATTTCAACCGCAAACTGGTTGCGTTCGGCAATAGGCATGAGCTGCATCGGCCGCGAAATAAACAGGTAGCCGCCAATAATTACGAATACTACGCTGAGTGCTATTGTGGTTTTCGGCCAGTTGAAGCAGAGGGTAATAAGTTTGTCGTAGCCTTTCTGGAGCACTACGAAGAACGAGAATTTCTTTTTGCCGGAGGCAACGGCTTCCTGTTCCTGCTTATAGATGGGCTGGCGAATCAGCTTATACTGCACGAACGGCACTATCAGTTCGGCAACCACAAGCGAAACCATCAGGATAATGGTCAGAGCCCAGGGGAAGTCGTTGAGGAAGTCGCGGAACATACCTTTAACCGTGAGGAGGAAGGGGAAGAAGGTAACCGATATTGCGAGTGTTGCCGAGAAAATCGCCTTGAAGAATTCAGTGCCGGAGCGGAGAGTGGCGGTTTTGTGGTCAACGCCTTCCGAGATGAGTTCAACGTAGTCGTCGATAATAACCACGGAGTTGTCAACAATCATGCCGAGCGACAGTATCAAGCAGGCGAGGGTTACGGTGTTTAGCTCTATGCCGAATGCGTAGAACAGGCTCAGCGATATGAAAATCGCCACCGGGATGGTTGCGGCCGCTATGAGTGCAACCTTAATAGGGAGCAGAAGCATGATAACCACTACCACGGCAACTACCGCGATGAGTAGCTCGCGAAGGAAGTCGTTGACCGAGTTGTTAACAACCACCGGCTGGTCGGTGATGCTGAACATGGTAACGTCCTGGGGCAGTTCGGCTTTAAACTCGGTGAGTACCTTGTTTACGGCTTTACCCATGTCGACGATGTTGTTGCCATCCTTCATCTGAATCGAAAGGAGGATACACTTGGTGCCGTTGTTGGTAATGTAGCTCGAAGGTTCGGGATATTCCTTGCGCACGTCGGCAATGTCGCCCAGGCGCACAACCGAGCCGTCGGGAGTGGAGAACACAATCATGTCGCGCAGGTCGAGCACGGAGTTGACCGAGCGTTCAACGTAGATCGGCTGAGTGTAGGTGTTGCTTTTGAGTGAGCCGCCGGTGGTCTGGAAACCTTTAGCCATGAGGGTTGCGGCCAGTGTCGACTCCTTGATGGCGTATTTCGACAGTTTCTGCGGGTCGATTTCAACGGCTATCTGTTCGCCCTGCTGGCCGTAGACATCCATAGTGGAAATTGACGGTATGGAGCGCAGACGGTCCTTGAGGTCGTCCATGTAGTCGCCGAGCTCGCGATAGGTTTTCTGTTCGCTCTGCATGGTCATCAAAATCGCCGATGTGTCGCCGAAGTTGCTGATAGCCTCAACCGCTAATACTCCGGCGGGAAGTTTGAGCTTCAGGGCTTCCAGGCCATGCTTGAATTCATTCCAGAAGTCGGTGGTTTTTTGAATGTCTGAGTCGAGCTCCACGAACATCATAACCATGCCGTCGGTAACGTTGGCGTAGGTTTTCGATTTGTCGACTTCCTTATAGGAGAACACGTAGTCTTCGAGGGGTTTGAGCACTTCCTGTTCACACTGCTCAACGTTGGCGCCGGGATATACGGCGGCAACAACGCCTTCGCGGATGGTGAACGACGGAAACTCGTTTTTGTCCATTACAACCAGCGCATAGATGCCGAATGCAAACAGAACTGATGCAATCAGAACTACTACGCTGCGATATTTCATGCCGAGGGCCACTATGGGCGCCGGCTTCCAGTTAGAAGTAGTTGGTTCCATAGCGGCAGGTTTATTGGGCGATTACAGGGGTTCCGTTACTTACTTTGGGCATTCCGGCGACGATTACAGAGTCGCCGGCGGCAAGACCTTCGGCAATAACTATGCCTTCGGGGGTGAGGGTGCCTACCTTGACGAAGCGCTGCTCGGCTTTGCCGCTCTTGGCCAGCCATACGAAGTTGGAGTTATCGGCTGCCAGCAGAACCGACTGGGGCGGGAGCACTATGGCGCGCGATGCGGAACCGGTAGTGTCGGCCGCCATGGCCACGGTGCAGAGCATTCCGGGCAGGAGTTTGCCGGCGGAATTGTCAACGCGGAATTTTGCCGTATAGGCGCGGGTCAGCGGGTCGGCAACAACATCTTTTTCGGTCAGAGTGCCTGAAATCATGGCGTTGTCGAGGGCATCGACCGTAATGTCGGCGTGAGTGCCTTCGGCCAGGGCGGAGATTTCGTTTTCAGGAACCGAAATGGCAACCTTAACGTTGTTGAGCGCAACTATGCTCATGACCGGAATTGCGGGCACCACGTTCTGGCCAGGGTCGATGGATTTGTTGGCAACAGTGCCGCTTACGGGCGCATAGACTTTAGCGTCGTCAACGGCGCGGCGGGCGGCGTCGGCCGTATTCTGGGCGGTTTTCAGTGCGTTTTGCACCTCTACCCATTTCATGTCGGCCAAAGCGTTGGCATTATGGAGTTCTTCAAAGCGATTATAGGCGTCCTCGGCCTCGGCCAGGGCTGCCTGCGCTATATTATAACTGTTTTGAAGAGTTTCGGAGTTGAGTTCGGCAAGCAGCTGGCCTTTCTGTACTTTCTGGCCGTTGGCAACATAAACGGCCTTAACTGTGCCGGGAACGGAAAAACTGATGTTTGCGCCATCGCCGGCAACTACTGTGCCGGAATAGCTGCGGCCTGAAGCAATGCCTTGGTCGGCAACTGCGAGCACGTCGACCTTCACAGGTGGCTGCTCGGTGATTTTTTCTTTTTTAAGACCGCATGATTCCACACCCAGCAACGCCATGCCGGCTGCGGCGAACAAAATGATTCTGTTTGTTTTCATAAGTATGGTTGAAACGTTAAATTTATTTTTTATACTTTCAGAACGCCTCAAGTATGCCTTTGGTTTAAAAAACTGAAATTATTAGGCGATTTTTTGAAAAATTGATTAAATTTGCCGTTGAATATAAACCGATATATAATGGCTAACGTAAAATCTCTGGCTAAGGATACGGCTATCTACGGATTGAGCTCCATTGTGGGGCGCTTTCTGAACTGGCTGCTCGTGCCCCTCTATACCTTTAAACTCACAACCGGGCAATATGGTGTGGTTACCAACGTGTATGCCTACGTTGCTCTGCTGCTGGTTATTCTTACCTACGGCATGGAAACCGGCTTTTTCCGCTTTATCAATGGTAAGGAAACCCGCGAACCGATGAGGGTTTACTCAACGTCGCTGCTTTCGTTGGCCGTGACCTCGGCTCTGTTTATTGCTTTGGTGGCAATCTTCCTGAGGCCGGTCAGCGAGGCTCTCGATGTGGCAGCACATCCGTCGTATGCAATGATGATGGCCATAACAGTGGCCGTTGATGCGTTCACGTCGATTCCGTTCGCCTATCTGCGCTACATGAAGCGGCCGCTGAAGTTCGCAACGCTCAAGTGCGTGGGCATTGCTATCAATATTGGTCTGAATCTGTTTTTCTTCCTTGTTATATATAATCCGGAAATCGGGGTGGGCTATATTTTCTTTGCCAATATGCTCGCGTCGATTATCGTTGTGCCGCTGCTTCTGAAAGAATTGACCGGTTTTCGCTGGGTGCTCGACACTAAGTTATTGAAGCGTATGCTCGCCTATTCATTTCCGCTGCTGGTACTGGGCATTGCCGGAAATATGAACCAGAATCTCGACAAGATTCTGCTTCCCTATTTGGTTGCCGACAAGGCCGACGCCATGGCGCAGTTAGGCATTTACGGAGCGTGCTGCAAAGTGGCGCTGGTAATGATGATGTTCACCCAGGCGTTTCGCTATGCCTACGAGCCATTTATCTTTGCGCAGAACCGCCGCGAGGGGGGCGACAATTTCGAGGCCTATCGTTCGGCCATGAAGTTTTTCGTGATATTTTCTATGGTGATTTTCCTCGGGGTGATGTTCTATATGCCCATTCTGCAGAATTTCATCAGCCAGCGCTTCCGCTCCGGCTTGCAGGTGGTTCCGGTGGTTATGATTGCCGACGTGTTTTTCGGCGTTTTCTATAATCTTTCGCTGTGGTATAAGCTGACCGACAAAACTATATGGGGCACGTGGTTCTCGCTGGGAGGCCTGGTGGTCACGGTTGCGCTGAACGTGTTGCTTGTGCCTCGCTTCGGCTATATGGGCTGCGCCTGGGGCGCCTTTGCCTGCTATGGGGCCATGATGCTGGCGAGCTATTTCGTGGGCCGCGCCAAATTTCCGCTGCGCTATCCTGTAGGGCGCATCGGCGCATACTTCTTCGGGGCATTGGCCCTTTATGGTTTGGGCCGGCTTGTGGATTTTGATAATCAGTGGCTTACAATGGCGGCGCGCACGCCTTTGCTGATAATATATTTGCTGGCTATTTTGCGATTCGAGAATATCCCCTTGATTCATAAAAGATGAGAATAGCGGTTCTGAGCACATCTTACAGCGTTGGCGGTGCAGCGATTGTTACGCAGCATCTGGTCGATGGCCTGCGTGCCATAGGTCAGGATGTCAAGCCCTTTGCCCTGGATGGTAAGCGCGAGCGCAGGCCGTCGTTCCTCAAGGAGCGGCTCGAAATATTTATCGGCAACGGTCTTAACCGCCAAAACCTGTTTAAGGTATCGACCGCTTCGTTCGGCGACGTCGGGATAGTCAACGATGTGTTGGCCTGGAAGCCCGACGTGGTTGTTCTGGCCTGGATTAACCAGGGCATGCTTTCGCTGAAAGATATTCGCCGGCTCGGCGAGTCGGGGATTCCCTTGGTTTGGGTAATGCACGATATGTGGAACATGACCGGCATTTGCCATTATTCGCTGGGCTGCAACAGGTTTGAGGCCGAGTGCGGGCAGTGCCCGATGATTTCCCGGCCGATGCGTGGTGCCCACGATTTGTCGCACCGCGTTTGGCGTCGCAAAGGAGAGATGTATAGCCACCTGCCCGGGCTCACCTTCGTTGCCGTCAGCCGCTGGCTGGCCGAGCAGGCTGCCAAGTCCTCGCTGTTAGCCGAGCGCACGTGCACGGTGATTCCCAACGTCTTCCCTCTTGAAAACTACCGTATTGGCAAAAAAGAGCCCGGCCTTATAATTTTCGGGGCTGCAAGGCTCGATAACCCGATTAAGGGCTTGGATCTGGCCGTGGATGCCCTTAATCGCCTCAATCCCGATTCGGGCGCACACGTTGCATTTTTTGGAGATATACGCAATACCGAGGCCTTGCAAAGGTTGCGCTTGCCCTATAAGTTGATGGGCCCGCTGTCGACAGCCGAGGTTGCCGACCTTTGCTCGCGCGCTCAGGTAATGCTCTCGACCGCCCACTACGAAACCCTCGGCATGACCCTTATTGAAGGGCAGGCATCGGGTGCGGTGCCCGTAAGCTTTAACCGCGGGGGGCAGGTTGACATCATAGAGCACCAGCAAACCGGCTGGCTCGCCCCGTTTGGCGACACGGAGTCGATAGCTCGCGGAATTGAATGGGCTTTGAGCGGCTCGGTGAATCCGACCGAACTTCGTGAATCTGTCGAGCGGAAGTTCTCGGCGGAAACCATTGCCCGCGCCTACGTTGACCTCTTTCGCCGGGTTAGAGGCGAAGGTTAACGGTAGTTTCGTGGGTTAGGCGGTTGAAAAATATTATTGACGAGTGCATGACTATCGCCACCGTTGCTCCCAGCTCGGCGACGCCGTTGATGTTGTCGAGAAGTATGCGCCGCAAGGGGGCATCCTCGGGCATGGAGGTGAAGACTATGCAGTCGTCGTCCAGTTCAAGGCCTTTTTGATCGACGATGTTATCGCACAGCAGGTCGAGATGCCTGCCGTCGAGACTTGCCGATTTGCGGCGAAAACGGCGGTAAAGAGATTTTATGAGCTCGGCCTGATTATGCATTGAGCACTCGCTTGCGCAGACAGTTGGGGCACCAGTGGCCGCCGTGGAGAATCAGTGTGGGCGAACCGCTGAATTTTTCGCCGCATTCGCCGCACTGCCAGAGCAGAGGCGTTGCAACGTCGCCCCTCACCATGGTTTCCGACAGGCATTTACCCCCTTGGAAAGCGGCTTTCTGCTGCATGTCGGCCAAGGTCCATTCCGACGCGGGCTTCGACTCATTGTAGCCGTGGTCAAGCCCCTTGTCGGCCGGAGGAAGACGATGGCCGCGCGGCTCTCCGGCCGGATATTTTGCCAGCTCGGGGGTTTGTTCTTTCCATCCGGGAATGGCTGCCTGCTCTTCGCGCGAGCCGAAGTGGGCGTTGATGCGGCGTTCGTCGTTGTTTTCAAGCCACCATAGGGTGCCGAGGGTCTTGCGTTTGGCAACGAGTTTCATCATTGCCTTAATCAGGAAGGCCGGAGCAAGTGGAGCCAGACGGAAATACCAGGGCGACATGCGGCGCATACGGCGGAAATAGGCGTCGCACGTTTCGTTGCTGCGGAAATGCACCAGTTCTTCTAGGCGGTCTGAGTCGCGATACCATTGGCCGTGGAAGTTCTGCGTTGCGAACCACTCGGGGTTGAAAACCTTTTCGGGCGACGGACAGCCGAGGGCCTGAAGCAGCAGTTGCTCAAACTCGTAGTTGGTCAGGCGGAAACTTTCGCCGGAACCGATGTTATAAAACTTATTCCAGAATTCTTTGGGCACATTGGCCTCGCAAACGTTGGCCATAAGTCGGCCCGAGTCTTCGTCGGTAGCCCATTCGAGCATGCCGCGCAGCGGCACGTGAAACGAAATCGGGTCGCTGCCTTTAAGCAGAAGGCCCGGATAGAGAATGCCGGTTTGGCGCAATACAACCCAGTTTTTAAGCCCGGAATCAACAATTGCCTTTTCGGCCTCGATTTTTGAAACGGCGTATGCGTCGGCCACCGAGGGCATCAGCGGGTCGCCGGTACGTCCCCAGTGGTGGGGCGGACGGCGGTCGCCAAGCTCAGCCACGGAACCGATGTAAACAACCTTTGCGGTGTCGGGCTTCGAGCCTTCGAGAACGGCGCGGGCAACGTTGCGCGCGGCTTCAACGTTGACTTTCAAAGTCTTTTCAGGATACCAGTCGGCCGACGGAGAAACCATGCCGCCAAGATGAAGAACGTAATCGGCATCGCCGGCTGCTGCCTTAACATCGTTGAGGTTGGTAAGATCACCCCACACAACCTTGAAGCCATCGAGCTTCATAAACGGTTTGAGTTTCTTGCGGTTGCGTTTCGAAGGACGCGCAAGAACGGTTATGTCGAATCTTACTGAGCGGGGCGCCAACTGCTTGAGAGTTGCCATTCCCATGGTTCCGGTAGCACCGGTAATGCAGATTTTTCTTTTCATAAGCACTGCAAAGTTACGAAAAATTTAGTGTAATGTTTGGCCTCACAGCCAAAATTTCCCCAATATTTTACATATATGTCAAATTTTTTCCGTAACTTTGCGTTATTAAAATATAGATTTTTAACCATGAGCGAAGTTGAACTCCTTTTAGTTAACAGCAGTGAAAGCTGCACTATGTACACTATTCAATTCCTTTCGGATGATAAGAGCGAATTTGAAAAATTTGTTTCTAAGTTCCGTCATGATGCAGTTCTGAACAATGATTTTCAGACAATAATGCGTTTTGTTGAACAAATTTTATCAAATGGTGCTTTAGAACGCTATTTTCGGCCCGAGGGTAAGATGCGCGATTCGGTAGTGGCCCTTCCTATAGTTAAATCCAAACTTCGTTTATATTGCCTTCGTCTTACCGACAAGATTCTTGTGCTCGGGAATGGAGATGTTAAAAACAGCAAAACCTATGAAGAGGACGAGACTCTTCAGGGCTACGTAATGGATCTGCAGAAATTCGAAAATCTTCTCAAACGAGAAGTTAGTCTGGGAAATGTAGAAATAACAGAGAAAGAAATTTTAACCGATAAGACTTTTGAGCTATGAGAACTGCAAATATTAACCTTGCGGAAATATTCAATGAAATTCCTTTGGCCAAAAGGGAAGAAACACGTCTTTCTTTTGCAATATCCAACAGGTTGGATGCTCTTATGAAAGAGAAAGGTTTGAACCGTAAGCAACTTGCGGATGCAGTTGGAAAACGACCTAATGAAGTTACCCGGTGGCTCAGCGGTGAGCATAACTTTACGCTTGCCACGCTCGCAATGTTGTCGGCATTCTTCGGGAAGCCGATTATATCCGTTATATAATTCGGTGGGGTTATAGGCCGATGGATTTGTGGAAGTTGATGAAGGCGGTATAGACTTCCGAGCGGGTTTGAATGAGCTGGGTGTGGTAGTCTACGGCCGACATCTGCGACTGCATGACCGAAGTGAAGTTTGTCAGGTCGACCTTATATAGTGCAATTGCCTTTTGCAACGCCAGGTCCGCCTGGTTGACGGTTTCAAGCAGACAGTCGCGGGCGGCGATGCAGTTGCTGTAGGTAATCATTGCATTATTGACCTCGGCAAAGCCTTGAAGCAAGGTTTCATTGTAGGTGTCAACAGCGATACGCAGATTCTCGCGCGCAGTAGCAACCGCGGCTCTGCGGCTCAAACCGTCGAAAACAGTCCATGAGAGCGTGGGCATAACCGAATAGTTAAACGACTCGTCGTAGAAGATTCGGTTCAGGCGATGGTTTTCGAGGGTAATGTTGCCGGTGAGGGTCAGGGAGGGCAGATATTCCTTTTTCGCAATGCCCACGGCTGCGGCTGCCGCATCGATTTGAGCCTCGGCGGCTATCAGGTCAGGCCGCGAGCGCAGGGCGTTGACCGGCAGTTCGATGGGAACGATGGGCACATCGAGTTTTTCGAGGGTGTCGGGGTGGGCGGCCAGCGAGTCGAGGTCTTTGCGCTGAACGCCAAGCAAAATAGCCAGTGAGTTCAGCGATTGCTCAATAGCTGTTTGTGTCGGCGGAATTGTTGCCAGTGTGGAGTTATAGGTCATCAGCGATTGGGCCAGGTCGAGTCGGTCGGCAAGGCCGGCGTCGTAGCGCACCTGAACCATATCGGCAACGTTTTTTTGATCGCGGGCCAGACGCCGGCGCAGATGCAGCAGCGACTGGTTTGTGCGGAGATTGACGTAAGCCGTGGCCACTGCCGCGGCTACCGACATGCGGGCGCCATCCAGGTCGGCACGGCTTGCGCGAATCTGCGCGCGGTCGCGGTTAGCGTTCTGGCGCACACGTCCGAACAGGTCTATTTCCCAGCTTACGTTGGCCTGCAGATTGCCTACGCTCGGATCCATGCGCCCCGGTTTGCCGTAGGCGGCCGAAACACTCAGCGACGGGTAGTAGGCCGACCGCGTTTGTTGCAATTGCAGTTGCGAAAGGGTTACGCTGCGAATAGCCTTGTCAACACTATAGTTAGCTTCGAGTGCTCGTTGCTCCAGGCTATTGAGAATGGAGTCGTTGAGTGTTTCCCACCATTCGGCGGAAGCGCTAAAGGTAGCTGCAATCGCAAGCAGCCAGGTAGTTAAAACGCGGGTTTTCATGAATCTATAACAATTCGGGTCAGTGAATTGTTGCGAGGCCTCCCTTAGAAGTTTCCTTGTAGATTGAGGGGAGGTCGTGGCCGGTCTGCTTCATAACCTCGACTATGCGGTCGAAGCTTACCGAGTGGCGGCCGTCGGAAAACGCCGAGTAGAGGTTCGCATCCAGGGCACGCGCTGCGGCGTAGGCATTACGCTCAATGCAGGGAATCTGCACCAGGCCGCAAACCGGGTCACAGGTCAGTCCCAGGTGATGCTCCAAGCCCATTTCAGCCGAGTATTCAACCTGGCGGGGAGTGCCGCCGAAAAGCTGGCTGGCTGCGGCGGCAGCCATGGCGCAGGCAACGCCAACCTCGCCCTGGCAACCTACTTCGGCGCCCGACACGGAGGCATTATGTTTAACAACGTTGCCGAAAAGCCCGGCAGTTGCCAGCGCGCGGAGAATGCGCTGTTCGCTGAACCCTTTGGAGGTGTGGAGATGATAGAGCACCGCGGGCAATACGCCGCACGAGCCGCACGTGGGTGCGGTTACGATTTTGCCGCCGGCGGCGTTTTCTTCGCTGACGCCCAAAGCGTAAGCATAAACCAGGCCGCGCGATTTGAGCGAGGCATTATAGCCGGAAGCGTGCATGTAGTAGCTCGTGGCTTTGCGGGCAACTCCTAAGCCGCCGGGTAGCACACCTTCGTTTTCGATGCCGCGGAGCACTGCGGCCTTCATTGTTGCCCAAACCTCGGCGAGATAATCCCAAATCGAGGCATCCTCGCACTTGTCTACGTATTCCCAGAACGAATGGCCGGTGGAGTCACACCATTTAAGAATGTCGCCGATGGTTGTCATGTCATAAACCGGTTCGGCGCTTTTGCGCGATTCGCCTTCGCTTAAAACGTCGCCTCCGCCAATGGAATATTGGGTAATTTCTCCCAAAATCCTGTTCTCGGGTCCGTAGGCTCGGAAACGCATGCCATTGGGGTGGAAAGGTAGAAAAATATCGGGTTCCCAAATTATTTCAACGGGAGCTACCTGCGAAAGCACGTCTTCGATAGCCCGGTCGGTGAGGTGGCCTTTGCCTGTGGCAGCCAGTGAGCCGTAGAGCGTCACTTCAAAGCGCACGGCGTCGGGATAAGAGCCGGCAAAGGCGGTTGCGGCGTTGCGAGGGCCCATGGTGTGCGACGAACTGGGCCCGAAACCGATTTTATAAAGAGATTTGATTGATTCCATGACTTATCGGTTTGAAATTTTGTAGATGTTCATTTGGCAGTTTTTGCAGTCAAAAGAGAGTTGCAGCGGCGACGACAGGGTGGGGGATGTCAGCGTCAGCGGTTCCTTCAGGTTTTTGCCGGCGGGAGTTTTCAGACACGCCCCGATTTCGCGGCGAAGGCAATAGCGCGTGGTCATTACCGGCAGGTTATTGCCTGCAGGCGGAGTGACTTCCCATGCGGTTTCAATTGTGCCGTCGACGCCGTGGTCGCGATAAACCTGCTTGGCCAGCGAATTGGCAACATTGGCGTGGAAATCAAGGCTGTTACCCTCGGGCCACTTTGCTTCGGCGAGTTCCGGCGCGCGGAGTGGCCGCTCGAAGCGGCTGCGTAGCGAGGCGTCGAGCGTGTCAACGAAGCTGCGCCGCAGGGTGGTCAGCACCGAGGCGGGAATGAACTCGTTGCCCAACAGGTCCGATAATTCCTCAAGGCGATATACGGTGTTGCCCAATTTGGCGATAACTCGGCGGCGCGCTTCGGCCTGAGGCGTTTTAGCCGGTTCGGCAGCTTCGAACTCTATGCATGCGGCAACTCCGTCGGCTTGTTCGAGAATCAGTTGCGAACCTGCGCGGCGAAGAGTCAGTTTAAGCGGAATATAGCGCACGGCCGACGTTGCCGGGGTGAGCAGGTCGGAAAATGCCTTGTCGAAACTCCGGTGAAGTTTAGTCCCCGGTTTGAGCGCAGTAACGGCCTCGGCTGTAATCAGCGTATGCGGTGGCTCAAAGCGGTTTACACGAAAGCCCACTGTGCCGGCAGCCGAAACGAATGACAGACCGTCGCCATTGGCCGGAGTTGACTTAATGTTCTTTAGCCGGATGCGTTTGCCTTCTACGGCTTCAACAGTCGCTATTTCCGGGCCGATGCTCTTGGGCGAATCAAACGAGGCAAGCGACCCCGCCGCGGGCATGGGCGAGGTTAGGAAATGGCGGGTGAATCCGCGGTTGAAACTCCGCTCGGGGTCGGGGTTGAAGCTCCGCTCAACCAACCCGAGCGACGTGCGCGGAACCCCGAGGCGGCGAAGTTCACGGTCGTAGGCGCTAACAACGTTCTTAACGTAAGCTTCATCCTTTAGCCGTCCTTCGATTTTCAGCGAGGATATGCCTGCATCTATCAGCTCGTCGAGGGCGTCGAGGCGGTTAAGGTCGCGCAGCGACAGCAAATGCTTGTCAGTAAACAGCTTTTTGCAGTTGCCATCGGTAAGGTCGTAGGGCAGGCGGCAGATTTGGGCGCACTCGCCGCGATTGGCCGAGCGCCCCCCGTTGAGCAGCGATGCGCGGCAGTCGCCGGAGTAGCTGACACACAGCGCTCCATGCACAAACCCTTCGAGCGGCACCGTAACGGCCTTGCGCATCCTGCGGATTTCGTCTAACGTTAATTCGCGCGGCAAAACCAGTTGCGAAAAACCGAGGTCCTGCATGAAACGGGCTTTTTCGGGCGTGCGGATGTCGCATTGCGTGGAGGCATGTAGCGCAATCGGCGGCAGGTCGAGGCGCAAAATGCCCAAATCCTGAACTATCAGCGCATCCACTCCGATGCGATACAGCTCGCCTATGAGCCGCTCTACTCCCCGCAGCTCAGATTCGTAAACCAGGGTGTTGACAGTAACATAAACCCGCGCCTGAAACCGGTGGGCGTAGTCGCACACCCGGGCGATGTCGTCAACAGAATTGCCGGCGGCAGCTCGTGCGCCGTGCGACGACGCACCTATATATACCGCGTCCGCTCCATGATTTATGGCGGCGATTGCTACCATGGCATCACGGGCCGGCGCAAGCAGTTCAATCGAAAATTTCGGGGTTTGAAACATAGATTGAGTCAATCTGCTGGTCGAGGGCGTTATAGAGCGACTGCAGGTTTCGCGCCGGAATAGATGGCACGTTCTGCGGAGGCTGCTGTTGTTGCTTAGCCGGTTTGGTCGGTTTGGATTTCTTGGTCTTGGCCGGTTTTGTTGTGACGGCAAGTTGAGTGTCTTTCGGCGCCTGACGGTTAGGATTGATAACCGCACCTGAAGAATGGTAGTTGTTTTTCCAATACTTTTCCGAGAGGCCGCTTTCCATGACCCCGCGCGAGGTGGATGCGTGAATCATTTTGCCGTTGCCAACGTAGAGCCCGACATGGTTTACGCGCGACGAGCTCTTGCCGGTAGTGAAAAACACCAGGTCGCCGGGCTGAAGTCGGTCGAACTTTACCGGCTGCGAGAATTGCTGCTGCATGGCGCTGGAGCGCGGCAGCTGAACGCGGTAGACGCTGTTGAAGAGCGACATGATGAAGCCCGAGCAGTCGGTGCCGCGCCTTTTTTCGGCGCGACCGTAGGCGTAGGGTGTACCTATCCACGAGCGGGCCTCGTCGATAAGGTGTTTAACCTCTTTGTTTGAAGAGTTGATGATATATGCGTTTTGTGGGCCGCGGGGCCTCACCGAAACCGCTTTTTTCGACGAACACGAAGAAACGGTTACTACAAGAATCAGGCCAAGTGTTATAAGTATGTGTTTCATAGCTACCAACCTCCGCTTGCGCCGCCGCCGGCTGTGAATCCTCCGCCGAAACTGCCTCCGCCGAAGCCGCCTCCGCCACGGCCCGAACCGCCGCCTCCGCCAACAATGATTACCGGAGCGACTTTGGGCAGGGTGTGAATGTCATCGTCGCTGTAGCCGCAGTTCAGACATTCGCGCGTTACTACGCGCATGCCCGTATGTACTGTTGTGGGTTGAACCGTTATGCGGTCGCTGACCACGCGCATTGTGCGCGCATGGCATACGGGGCACTCGGTGTAGTGGCTCGACCGCTGAACGTAAGGGATAATTTCCGTAGTACCGTCGGCGGGACATTGCCAAACGTCGTAGTCAACGGCGCCAATTTGTTCTTCGAGGTCTTGGGCTTTGGTAAGGAAGTCGTTGTCGTGTTGCTCGTCAATGAGTTTCATTTTGGTTGAGCACGTTGGACAACGGTGTGTGCCGCGGCGCAAACGGTGACGCCATATCGCTACGGGAATAAAGGCTATCAGGGCCATGCCGAGCGTCAGGAATGATGCAAACATCAGCGGCGAATAAAGCTTGTTGGCTTCGAGATATTTCTGATAGCGGGTTTTCCGGCGCGATGAGTAGTAAACAACAATAAAGATTATAAGGGCGCCGGCGGAAACTATGGCGCAAAGGCCAAGAAACATGTTGAACAGTTCGTCGCCGGTGAGGTCATCATCGTCGTTATTGGCATATTTGCTCATTATTTCTTCGCGGGCCTCGTCGGTTGAAAGTATGCCCGAAATGTCGGCCAACGCGCCGAGGGTGCCGGTGTCGTAATCCTCGTTGCGGAAGTTGGGAATCATGTTGGCGCGGATAATCGAGCCACACAAACCGTCGGGCAGCAGCCCTTCAACTCCGGTGCCGGTGCGGATAACGGCCTTGCGGCGGTCTTTGGCAATCAAAACGAGCACGCCGTTGTTGGTGTCTTTCTTGCCGATGCCCCATTCGCGGAACAGGTCGGTGGCGAACTCGTCGGGGTCGTCGGTAATGTCGTCAACAACTACGCAGGCCACTTCGGCCGAGGTTTCGCGCATGAGCTTGCGCAGCAGTTCGTTGGCTTGAGCTTCGGCTGCCGGCGACAGGATGCCGTCGGGGTTGGATACGAAGCGGGTGGAGTCGGCAAGGTGTACGTTGGGAACGCTGCTTGGCGAATATGTCATGCCCCGGACCGCAAACGAGGTCAGGCAGATAATCAGCGTTAGAAATAGTTTTCGGGTCATACGGCAGGAAGGGTTTGGCCGTTGAGGCGGCGATAAAGGTCGAGGGCGTAAACGTCGGTCATCGAGGCTACATGGTCAACCGCGGCCTGCACTTTGGTGAACAGGTCGGAGGAATGCACGTCGTATTGCTCGGGTACCTTGCTTAGCAGCAGGCGCGAATAGTTCAGCTCGGGGAAGCGGACGGCGTGTATCAGCTTGTCCATCAAGAAAGTTATGATGCGGTTACCGGCCAGTTCGATGTCAACAACGTCGGGGGCGCAATAGATTTTGTCCCACGAAACGCGGTTGCATGCTTCGTAGGCCGAGCGCTCGGCGGGGCGGATTTTATCGATGAGGGTTCCGGTGAAGGTGCCGTTAAGAATCTCCGGCTCGTGGGCCACGAAGGCCTCGGCGCAGCATTCTACCAATCGACCGATTACGCACGAACGCATATAGGCAACCTTTTCGTTGGGGTCGGCAATCGTGGCCATAACCTTAACTTTATGGTCGCGCTCCGCTCCTTCAAAAAAGTTAAGCATAAGGTTGATTACCTGTTCGTGGCTGAGGATTTTGAGCTTATGGGCATCCTCCAGGTCCATGACTTCGTAGCAAATATCGTCGGCCGCCTCTACAAGATAAACCAGCGGGTGGCGGGCATAGTTCATCAGGCCGCCGGGCGCATCGAGGGGCTTGAGACCGAGTTCGTCGGCAATGCGGCGGAAAGAGTCTTTTTCGGTGCAGAAAAAGCCGAATTTGTTCGGTTTGATGGCGGCGAGGCTCTCGTAAGGGTACTTCACTATGGAAGCGAGCATCGAGTAGGTCATGGCGAACCCTCCCTGGCGGCGCCCCTTGAACTGATGCGTGAGCTGGCGGAAAGAGTTGGCGTTGCCTTCAAAGTTGGTGAGGTCGCTCCATTGCGCCGGAGCGAGCTGCGACTGCAGTGCCGCTCCCGGACCTTCGGAGAAGAATGTCGATATCGCCTTTTCGCCGCTATGGCCGAAAGGGGGATTGCCCAGGTCGTGGGCCAGGCAGGCGGCCGCAACAATGTCAGGAATGTCGGCGAGCTTTTCAACCCAAGGTTCGGCCGCGTATTTCGGCCGAAGACCGATTACAACCTCGCGGGCCAGCGAACGCCCCACGCAGGCAACTTCCATGCTGTGGGTAAGGCGGTTGTGCACAAAAATCGACCCCGGGAGCGGAAACACCTGGGTTTTGTTTTGCAGCCGGCGGAAGGGCGAGGAAAAAACCAGACGGTCGTAGTCGCGCTGAAAGTCTGAGCGCGTTTCGCCGCGGCGGTTGTGGTAGTCCTCAAGGCCAAAGCGTTTGTCGGATATAAGTTTATTCCATTCCATTGGATAACTGTGGCGGCTTAATGATGTAGGCGACGCTGCTCCTTCGATAGCCGCTCGCCGGCATACACGCCGGCAATAGTTACGATGCAGCCGATGAAGGAAACGACCGAAGTTTGTTGATTAAGAATTATATAGCCGAAAATCAGCGTAGAAATCGGCTGGAAATAAAGGTAGTTACCCGCTTTAACGGCTCCGATGCGGCCGATAACCCATGCCCAGATGAGGAATGCGCCAGAAGAGGCCACAAGGGCCAAAAACAAAAGATTGGTCCATACCTGCGGCAGGGCAAAGGTGTGGAGCGATATTTCCGACGGTTCGAGAAGCATGAAGGGTAGGGCGGTCAGCAGCCCGTAGAAAAAGGTTTTGCGCGTAACAACCGTGGCCGAATAGAAAGCCTGTAAGTTGCGCAGCAACAGCGCATACACACTCCAACACACCGCCGCCAACAGGCTCAGAATGTCGCCGAAATAACTGTGTTCGACTCCCGCCTCGGTGGATTCGGAGGCTGCCGAGCCCAAAATAACCATAGCTACGCCGAGCATTGCAATCACCGAGCCGAAAATGAAACCCGGAGTCGGCCGCTCGTCTTTATAGAGGATTATCACCAAAAGGGCGCCGATGAGAGGCGACGTCGACGTTATCAGCGACACGTTAGACGCCGTTGTATAAAGCAGCGCCGCATTTTCGGCCACGAAGTATATTGAGCCGCCACAGATGCCACAGAGCAGAAACTGCAGCTCGTGGCGCAAATTATGGGCCCGCAATTGCCTGAAACTGAAGCAGAGCAGCAATACGTAGGCAATCGCGCAGCGGAAAACATAGACCTGAACCGGTGTAAACCGGTTGTCTAACAATACCTTAGTATTGATAAACGACATGCCCCAGGCCGTCACGGCGAGAATCGCGGCGATATGAACCCAAGCCAGGGGCAAACGTTTAGAATTTATATCTTTTATAGCCTGCGCCATCAATAATCACATATTATGGTGCAAAGATACAAAAATTTGTTGGCACTCCCGCCACAAACACTCACTTATTTTTTTACGTGGAGGATGGGTTCGTTGGGGTTTAGGCCGTATTTTTGCTTTTGGTCGGCGGGGAAGTCGATTTCTGTGACGGTGAAGCCGCCCCGGCGGAGGCGGTCGAGAAAGTCGCGCGCATATTTCTTTACGTGATCAAACTGGCCGAATAGTTGCTCGCGCTCTTGTGGCGTAAGGTTTTCCGACTCGCTTTCTTCGCGTGTAACGGTGAGGTCTTCGTCGATAGGCACCTGAATTATGCCTTCACCTCCCGGCTTCATAACGCGAAACAGCTCGCCGATGGCCACCCGGTCGCGTTTGACATGCTCCAGCACATGGCTGCACAACACGAAGTCGAATGAATTGTCTTCGAAAGGCAGTGCCAATATGTCTGCGTCAATAACATTTTCGGGATATTCATATCCTGCCATGCGTTTGTCGCACGCAATATACTCCACGCGGGAATCTGAGCTGAGCCATTTGTTAAGGACGGCCTCGGGTGCAATGTGCAGAAACCGCACTCTCTCCTTGTTGCGGAGATAGTCGTCGAGCAACAGTTTGAATGCCCGCGTGCGCGGATAGCTGAAACATACCCAGCAGGAGCCGACCTGATAATTGATAGGACGCAGGTCGCGAAACTTTTTGCCGCAGCAGGGGCAAGTGATTTTATCACCTTTATGGGCGAGGCCTTGAAGCCGGTGGTAGCCGTTTTTCGCCAGTCGTAACAGAACGTTTTCCATGAAAAAATCAAATACCAGTCATACAAACAAACTCGTGTTGCTTATATGGCTGATATTTAAAGATTTGAATATGATTTTCTGATTTAGTATTCTTCTTCGTTGAAGAAAATTTTGACTGTTCATTTTCTGTGAGTTTCAATGTTTACTTGTACTTAAATACAAAC
>CAZKPP010000045.1:0-17780 GCA_964554665.1 uncultured Bacteroides sp.
AGAAAATGACTGCAAAAGTATCAATTATAATGGGTTCGACGTCAGACCTGCCCATACTGCGCAAGGCTGCCGACTTTTTGGACTCGATGGGCGTGCCCTTTGAAATGAATGCCCTGTCGGCCCACCGCACGCCGCAGCAGGTTGAGGAGTTTGCGCGCACCGCCGCCGACCGCGGCCTGAAGGTAATAATTGCCGCCGCAGGCATGGCTGCCGCCCTGCCCGGGGTAATCGCCGCCATGACTCCGCTGCCGGTTATCGGCCTGCCGATTGACTCGACGCTTCAGGGCCAGGATGCGCTGCTGAGCATCGTGCAGATGCCTCCGGGCGTAGCTGTTGCCACAGTGGGAATAAATGCCGGGCTGAATGCAGCGGTGCTGGCGGTTCAGATTCTGGCACTGTCAGACCCCGAGCTTGCCGCTCGCCTCAACGACTATCGCGCCGGGCTGTCGGCAAAAATAGTCAAGGCCAACGAAGAACTTTCGAAAATCGAATATAAATTCAAAACTAACTGATGGACCTTTTCAACAACCGCCGCCGCGCATGCCGTCAGGCCCTGGTTGGCGGCAAAGTACGCATAGGAGGCTCGGCACCGATTGCCGTGCAGTCGATGACCAACACGTCGACAACCGACGTTGAGGGGAGCATAGCGCAAACCGAGCGCATAGCCGCTGCGGGGGCCGACCTTGTGCGCCTGACTGCGCAGGGCGTACGCGAGGCCGGGGCGCTGGGCGAGATTCGCCCGAGAGTAAGCGTTCCGCTGGTTGCCGATATACATTTCAACCCGGCGGCAGCCCTGGCGTGTGCCGAAGTTGTTGACAAAGTCCGCATCAATCCGGGCAACTTCGTGCGCCCGGGAGCCGACATCGAGCAGGCGCTGCTGCCGCTGCTTGAAATCTGCAAGCGCCGCGGGGTTGCCCTGCGCATAGGCGTTAACCACGGGTCGCTGTCGCCTGCAATCATGGAGAAATATGGCGACACCCCGGCCGGCATGGTTGAGAGCGCCATGCAGTTTCTGCGCATTTGCGCCGCCAACGATTTCCACAACATTGTTGTGAGCATCAAGGCGTCGAACACCGTGGTTATGGTGCAGACCGTCAGGCTGCTTGCCGAAACCATGGCCAAAGAGGGTCTGGAATATCCGCTACACCTGGGAGTTACCGAGGCGGGCGACGGCGAAGACGGGCGCGTAAAATCGGCCGTAGGCATCGGTGCGCTGCTCTATCAGGGCATCGGCGACACCATCCGCGTGAGCCTCAGCGAAGACCCCGAGCTGGAGGTTCCCGTGGCCCGTGCGCTGCTCGACCACATCGCCCCGAGCGCTCAGGCAGAGCCGATTGCCGCGGAGTATGCCCCCGGATTCGACCCCATAGCTCCGGCCCCCCTACCCTCGCGCGCCGTAGCCAACGTTGGCGGCGGTCAGCTGCCGGTGGTGTGGGGTCTTGACCCGATCGACGCCCCTACGGTAGAAATCGAGGCTGACCTCAGCGCTCCGCTCCCCGAAATTGCGCAAGACGCAGTAATAATACTGACTTCCGACGACCCCAACCGCGTCGGCCTCATTCAGGCTATGCGCCATCGGCTGCTCCGCGCCGGAATAGACAACCCGGTGATTCCGCGCCTGAAATACCGCGCCGATGACCCCGACCTGAGCCTCAAGGCCGCGGCCGACTTCGGCACGATGCTGCTCAACGGCATGGCCGACGGCATATTTATCGACGCCGAAGGAGCCGACACAGCATCTTTGGGGCTGAATATTCTTCAGGCCGCGCGCCTGCGCATAACCAAAACCGAGTTTATTTCATGTCCGAGCTGCGGGCGCACGATGTTTGACCTTCAGGCTACGCTCAAAAAGGTCAAAGCCGCCACCGCCCACCTGCCCGGCCTGAAAATCGGCGTTATGGGCTGCATAGTCAACGGCCCCGGCGAAATGGCCGATGCCGACTATGGCTACGTAGGCGCCGCAGCAGGCCATATTTCGCTCTACCACCGCCGCCAATGCGTTGAAAAGAACATACCCCAGGACCAGGCTATTGACCACCTGATCAACCTTATCAAACAAAACGGCCAATGGACGGAACCGAACAGCTGACCCTGGACGGAGGTTTGCGCCTGGCCTACACCTACGCCCCCGGCGCCACGGAATACGCCGGGCTGACGGTCAACGCCGGCTCGCGCGACGAGCTGACGCCGGCAGTGTGGGGGCTGGCCCACATGGTCGAGCACACCATATTCAAAGGAACTACCCGGCGATCGGATGCCTATATTCTCAACCGCATGGAGGCAGTAGGCGGCGAGCTCAATGCCTTTACAACCAAGGAGGAAACCACGGTTTACACGGCAGCGCCGGCGGGCAACCACGCGCGGTCGGCCATGCTGATAGGCGAGTTGGCGGCAGACGCATCGTTTCCGGAGCGCAAAATGCAGCTTGAACGCGAGGTTATAGCCGACGAAATCGACTCGTATCTCGACTCGCCGTCGGAGGCGATATATGACTCGTTTGATGAGCTGATGTTCGGCAACAATCCTTTAGCGCACAATATTTTAGGAACCAAGGCATCAATCGCCGACATTTCTTCCGAAACATGCCGAAACTATCTGCGCGCCACTTTTACGCGCCGTAACTCGGTTTACTTCTATTTCGGGCCGGAGCGGCTCGACAAGGTGGTTTCTACCGTTGAACGCGCGCTGGCACACCTGCCGGCTACGGGCACTCCCGAGCCGCGCGTGGCCCCGGCCGTGGCTCCGGAGTTTAACGAACCTATTGCTGCCGACCGCCATCAGGCCCACGTGTTGCTCGGCACTTCGATTGGCGGGCTGCATAACCCCGACCGCCTGGCCAACGCACTGGCCGTCAACATTCTCGGCGGTCCGGGCATGAACGCGCTGCTCAACCTGGAGTTGCGCGAGCGTCGCGGCCTGGTTTACACGGTCGAGGCCTCGACAGCACTCTATTCCGACTGCGGGCTGATGACAATTTATTTCGGGTGTGACCACTCCGACCTTAACCGCTGCCTGCGGCTGGTAGGGTCCACCCTTAACCGGCTGGCCGACGCGCCGCTGTCGCCGCGCCGCCTGCAGGCCTACAAACGCCAGTATCTTGGCCAACTCACGCTGGCGCTCGACAATAAGGAGCAGCGGGCGCTGAACTCGGCGCGGGCGTTTCTTCACGGGCTCACTCCGCCATCGATTGACCGCACCGCCGAACGCCTTGCGGCAATATCGCCCGCCGACCTGCAGAAAGCGGCCCAACGCATGGCCCAAGCCTCTCTCCACC
This sequence comes from uncultured Bacteroides sp., assembly GCA_964554665.1. Classification (GTDB taxonomy): domain Bacteria; phylum Bacteroidota; class Bacteroidia; order Bacteroidales; family Muribaculaceae; genus UBA3263. The sequence continues at coordinate 3,275 of CAZKPP010000045.1, forward strand.
GGCTGATTCTTTGCTAATTGCAGGATTTTCCAACGATTCTGTTGCACAGTTAACAAAAAATCAGTAATTTTGCCAAAACTAACAAAATAAAAAGTGGGCTCAATATACATAATTAACGGATTATTGATATACATCTACGCTTTTGACCATAATCCACCTCACATTCATGTGAAACATGGAGGTAAGGAATTTACAATCAACATTGGAGACAGAATGGTTGAAGGCCGTGCAAAATCAAGCCACATTAAGTTGATAAACGAATTTATTGACCGGCACGAGGCTGAACTTCTCGAACTTTGGAACAAAGCTCAACAAGGCGAACGAATAACTAAGATAGCAAGATAATATGATATTAACAGTAACTGACGTAGAATATTTGGGTGAATACACCCTGCAGTGTACATTCAGCGATGGCATAACCAAAACTGTTGATCTTTCGCCGTTGCTAAAATATCCTGCATTTAAAGAACTTGTAGACAAGGAACAATTCGTTCAATTCGGTTTGCAAGGCACTATATTTTGGAAAAACGGAGCAGATATTGCTCCGGAATATCTCTATGAGCACGGAAAACTGATTGCATGATGGATTTCTTTTTGTTTCAACCCGAAAACTTTAGAGTTTTCCTTTGGGCAATGGCCGCAACGGCTGTTGTGGTATTCCTGGCACTGCTGAAAGTCGAAGCCGGCTACGGCATCGCCTATAGCCCGAAGTGGGGCCCGTCGGTCAACAACAAACTCGGCTGGGTGCTGATGGAGTCGCCGGTGTTTATCATCATGCTAATTCTATGTCTGCTCTCGCCGCGACGCGCCGAAATCGCTCCGCTGGCAATGTTTCTGATTTTTGAGCTCCACTACTTTCAGCGGTCGTTTATATTCCCCTTCATGATGAAGGGCAAAAGCCGCATGCCGCTGGCAATTATGCTTATGGGCGTGATATTCAACTCGTTGAATGCGCTAATGCAAGGCGGGTGGATTTTCTATGTCAGCGCGCCCGACCGCTATCCGGCGTCGTGGCTCTGCTCGTGGCAATTCATCCTCGGCACCATCATTTTCTTCTGGGGTATGGCCACGAACCTGCATAGCGACCACATTATTCGCAACCTGCGCAAGCCTGGCGACACTCGCCACTATCTGCCGCGCGGCGGCATGTTTCGCTACGTAACTTCGGCCAACTACCTGGGCGAGTTCATGGAGTGGGTAGGCTTTGCCATCCTCACCTGGAGCTGGGCGGGTGCTGTGTTCGCGCTCTGGACATTCGCCAACCTTGCTCCCCGCGCGCTGAAAATCAACAAACGCTACAATGCGGAATTCGGCCCGCTGAACCAAAAGGCCATTCTGCCGTTCATATTTTAGGAACTATTTAAAAAAGAAATAATTATGAAAAAACTGTTCTCGCTAATAGTACTGACCCTCGGCATGGCATTCTCGGCCTGTGCCCAGTCTCCCACCCCCGGCATTGCCAACGGTTCGGCAGCTCCCGAAATCTCCTTGCCCGACGCTAACGGCAAAATCGTTAACCTCAGCGACTTCCGCGGCAAATGGGTAGTTTTGGACTTCTGGGGTTCATGGTGCCGCTGGTGCATCAAGGGCTTCCCGCAGATGAAAGAAAACTACGGTCCGCTGAAAGATAAAGTTGAATTCATCGGCGTTGCATGCCGCGACTCTAAAGAGAGCTGGCTCAATGCTCTCGACCAGTATAAGTTGCCCTGGACCAACGTGTGGGCCGACGAAGATGCAGTTAAGAAACTGAGCGCCGACTACTCGCTGCGCGGCTTCCCCACCAAACTGATAATCGACCCCGAAGGTAAGGTGCGCAACACCACCATTGGCGAAGACCCCGCCTTTTACGACACTCTCAAGTCGCTGATTAAGTAACTCGGCAACTGCTCCGCGCGAATGAAGGCGATAGTCATAATTGCCGCCGGAGGTGTTGGCAGCAGGTTCGGTGCGTCAGTTCCCAAGCAATTCTGCGAGCTGATGGGCACGCCGGTTCTGCTACACGCCATCGAGCAGTTCCGCAAGGCGCTGCTCGAGGCAACAATAGCAGTGGTGATTTCGCCTGAGTGGGCCGACATTCTGCCGGCGGGTACCATTACCGCCCTTCCCGGCAAAACCCGCTGGGAATCGGTTAAAAACGCCTTGGATGCCACCGAAGGGATTGACGCGGACGCCATTTTGGTTCACGACGGTGCGCGGCCATTAGTAACCGCCGAGGTTATCGGCGGAGTTGTTGACGCGCTGGACAACCACCAGGGCGCGATTCCGGTAGTTGCCGTTACCGACACGCTCAGGTGCGCCGACGGTTCGCCCGCTCGCCGCGAGGATTTCCGCGCGGTTCAGACTCCCCAGGGCTTTCGCGCCGACTTGCTGCGCCGGGCCTACGCGCTCCCCTTCGACCCCGCATTTACCGACGACGCTTCGGTTATGACCGCAGCAGGGTTCGGCGATATTGCCATGACTGCCGGCGACCCCACGAATATTAAAATCACCAACCCTCTGGATTTGAAAATCGCCGAGGTGATTCTCGAAAGCCGTTAATGGACCTGTCGACCAATATTACCTACCTCAAGGGGATAGGGCCGCAACGCGCGCGCCTGCTCCAAAAAGAGCTTGGCGTTGAAACCGTTGGCGAGCTTTTAGAGCATTTCCCGACCTCATTTCTCGACCGCTCGAAGATTTATAAGATAGCAGACCTGAAAGGCGCCGAGCTGCCGATGATTCAGCTGAGGGGTCGCTTTATAGCCGCGTCTATTCAGGGCGAAGGCGCCAAAAAACGCCTTGTAACCATGTTCAGCGACGGCACGGGAGCGGTTGAGGTTGTCTGGTTCCGCCAGGCCGACAGCATATTAAAGAAGCTGAACCCCGACGTTACCTACATTCTTTTCGGCAAGCCGACGGAGTATAACCGCCACTGGCAGCTGGTTCACCCCGAGCTCGACACCGAGGCCTCGGCCGAGAAACACCAGGGTCTGCGCGGGGTTTATCCGCTAACCGAGGGGTTACGCAATGCCGGCGTTACGTCGCGCCAGATGCACACCTGGATGGTTACGGCGCTGAACTCAAACCCGCGCATTGCCGAAACCTTGCCGGCTGAAATAGTCAGGGAGAACGGCCTGATGGCACGCGCCGACGCATTGCGGGCCATTCACCGGCCGGCAAACATGATTGAGATGCAGCGCGCCCAACATCGCCTGAAGTTCGAAGAACTATTTTATCTGCAGCTCAACATTATACGCTACGGCCGAAACCGCAAAGCAGCCCTGCGCGGTCACGTTTTTTCAAAAATCGGCCACTACTTCAACTCATTCTACGAGCGCTGCCTGCCCTTCAAGCTGACCGGAGCGCAGATGAGGGTTATACGCGAAATCCGCTCCGACATGAACACCGGGCGCCAGATGAACCGCCTGCTGCAGGGCGACGTAGGTTCCGGAAAAACGCTGGTGGCGCTGCTGACCATGCTCATTGCCATCGACAACGGCTGCCAGGCGTGCATGATGGCCCCGACGGAAATCCTGGCCACGCAACACTACGAAAGCATTTCGGCCATGGCCGGCGAACTCGGTCTGAACATTAAGCTGCTGACCGGCTCAACGCCGAAGCGCGAGCGCGACATTATACACGAGCAGCTGCTCGACGGCTCGCTCAATATTCTCATAGGTACTCACGCGGTTATTGAGGATAACGTTCAGTTTGCCAAGTTGGGCTACGTGGTAATCGACGAGCAGCACCGTTTTGGCGTTGCACAGCGCGCCCGCCTGTGGCAGAAAGCGGCAATCGCGCCACACGTGTTAGTTATGACGGCGACGCCGATTCCGCGAACGCTGGCAATGACGGTCTATGGCGACCTCGACGTTTCGGTTATCGACGAACTGCCGCCGGGGCGCAAGCCGATAACCACGGTTTTGCGCTACGACCCCTCGCGGCAACAGATTTACAACGCCCTGCACCGGCAGTTGCTGCAGGGGCGGCAGGCCTACATCGTATATCCGCTTATCGACGAGAACCCCAAACTCGAACTCAACGACCTGCAGACCGGCTTCGACAATATTCAGCATCTGTTTAAGGATTTCCGAGTGGCAATGGTCCACGGCCGCATGAAGCCGGCCGAAAAAGATCGCCAGATGCAGCTTTTTATATCGGGCGAGGCTAAGATACTGGTGGCCACAACAGTCATCGAAGTGGGGGTTAACGTTCCCAACGCGTCGGTAATGATTATTGAAAACGCCGAGCGGTTCGGGCTGTCGCAGCTGCATCAGCTGCGCGGACGTGTTGGCCGCGGAGCCGACCAGAGCTACTGCATACTCATGTCTCGCCCGAACCTTAGCCGCGACACCCGCCACCGCCTGGAGGTTATGACATCGACCACCGACGGCTTTCTGCTTGCCGAGGAAGACATGAAACTCCGCGGGCCGGGCGACATTGAGGGCACGGCGCAATCGGGGCTGCACATCGACCTGAAAATCGCCTCGTTAGTGTCGGACACTCCCATATTGCAGCAGGCACGCACGGCGGCCGAGCGGCTGCTCGACGCCGACCCGCAATTGGCGTCCTACCCCACTCTGCGGATTACGCTCTCGCGGCTATTTGACCGCACCATGGACTGGGCGCGGATTTCTTAACGGCAGTAGGTTGCAAACCGATAGCGCGGCTCCGTATCCGTCCATTCAGAGGCCTCGCGCACCTTATGCGGGAACTCCGGAAAGAAAGTGTCGGCATCGGTCGGGGCTGCATCTATTTCGGTCAGCTCCAGCTCGTCGGCCTTCTCAATGAACCGGCGGTAGATTTCGCCGCCACCGATAACGAAAACTTCGTCAGAACCGCCACAGGCCTTCAACGCCGCTTCGGGTGAATCATAAACCTCGGCTCCGGCGGGTGCATAATCCTTTTGGCGGGAAATAATAATGTTGCGACGTCCCGGCAGCGGCCCCTTGGGGAAAGACTCAAAGGTTTTGCGGCCCATAATTATCGGGTGGCCCATGGTCAGGGACTTGAAGCGCTTTAAATCGTCTGAAATATGAAACAGCAGGTCGCCGCCGCGGCCAATGGCTCCGTTGCTGCAAACGGCAGCTATAATCTTAACAGTCATCAGTCTTTCTTCTTGGGATTTTTGTTAAAACGATAGGTTACCGAAAGCATTACGTAGCGGCCGAGCTGATTGCTCCAGTTTTCGTAGCGGCCCTGGGCGTTTACGCGCAGGCTATAGTCACGCAGCTGCCCGAGCAGGTCGTAGCCCTTGAGCGTAAATGACAGGTTGCCCTTGAGAATCGACTTGGTCAGCTGGGCATTCCATAAACATTGCGCACGGTTCATCTCTTCCAAGTCGTAGCCGCGCGACCAGTGCACACGGAAGTTGGACATCAGCTGCATTTTCCAGGGCAGTTCAACAGTTGCATCAAGCACGGCGGTATAATCTCCGGCGCGTATGGTATTGAAGTCTTCGCGGTCGCCGTTCGAAATGCGCCAGGTCGGATTAAAATCCAGGCGAACGACCGAGCCGTTCTTGAACTTATAGGCCGAACCGAAAGTTATGCCGTAGGATTGAGTGTCGACGATTGACTTTTCGGGGAACTCGGTTGAGGTTGTTACGAAGTCAACACTATGAACCAGACCGCCGTTAACGCTGCCCCCGAGGCTCAACTGCCTGTCTCGGCCGAACTCATAGTAATAGCTGACATAGCCGTTGAAATTGCGGTTGCCATTGATATTCATGGGCATATAGGTCGTAACGCCGGTTTGCGGATTATAGAACGAGGCCGAACCGATCTGGTTTTGGTCGAAACTTGCCGAAAGGTAGGCGTAAAGGTCGCCGCGCTGTGCGCGACCGTGGCGATATACGTTGAGGTACACCCTGTGGTTCAGCGAGTTCTTGAGATTATGGCCGTTATAAGCGTAAACAATCAACGGGTTTGACGACACGCGGTTGCGGAGAAACAAGTCGGGCGAGGGCTGATCGGTGTTGGTATAATACGACAGGTAGGCGCCGGTATTATATAGCTTGTTGGAGGAGCCGAAGCCGATGCTGAATGTGGGTGAGAAGCTGTTGGTGCGGAGCAGAACCGACTCATGGTCGGCGCCCAACGGGTTATAGTCGAGGTGGTTGGAGCGATATTTATGGGTGAGGCGGAAGTTAATATTGAACCGCGGATTGAATCCGGAGTCGACCATGGCGGTTGATTCGTAACTATAGTATGCAACGAGGGTGGATTCGATATTATGGTCGTTGGTTACGGAATTATAAGTGCTTTCGGGGTCGGCAAAGGCGTTTGCGGGTAGCGCCATCGAGGGCAACAGCGAAATGGCGTCGATTGAGTCGAGTGGCTCGGTAAAAAGTTCGTAGTCTTTAGAAGTATAGGTATAGTGATAGGAGCTGCCTATGTTCAGGTTGAACGATTTGCGGCGCTTTTCGTCAACGTCCGACCACTCGCGGCTATAGCTCGCGCCACCCGAGAACTTGCCGGTTTCGGGGCCGTTGGTGGAATATTTGAGGTTGTTGACCGGTTCGGCGGAATTGGTATTGGCGCCACCGAAGGCCTGCGAGTAGACCGATGACTGCTTGTAGTTGACGCGGTTATAGTTGCCCGCCGACCACACGTTGAACCTGCCGGCGACCGAGGGGAAGCGCATATCTGCCCCGATGTTCAGTTTTGCCGTAAGGTTATCGCGTTCGCTCCGGCTGGCAGTGCGCAGGCGGGTGAGCAGAATGTCGTTATAACGCTGAGACTTCAGCCGGGCAAAGACCGAATCGAGGGCTTCGTTGCGGCTTGACTCTTCGGGGAAACCGTTGAAAGTTGCGGAGCGGGACACCGAGGTGTCCTTATTGCGGTCCCACGAAAATCCGGGGCGCGCATAGAGATAAACCACTTCGCCTTTATAGTTGAAGCTATGGTCGGTTTTGACTGAAACGCCTTTGGAGTTATTGACGTTCGCGCTGTTTCTATACAGATTGCCCGACGGGTAGAACAGGGTTGACCTTGAGTCGTTGAGGTCATCGAACGTTTCTATGCGGACGGTTGCATTGCCGTTGGCCTTGAATTTTCCCTTATCAGGTTCATAGAGATAGTCGAGGCCGGCGGTTTCTACGTGGCCATCACCGCCGCGGCGACCGTAACCGCTCCAGCGGTCCCAGCCGTCGCTGGCGCTGCCGGTCTGGAAGTCCATCAGGTTATTGCAGTTGCCGAAAACCGTAAGGCGGAAATCCTTGGTGAAGCCCATAACGAAGGCTTTGCCCATATAGCGCTTCGACGTTCCGTAGCCGCCCTCGATAGAGGCCATGGTGCCCAAGGCATATTCTTTTTTCAGAACCACGTCCATAACCAGGTTTTCGGAGTTTTCGTCGCGGTCGAGCTTCTGCGACTCCTGAGTCAGATAGTCGTTTTCGCCGGCCTTGTCATAGACCTTGATGTTCTGCACTGTATAGGAGGGGAGGTTTTTCATGGCAACGTCCATGTCGCCGTTGAAAAAGTCCTTGCCGTTAATCAGCAGCGAGTTAATCTTGCGGCCGTTGACCGTAATTTCGCCCGCGGAGTTGATTGAGGCATTGGGTAGCTGCTTGACCAGCGATTCGAGCATCGAGCCTTCGGCCAGGTTAAAGGCGTCGGCGTTGTAAACAACAGTGTCGCCGTTCATTACCATTTTGATGGCGGTCGCCACGACCTCAACCTCGTTGAGCTCCCTATGGCGCTGGCGCTCCATGCGCAGGGTGCCGATCCACACTGCGGTCTGGTCAACATATTTGCGCTCAAATTCCTTAACCAGCGGCTCATAGCCCTCGCGGTCGAGGGTGAGCATGAACTTGCCCGGCTTGGCGGTTACGAAAGCGCGGATTTCACCGTTTTTCTCCGTAAACTGCTCTTTGGTGTTGCCGGAAATGAGTTTGAAAGGAATCTTGGCAGTGTCGTTGACCGCGGAGATATTGATGGCCACGGAGTCGAGGCCGACCCAGTCGGTGGTGTCGCCGCGGGTAACATAGGCGCGAAGAATGAAGTTGTCATTTTTGGCGGCTACGCCCAAAGCGGCGAGCAGGGCGAGGATTAGCAAAATTCGGCGCATAATGTGGAAACCAAACGCGGGTTACGGATGTTATATAGTAAAACCTAATTAAATCTATTTAGACTATGGAAGAATTTGAAAAACTCATTGGTGGAGCTAAACCCACGCTCGTCGATTTCTATGCAACCTGGTGTGGTCCCTGCAAAATGCAGGCGCCGATTCTTGAACAGGTCAAGAGCAACGTTGGCGACAAAGCCAATATCATCAAGGTCGACATTGACCGCAACCCCGAACTGGCAAACCGCTATCGTGTGCAGTCGGTTCCTACTCTGATTATTTTCCAGAACGGAGAACCGGTATGGCGTGCCTCAGGTTTGCATCAGGCTGCCGACCTTGAAGCTAAAATCGAAGAGGCGTTAGTCCACCACGACTAACTTGCCGCCCTTGACATACAGGCCACGCACGGGGTTGACAACCCTGCGGCCCTGGAGGTCAAAGATCGGTGTTGACAAACCGGGTTTGTCAGCGCCGATTTCGTCTATGGAGTCCTGACCGCCGGTAACGGGCACTGTGCCGCCATCGGCCAGAGTCTGGAAGGCCTCGGTGAGGAATTCGGCACGCGCGGCCTGCGTTTGCTTGAGGAATTCAACGCCTTCGGCGTAGGTGGGGAAAAGGAAGGCTTCGTCGTGGACCTTTTCGGCTATGGGCCAGATTGCAAAGTTGAGGGCCACGGATTGAGTAAGCGATGCGGCCTGAGCGTCGACGAACTTATTGACTTTGTCAACAATTCCGCCGGCCACAAGCTTCTGCCATGCCCGGTTGACCTCGGTGTGGAACGCCGGGTCCTGACGCAGGCGGTTAATCCAGGTGAAGACCCACTCTTCGCCGCGGCCTTCCTGGGCGATGAGCGCGCGCGGACGCGAGCCGAAGCGCACGCTGTTGTCGAACGCGAAGTCGAAGTCCCACACCGGACCGAAGGTAAAGCGGTCGTCTTGCATATCCTTGTAGAAATACACTGAGCGGAACGAGTTCGGTTCGGCGGTGTATTCAGCGGTTATATACCACTGCACCAGCGATTCGAGATTCAGGTATTTTCGATAGCCGTCGGCGGGGTCGAGCCAGTTGTCGGCAAACAGCGCATCTTCAAACTTCTGAAGGTGGGCGGCAATGTAATCTTTCTGGGCGGAAACGATAACATCTTCGTCGGGCGACTTAACCGTAACCTTAACGCCGCGCGAGGTGGTGACTACGGTGCCTTCGTTATCGTCGGCGTCCTCGTCGATTTCGAGCAGGTAGCCGCCGGTAATGTCGGTGGTTGCGTCAACAACCTCGGGCTGCTCGGTAATGAGCACGCGCTTTTTGCGGATGTCGATCTGGTCGGTAATCTGATATGTGCCCTGACTTTCACCGTTGATAGTCAGGTCAACGAAGCGCCAGCCGGGAGCAAAGGGCTGACCGGTCTGCAGGGCAATGTAGGAGGCAACGGCGTTGCGCAGCAAGGTCTTGTCGCCGGCCTGGGCCATAAGGTTCCACTTTTTTGCATTCGCACCGTCGGGGCCGAGCAATCGGGCTTTGGAGGCGAGTTTAACCTTATAGGGCTTTTTGGGGAGAGCGAACTTGGCCGAGCCACGGCCGCGCAGGCGGGCCCCCTCGTAGGTTGTGGAGGTGCCGTCGGCATCAACAATGACCATGTTTGAGGTCACGTATGTTTCGGTATTGATGGCCGAGGGGTCATCGAGAGTTATATGAACGACAGGGAGGTCGGAAATCAGCCCCTGACCGGCGGCACCGAGAGCCCAGGCTCCCAACGCCATAGCTAAAAGTCTTTTCATGATTGCTTAGTAAATTGATTTATAGCGCAAAGATACAAATAGTTTGCGAAACGGCCAAATCTCGCCCGCCAATTAACAATATCGGGCAATAAAGAGAGCTCGGGGCGCGTTAAATGGGTATGAAAGTGAAATTTCTATTGGGGCTGCTGATTGCGGCGGCCGCCTTAAGCGCATGCTCCGGGGCCAAGCTGTCGGTAGCCGACGAGCAGATGGCCCGCGGGGAATATTTCGACGCCTCGCGAACATATCGCAAGGTCTACAATAAGCTGACCAAACGCGAGGAGCGCACCAAGCGTGGCGAGGTGGCCCTGAAAATGGGCGAATGCTACACCCGGCTGTCGCAATTTCCGCGCGCATCGGCGGCATATCAAAACGCAATCCGCTATGGCGTAGGCGATTCAACAACGGTGTTGGCGCTGGCGCGCTCGCTCCACGCCGAGGGCAAATATGCTCCGGCAATCAAGGCCTACGAAGAGTATCTCGAACAAAATCCCGCCGACGAATGGGCTCGCCAGGGGCTCGCCGGCGCCCGGGCGGCCGTGAGCGCCAAACAGGACCCGACGCGCTACGTTGTGCGCCAGCATAAGCTGCTGAACTCGCGCCGCAGCGACTATGCGCCGATGTTTGGCGGCGAAGACGACGACCGGCTCTACTACACAACCACCAACGAAAAAGTCAAGGGCGAAGCCCGCTCGGAAATTACCGGTACGAAAAAGCCCGATATATGGGTTATGAAGAAAAACGAGCAGGGACAGTGGGAAAAGCCCGAAGCGGTTGAAGGCGAGTTGAATACCGACGTTGAGGAGGGCGTGTGCTCTTTCTCGCCCGACGGCAACACCATGTATCTGACCCGCGCACGCAGGGAACTGAACTCGTCGACAGTGGTTGAGATCTTCACCTCGTCGCGCTCGTCGGCATCGTGGAGCGCACCGCAGAAGTTTGAAGTTACGGCCGACACGCTTTCGTCGGTGGGCCACCCGGCGGTTTCCCCGTCGGGCGACTGGCTTTATTTCACATCCGATATGCCGGGCGGACAGGGGGGCTACGACATTTGGCGCATCAACCTGAAGGAGCGCGCCGGCTCGCTCGAAAACCTCGGGGAGTTCATCAACACTCCGGGCAACGAGCAGTATCCTTACATGCGCTCCGATTCGACGCTCTATTTCGCGTCAGACGGGCATCCGGGCATGGGAGGTCTCGACCTTTTCCGCGCCGACATGACTCCGTCGGGGGGCTGGAACGTCGTAAACATGGGCTGGCCGGTGAACTCTCCGGCCGATGACTTCGGCATTACCTATGCCCGCGGCTCAGAAAGCGGCTTCTTTTCGTCGAACCGCGGCGACGCGCGAGGCTACGACCACATATACACCTTTGAGCTGCCGGAGCTGCAGATATGGATTTCGGGCTGGGTGCTCGACCGCGACGAAGAGCCGGTGCAGAACGCCGTTATCCGCATTGTCGGCAACGACGGCTCCAACCAGAAAGCCCTGGGCAAAGACGACGGCTCGTTTCGCTTTCCGCTTCAGCGCGGAGTGAGCTACACCATGCTCGCCGGCGCCAAGGGCTATCTCAACGCCCGCCAGGAGTTTACGTCGGGCACCGCCGAGGAAGACGCGGAGTATGGCGTTGACTTTATATTGGCGAGCATCAACAAGCCGGTGGTTGTTGAAAATATTTTTTATGACTTCGACCGCGCGACCTTGCGCCCGGAATCGACCGAGGCTCTCGACGAAATGGCCAATATGTTGCTCGACAATCCCAACGTGACCATAGAAATGGCCAGCCACACCGACCGCTGGGGCTCGGAGGAATACAACGATGCCCTTTCGCAACGCCGCGCGCAATCAGTTATTGACTACCTGATTTCAAAGGGCATTACGGCCGACCGCCTGCAGCCGCAAGGCTATGGCGAACGCCGCCCCAAGGTGATAACCAAGAAGCTCGCCCGCGAGTATCCGCAGTTTGAGGAAGGTACGGAGCTGACACCCGAGTTTATTGAAACGCTGAGCCCCGAGGACCAGGATGCGGCCGATCAGATTAACCGGCGCACGGAGTTTCAGGTGTTGAGCATTGATTATCAGATGTTCTGATGAAGTTTCTGCTGTTAGGTTCGTGTTTCACCTCCGAGGTTGGTCAGCGTTTGGCCGCCGACGGCTTCGACGCGGTTATCAACCCGACCGGCAATCTTTATAACCCGCTGTCGGCCGCCCGCACGATTGAAAACCTTGAGGCCGGGCGTCGCTATTCGGCCCAGGAACTGATTGAGGTGCAGGGGCTTTATAGGTCGCTCGACCACCACACGCGCCTGGCGGCCCCTACCCCGGAAGAGGCGCTGGCAAAAATCAATGGCTCGATGGCTGTGGCCGAGCAGGCCCTGCAGCAGGCGGATATAATCGTAATTACGTTCGGAACGGCCTACGTGTTTGAACGCAACGCGCGCGTAGTGTGCAACTGCCACAAACTGCCTGCGCGCGAGTTTGTGCGCCGACGGCTGTCGGTTGACGAAATTGTTGACGCTTGGCAGCCGATAATCGACCGCTATCCGCAAAAACGCTTTATCTTCACGGTGAGCCCCATACGCCACCGCGCCGACGGCCTCCACGGCAACACCCTGTCGAAAGCCACGCTGCACATGGCAATCGACCGGCTGCGCGGCGCAGAGTATTTCGACGCCTTCGAAATTCTAATCGACGAGCTGCGCGACTGGCAATTTTATGCCGCCGACGGCGTGCATCCGGCCCCGGAGGCCGTAGATGCCATTTATGAGCGTTTTCGTAAATGGCTGGCCGACAAAGAATTTTAAAAACATCGCAAAAAAAGTTTCAAAAAAATTTGGTCAGTTCAAAAAAACTGCCTAACTTTGCATCGCTTTTGAGAGCAAAAGTCATTCGGGGTGTAGCTCAGCCCGGTTTAGAGTACGCGTCTGGGGGGCGTGTGGTCGCAAGTTCGAATCTTGTCACCCCGACTAAAATTCTCCAAAGCAAAAAAATGAGAGACAGCATCGCTGCCTCTCATTTTTTATTATCCCCTCCCATATTTCTTTTCAAAAATCGCATAATGCTCCTCGCCCCATCGAAGCATCGAATCTATGATGGGGAGCAGCGACTTGCCCAGTTCGGTTATGGTATATTCCGAACGCGGAGGTAGCTCCGGAAAAATCGTCTTGCCAACCAATCCGTCCTCCACCAGATCCTTCAGCTGGATGTCAAGCACCCGCGGCGCGGCCTCAGGAAGACATCGGTGCAATTCGCTCGGGCGCATCGGGTCGCCGCTGCGGAGTTCATCAAGAATACATGATTTCCACTTCGATTCAATCAAACTCATGGTAAGCCTAAGCGGGCAATCCAGGTCAACAGGAATTTTCTTTTCGTATGCCATATTGTGTAATTTTCTTGCAAAATTAGTAAATATTCCTGAAAATCAGAATACCGAATAATTCTTCGGTACTTGTAATTATCAAAATACCATACTAATTTTGCAGTGACAAAAAAACTAATTAAAATTCACTAATATGAGAGACGAAATCAAGGAATATGACGCAGTTGCCAAGGCTGCTGAAAAGTTTGTCAAAAGCGTTGCCGAAGGCAACAGCGAATATGCCAAAACGCTTTTTACTGAAGATGCTGTTCTTTTCGGGATGCTCGACGGAGTGCTGGAACACGGCTCAATCGAGCAGTTTTATCGTAACGTCGACAGCGTTGGCGCCGGTGAGAACTTCAAGGCCCGCATCGACGTGCTCGCCGTAGAAGAAACCGTTGCCGTTGTTCGCGTACTTGAAGAAGGTTGGGGCGGCCGCATCGACTTCACCGACTTCCTGCTCCTGCTCAAACTCAACGGCGAATGGAAATGCGTGGCAAAAGCCTACAACCAAAACTCCAATACCATTAACTGATAAACTTATATTTTTATCACATCATCTTACGCATTTTCAACGAGGTAATTCTTTGATTCCTCGCTGGAAATGCGTAACTTTGCGCTATGCAAAAAGTCAAGAAAATAAAAATATGTAATTGGATACTGATTTTTACCTTAGCCCTTATTTTGGCATCCGGTATCCAGTTGGAAGCATGCGGTAGTAAGATATCATTGGCCGTATGGCTCCATATTTTCTGTGGCATCATATTCCTGTCGTTATGTGCGTGGCATATTTTTTTACACTTTGGCACACAAAATTGGTTTACTCGATTTAGCAAAAGCAAAAAAGTGCCGGTAAAAATACTCTGGTGGTTATCTCTTTTGACTCTTTTAAGTGGCATAATCACATTTATTCATTGGCTGACAACGTTTACGCATTCCCCCATAGGAGGCATACATGGCAAAATCGGCCTTTTGATGCTCGCTTTCGCAATCGGACACATAGTTAAGCGCCGCAAGTTCTACTCCAAACCCTAACCGAATCTATCCGTAACCCTTTTTAATTCTGAAATTTGTTATTCATAAAAATGGCAATTATGGATAAGATAAAAATACCCATGCTCCATTGCGCACATGTTCTCATTTGGACATACGCGTTTGTTACCTCTTTAACTGCATTGGCCTCCCCGTCGGCCAAATCCTCCAAGAACTATTTGAACGCTAAATAAGCTTCATTTCGCCACCACCATATCACCCCTAACCACTCCGACTTCTCCCCTGTTTATACCCGAAAAAATCAAAACCCCTCAACTTCAATGAGTTAAGGGGTT